>JBDZVF010000355.1:0-6814 GCA_040255575.1 Pseudomonadota bacterium | reverse complement strand
GGGAACGGGCTCACGCCTTCGAAGAACTGGCACGACGGCGGAAGACCCCTCGCCTGTTGTGCCTGTATGGCGCGCCCCAAGTTCCTCGCCCGAGCCGCAAGTGGCCCGGGCGAGTATAGGCGGGAGGGATCAGGGCGTGGCGGCGGGCTGGTCGGAGACACCGACTCCGCCCATCTGCTTGATGAGCGCGGCCGTGCTCTTGCGGATCTCGATGCGGGTGCCGCCGCGGCCATGGCCGCCTGCACGGCCCAGCGCGGCGTCATAGGGCGTCATGCCCTTCTTGTCCTTCGCGTTGATGTCGGCTTTCAGCGCGACGAGTTCTTTCACAACGTCATCCCAGCCCCAGAGGGCCGCGGCGTGCAGCGCTGTGCCGCCCTGCCGCTCGTCTCTGGCGTTGACGTCCGCACCGGCGGCGGCCAGCAGCTTGATCGACTCGATCGCCTCCGCCTGCGTCTTGAAGCGACCGCGCGTGTCGATCTCGTTCGAGGCGAAGTTCGCGGCCGCCATCAAGGGCGTAACACCCCAGAGCTGCGGAATGTTCGGATCGGCACCGTGCGCGAGCAGCAGCTTGATGGCGGGCACGTCGCCCGCCTTTGCCGCGCGCAGCAGCGGGGTCGCGTCCATCGTCAGCAGCATGTCAGCGCCACGATCCGGGCCGAGCGCACGATACGGCGGAAACAGCTTCAGCCGCGCGTTTGGATTGGCGCCCTTGTCGAGCAGCAGCTCGATCAGGTGCAGGCTCGTCGTTTCATCGAGCGACATGCGATCCGGCCGGCCGCCGTGCGGGATCGTGTTGAGATCCACCGCGCAGTAGAGCGGCGTGCGCCCCCACCAGTCCCATTTGTTGACGTTCGCGCCGCTCTCGATCAGGAACTTCGCGACATCGAAATGGAAGTTGGTGATCGCGACGATGAGCGGGGTGACGCTCTCGGGATCCGCCATGTCGAGATTCGCTTTCGCCTTCACGAGCGCCTTCACGCACTCGAGGCAGCCTTCACGCGAAGCGTAGATCAAGGGCGTGAGCCCGCCGGGCGGGCGCACCTGCGCGCGCGGCTCGGCCGTGACCTGCCGCTGCCAGTTGTTCACCAGGGACCGCGCGTTGACATCGGCGCCGTGCTTGATGAGGAGCTTCACCATCTCCGGCTGCTGCTCCGCCGCGGCCCACATGAGCGCCGTCTGGCCGTGCCACTTTTCCATGGCATTCACGTTCGCCTTGTTCTTCAGAAGCGCGGTGGCGGCGGCCAGGTTCGACGTGCGTGCCACGACCATCAGCGCGGTCTGGCCGTCGGCGTTGGGGCTTTCCGGGTCGGCACCGGCCTTCAGCAGCTTCTCGATGACGGCGGTGTTGCCGGTGGTGGCGGCTTCCGCGAGCGGCGTCGAGCCGTACTCGTTCATCACGTTCACGTCGGCGCCGGCCTTGAGGAGCCGGTCCACGAGATCCGCATCGTTCTGGTAAACCGCCCAGTGCAGCGGGGTAGTGCCATCGGACTCCGCCGCGTTCACATCCGCCTTCTGCGCCAGGAGCTGGAGCGCAGTGTCGCGATCGTTGTGCTTCAGGGCGATCGCGAGCGACGCATCGGCGGCCAGCGCGGACCAGGCCAGCAGCGGCGAAACGAGCGCGGTAACGGTGGCGGCAACTAGCTTGCGCGTCATGTTCGTGCTCAGACCTCGACCAGCTTGCCGGTGCTGTCGCCGATCTTCTCGGCGGGCACTCCGGCACGCTCCAGAATGGTGAGCAGCACGTTCGCGAGCGGCGTGTGGTCCGGGTAGCGCAGGTGCTGGTTGCCCTTCAGCTTGCCGCAGCCGCCGCCGATGAGCGCGGTGGGCAGCGGGAACTGATTGTGGCGGTCGCTGTTGCTCATGTTCGAGCCGTACAGAATGATCGCGTTGTCGAGCATCGAGCCCGCATCGCCATCCGGCGTCTCGGAGAGTTTCTTCAGCCACTTCGCCAGCACCGTGGTGTGGTACGTCTGGATCTTGACCAGCTTTTCCTTCTTCACCGGATCGTTCGCGTGATGCGAAACGGCGTGGAAGGCGTCGGGCACGCCGATGTTGTTGTACGTCCGGCCGCTCACTTCCGCCGCCATCATGTAGTTCACGATGCGCGTGAGGTTGCCCTGCCAGGCAAGGCCAGCCATGTCGAACATCAGGTTCAGGTGCGCGTCGAAGTTTTCCGGGATGCCGACCGGCACCTCGGGCAGCTTCAGCTTGGAAAGATCCTGCGCCTCGGTCTTCTGCACGCGGCGCTCGAGCTCGCGCACCGTTTCGAGGTAATCGCTCAGCATCGCCTTGTCGCGGGGGCCCAGGCGCTTCTGCAGGGACGCGGCATCGTCGGCCACCATGTCGAGCACGCTGCTGTATTGGGACGTGAGCTGCCTGCGCTCTTCCGGCGTGTCACCGCGCCCGAAGAGACGCTGGAACAGCTTGCGCGGGTTGTATTCCATCGGCAGCGGCGTCGAGACCGTGCGGTACGAGATGGTGCCTGAGTAGTTGCAGCCGTAGTCACGATCGCACGAGCCACCGCCGCCCTGCGATTCCGTCGCGATCTCGAGGGAGGGCAACGGCGTATCCTGCCCGATGGCGAGCGCGGCGATCTGGTCGCAGGTGGGCGCCATGTGCGGCTCCTGGCCCATCTTCGGGTGCACGCAGGAGAGCCACGTGGCCGGCACGATGGCGTGCACCGCCTGGCTTTCGCCTGGACGGTTGCCGAGCCCGCTGATCACCGTTAGCTGCTGCTTGAAGTCCTTGAGCGGAGTCAGGATCGGGGACAGCTCCCAGTTCGAGCCCTCCCCCTGCGGCGTCCACTTCTCCATGATCGCGCCGTGCGGGAAGTAGATGAAGGCCAGCCGCGGCGCAGCCTTCGCGGCGGTCTTGGCGATCGCGGTGCTGGCCGGGACCATCGCATCGAGCAGCGGCAGGGCGATGGCCGCGCCCACTCCGCGTAACACCGTGCGGCGTGAAATGTGCTTCTTGGTGATAAACATCCCGCAGTCCTCAGTTCAACTTCAACTCGAGCAATTCCTCAAACCCGATCAATGCGACGCGTCCGCGGTCTTCACGTCCGCGGGCGGCGGCGCCGCCGGAATCATCTGCTTCATGAACGGGTCGCTGTTCACGATGCCCGTCACGATGGAGGAGAACCGGTAGTCGTGCTTCGCGGCCTCGCGCACGATCGCTCGCACGGTCGGCATGTCATGCGCTTCGACGCCACGGCCGAGCGCATAAGTCATGAGCTTGATGGTGAGCGTCTGCACGAACTGATCCGGCCGGCGCAGGATCATGTTGCGCAGGTCGACCGGGCCGTTGATCTTCTCGCCGTGAATCGTGTCCGCGACTTCGACCGGCGTGCCGGTCTCGCGATCCTTTTCGCGCCACTGGCCGATGGCGTTGAAGTTCTCGAACGAGAAGCCGATCGGATCGATGATGCCGTGGCAGGAGTTGCACGTCGGGTTCTCACGGTGCGCGACCATGCGCTCGCGCACGGTCTGCGCCCTCTGCCCATCCATGTTCTCCTTGAGCGCCTCGACACCCGGCGGCGGTGCGTGCGGCGGCGTGCCGGTGATCTGCTCCAGGATCCAGGCGCCACGGCGCACGGGTGACGTGCGGTTGGCGTAGGACATGCCCATGAGGAACGCGCCCTTGCCGAGGACGCCGTATCGATACGGGTGCGTCAGCTGCACGCGGCGGAAGCGATCGCCCCGCACGTTCGGTATGCCGTAGTGCTGGGCCAGGCGCTCATTCACGTACGTGTAGTCCGCGGTGAGCAGGTTGATGACGTTCTGGTCTTCCGAGAACACGCTGTTCACGAAGAGCTCCATCTCCTCGCGGAAGGCGCGACGCAGCTGGCCGTCGAACTCGGGGAACAGCGCGGGATCGGGCTCGATTGCATCGATCTCGTCGACCGTGAACCATTGATCCGCGAAGCTCGTGGTCAGTGACTTCGAGCGTGGATCGGCAAGCATGCGCTTCACCTGCCGATCGACTTCAGCCTGGTCGCGCAGCTTGCCGGCGATGGCCGCATCCAGCAGTTCCTTGTCCGGGCCCTGGCTCCAGAGGAAGAACGACAGGCGCGACGCAAGCTCCACGTCGCTGATGCGATAGATCTTGCCCGGCTGCGCATCGGCGGGAACGCCTTCCACGCGGTACAGGAACTTGGGGCTCGCGAGGATGGCCATCACGGCCTGCTGCACGCCACCTTCGAAGCCACGGACCTCACGGCCCTTTTCATAGAACCTCATCGGCGCGGCGAGATCCTCGTCCGTGATCGGGCGGCGATACGCATTGCGTGCGAGGTTGCCGATGATCTGCTTCGCGCACGGCGCCTCTTCCGCGGCGTTCTTCGGATAGCACACGAAGAGCTTCTTGCGGCTCGGCGTATCGCTGACGCCTGTCGCCTGTGCCGGCCCCACGATCTCGAGATTCGTGGCGAGCGGAATGCGAGGCAGGTTGCCGGAGCCGCTGAGCGACTCCAGAAGATCGTCGGCCTGCGCATACGAGCGCGCGACGAACGTGATGCCGATCTTGTGCGGGCCCGCGGTGACGGGATGTTTGATATTCACGAAGCGATCGCGGATGGCCTTCGCCGCCGACGCCTGCTTCTGATCGACGGACTTGAGGTCCTCCTCACCGCCGACTTCCTGCTCGAAGATCTTCTTGCCGTCGAGCGTCATGACGAGCTTGTGGCGGCTGTCGAGGCCCGCCACGTAACCGCCGCCACCCCCGCCGGTCTGGCTGATGTTGAACGTGTACAGGCCATCGGCGGGGAAGTTGTGCTCGGCGATGAGGCCGCCGCGCGTGCCGAGCGGCAAACCGTCGATGTGCCGGTCCTGCGGCGTGCCGGAGGAGGCACGATACGTGACGCTGCTCGGGCCCGCGTCCGGGTTGCCGAGCGCGCGGGTGCTCACTTCGCTCGCGGCGACGATGTACGCGTCGAGGAACGACGGCGATACCTTGAGCACGGTGGCGACGTTATCGAAGCCATCCGCCTTCGTGTCCTTGGGCAGCAGCGCCGCCGCGTCGATGTCGAGGTCCAGAAGGTTCTTGATCTCGCGCTGATATTCGGTGCGGTTCAGGCGGTGAACCACCACGTTGCCCGGGTTCGGCCGGGCATTGGCGAGCTGATCGAGCGTGCTTTCGAGCCAGACGACCTGCTTGTCGATCTCCTGCTGGGTCGGCTGCGGCTTGTCGGGCGGCGGCATCAGCCGGCCGCGCAGCTTCTTCACGGCCTCTTCCCACACCTTCGCGTCGTCGTACATCGACTCGGGCGGCATGGTGTCGAAGGCCACGCCACCGGCCCAGTCCGTGGAGTTGTGGCACTTGCCGCACCACTGGTCGAAGAACTTCCATTCGGGCGAATCGGCGGAATGCGCGGAATCGGCGGGCGCGCTGGTCGGAGTGGCCGAAGCCGGCGCAGCCGCGCTGTCCGCTGCAAACGCAGGGAGCGCATACGCACCGGCCGTGAGGCCGAGCGCTGCCACCACCGCTGCCTGAATGAAACCCGCCTTCTTCATCAATTCGCCTCTGCTTCCGAACATGTTCAAACGATCTTGCCCAGCTCGCGCACGTGGCCCCACAAGCCGCGGTACGCATTCGTGAGGAACAGCGTCGAATCACCCCACCTGCTGTCGAACTCGCCGGTCGGGCGCTGCGCCAGGATATCGTCCGTGCCCTGACCTTTACGAATGAGGTCGACCAGCCGTTCCCGCATCGTCGACAACATCTCGTACTGGGCCTGAAGGTCAGCCTTGGTCTGAAGCGGGCCCGAGCCCGGAACGATCACGGTCTTGTCGTCGCACAGGTCCAGCAGCGCCTTGTTCGCATCGACCATGCCGCCGATCCAGCCCCCCGTGTCGACGTCGAGGATGGGGTAGCTCCCCACCGACACGAGATCCCCGGCGACGAGCACGTTCCGATCCGGGATGTGGATGTAGATATCGCCATCCGTGTGCGCGCGAGGTAGCCAGGCGTAGTTCAGCCTGTGGTTGCCGAACTGCAGCGTCTGGGGCCCCTGGTAGAACGTCTTGTTCGGCCACGCGACCTGGGGGCGCGGCTTGTAGTCCCGCTTCTCCCAGGCCACGGTGAAGTCGGCGCCGAGCCAGAGCTTCGTGTTCTCCTGGGAAATGATGGTGGCGCCGGCTTTGCCGAAGCGCTCGTTGGAGCCGGTGTGGTCCCAATGCCAGTGCGTGTTGAAGAGCGTGCCGGGCTTTGCGCCCTTCGCATGCTTACCGATGGCGCGCAGGAGATCGCCCGAACGCTCGGCGGTGCCGCCATCGATCACGACCACGCCTTCGGCACCCGTCACCAGCACCACGTTGGTACCGGCGCCCGTCACGAGCGCAACGTCGTCCGTGATCGGGCTGATGACGATGTCTTCGTGCCTGGACTTTGAGAAGGCTCGCGTGCTCACGAACGACGCGACAGTCGCCCCGGCCACACCGGCCAGCGCCGTCTTCAGGAACTCTCTGCGGCCATTCGTTGCGTTCGACATCGCTCTCACGTACAGATGTTTTTCACTGGGTCTTCAATTGCGCTTTTCGCTGCCGGGTCAAGGCCCTGTTACCGGCGTCCCGCCGCGACGAAAGTGCGGAATGATGGGTAACATACGGCTCCGGCGTGATCAACGCGCATGTCACGAGATGTGTTGTTCCGCCCGTTGAAAAGCACGAAAAAAACCGAGTTTTTCCTTTCCGGCATATGTCTTTTCGCCGGGCAGAATGAAGGGGGCATCCTTGAACCGAATCGCGCACGCTCTCGCCGCGTTGTCGGCGAGCCTGCTGGTGGCCGCCACCGCTCAGGCGGCCGAGGCGCCGGCTTC
>JBDZVF010000354.1:0-6821 GCA_040255575.1 Pseudomonadota bacterium | reverse complement strand
CTGGACTCAGGCAAGAGACCGAGCTGGCTGGCTCGGACGGCGGCTTGGGTTCGGTTGGTGACCTCGACGTTGGCGATGATGTGTTGGACGTGCCCCTTGGCGGTGGAGACCGTCGCTGTCGCTCATGCCGCCTTTCCCGCCAGGGACCCCTTCATCCGCATGGGGGATCACTTGGATACTATCTACCAGGATACCGACTTCGTGCAGCAGTTCCCTACGCGTGGCAAGCCTGCCGAATCGCCCTGGCGCCTGGCACTCGTGACCATCTTTCAGTTCGCCGAGAACCTCTCGGACCGGCAGGCGGCGGACTGGGAGACGCGCCGGGAACTGGTTCGGGCGCTGGTCAAGCGCATACTTGCGGTATACGTTCTGCCTGATTGTCCAGAGTGCGAGCGTGCCTACCGGATTGCTGTAGAGGTGAAACGGCGATGTCCTCAGGTTCAGGTGCGAGTCATCGATTTCAGCGAGCACAGTGCCAACCGGCCGCCCACTTTCTTCAGTGTGCCAACCTACCTGCTCGACGGCCGGGTGATCTCGTTGGGCAACCCGGATATTGACCGGCTGGTGGTCACCCTGATGGGCTGGCCAGGAGGGGCATATGGGCAGCACAACCGCAAAACGGGCATGCCTTTCGACGGTCGATATCTTCCAAGATCTCACTCCCAGTGACATGGAGCATCTGGAGTGTGTCACCGCCATGGTCACCTGCGAAGCGGGGTGAGTCTTCTACAACCCTGACGAGCCGGCCGAGATTCTGTTCATCCTCAAGCGTGGGGAGGTCGCCATCTCGCGGGTATCGCCAGAGGGCAAGAAGCTGATCGTAGAGACGCTTGGTCCCAGCACGATCTTTGGCGGGATGGCCATCATCGGCCAGCGACAATCCCGCCATCTCGAATGGCTTCGAACAGCGTTTTCAGATTCTGCGGTGGATCGATACAGAGAGTTCGAAGATTGTCCATGACGGGGAGCCGCTGTACAGCGGTGAGTGGCGGTAGCCAGAAGGCGGTGGGCCGTCTGCTGGCATAGCGGGCCAGCGCTTGCTTCTGCCTCGCTCGTCCAGAATCGTGGCCGGGAAGGAAACTCCCCGATGTCGCTCCAGTTGTGGGTCGAAGAGGGGTATGATGTTTGCGCCCCCGGGGAGTTAGGTCGGACCGCGCGTTCAAGCCGCGGAGGTATCGGGTTGACGGAGGTGAGGCCATGGTGTTGAGCAACCTGAGCTACGACGTGATCACCGTCCTACAGAACAAGCTGGAGGGGCTGGAGGTCTACGAGATCTACATCGAGGACAGCGAGGAGGCCAGTAACGAGCAGTGTCGGCTGTTGTTCGAAGAGATCATGCGCGACGACGAGCGCCACGCCCAGCGGCTGCGCGACTAGCTGGAGCGGCTCGTCAGGGAGGGGAAGCTCCGCTAAG
Organism: Pseudomonadota bacterium; assembly: GCA_040255575.1. Lineage (GTDB taxonomy): Bacteria > Pseudomonadota > Gammaproteobacteria > Steroidobacterales > Steroidobacteraceae > JADGHX01. The sequence continues at coordinate 5,407 of JBDZVF010000354.1, read as the reverse complement.
CGCTAGAGAGGAGCCGAGGACGGATGAGGGCCATCGTAGTCACTCCGGGCACGCCCCGCAGCGCCCGACTGGTCGAGCTACCCCAGCCCGAACGGGGGCCCGGCGAGGTGCTGGTCAGAGTCCTGGAGTGCGGGATAGACGGCACCGATCGGGAGATCGACGCGGGAGCGTATGGCGAAGCGCCGACGGGCGAGGACCGGCTGGTGCTCGGGCACGAGTCTCTCGGCGAGGTGGTCGAGACCTGCCCAGGTGTGGAGTGCCCCGCCAGGGGGGACCTGGTGGTTCCAACCGTCCGCCGTCCCTGTCCCCAGCGGTGCTTCAATTGTCGCAATGGGGAGTTCGATTTCTGTCTGACGGGCGACTACCTGGAGCGCGGGATCAAGGGGCTGCACGGATTTCTGCTGGAGTGCTTCGCGGAGCGCCCGGAGTTCCTGGTCGGAGTAACGCGCGAGCTGCGTGACGTGGCTGTCCTCCTGGAACCGCTCGCCATTGTCGAGAAGGCGTTCCGCCAGGTTGCCGCAATCCAGGAACCGATGCGCTGGGCGCCCGAGCGGGTCATCATCACCGGGGCGGGCGGCATTGGCTTGTTGGCGACGTTCCTGGCCCGGCTGCGCGGGCTCGAGACGCTCGTCTACTCGCGAGGCCCGGCCACCGGCGCGCGGGGCGAGATCCTTCGCCAGATCGGCGCGGATTACGTGGATGCCGGCGAGCGCACCCTTGCGCAGGCAGCGGCCGAGTTCGGGCCCCCGGACCTGGTGCTGGAGGCGACCGGGTTCAGCCCGCTCGCGTGGCAGGCGGCCGGCCTGCTACGACGCAACGGCGTCGTTGGGCTCCTGGGGCTCCCGAGTGGTGAGCGCATGAACGTCATCCCGTCCGACCGGCTGAATGCCGAACTCGTGCTTGGCAATCGCCTGATCTTCGGCTCGGTCAACGCACACCGCCTCGATTTCGAGCGGGGTGCTGCCGACCTGTGGGCTATCCGCGAGCGCTGGGCCGGCGCACTCGAGCTGGTCATCACCCGTCGAGTTCCCTTGGAACACATTCGTGAGGCGCTGGACACCCGCGACCCGGCGGTTTTGAAGTTCGGTTTCGGCCGTCCGCAGCGATCCATGGAGGTCCGTGATGTCGCGTACGTACGCGATTTCTGTCGCCGCCTGTCCGCTGCTGTCCGTGGTTGTCCGCCCGTTTGGCTACAGTAACTCGGGCCATTTTTCTCGATTCCCGCGCCCTTAAAGCGGCCGCTCGGTGACCCATCCTAGCCAGATCCGTGCTCCCCCGCGACAGTCCCACACGGCCGTGGTTCGGTCCTGACGTGGTCAGCCGGCATACCACAATCACGATGGACACTCCTTGTGCCAACGAGTTTGGACCAGCACCGGTTACAGAGTCTTGACGGGCGGGCAACCCACGCCAGGATAAGCCGTCAACAGGGCTTGTGTACCAAGCAGCTTGTCGCGGATTCGAGTCCCGCCTCCCGCTCCCTCCCCCCGACTTCAGCGGAAAATCGGGGGTTTTTCTTACCCCAGACGACTTCCCGGGAACGCACAACAACCTGCGTTCCGCCTCATCCGGTCCCGCAACCCAGAACCTGGAGTTCGGGGCCAGCCCGCTCGACATCATGCGGGATCTCGACCACACCAGCCTGACGATGTCTACCTACTACGCCAGCCTATCCAGCCAGAACCGGATGCAGCGCCACCGCCAGTTCTCCTAGATGCAGCATATGCGGGCGGGAAGCGCCCCGGCGAAAGAGAAGAACGGAGGGACGAACGAGCACGAAACGCTCGGCATGTCATCACCACCCCGCAGATCGAGAAAGAGCTAAGAGTCACGTCCGAGATTCATCGCAGGAACGAACTCGGCTGCACCGTGAGAGGATATAGACGGTCGGATTCATGGCGGGCTGTCTTTGATACTCTGATTTGGGCTCTTGCTCACTCTCGATACTGGTGGCGAATTCCTAATGCACGGCCATCAGCGTAGCGAAACGAGACGGGCGGGTCCGCGACCGCTCCGTCCCCGCCAGGTGGTCGGCTACCCGTAGGAAGTTCAGGGCCTCGGTCAAGACCTGCGCCAGATGCGTCCGCGCCAAGCCGAGGTAGCGGGTGCGTCGGAGTCCGCAACGCCGGATGCCCTGGGAGATCGTGCCCTCGATCCCCGCTCGTCGCGCGTAGGCGATCTGGTATTCGCGGGTCCCCTCGCACTGCCGCCGCGCCAGGAGCGCCTCCTGCTGCGGTCGGGGTCGGACGACGATTGATCGGCGCGGATGCTTGGCCCGCGATCAGATGCATTGGGCCTGGCTCGGGCAGGCGCCGAAATCGCCCGAGGAGAACCGGATGGAGCTGCTCGCTTTGCCCCATTTGTCCACTCGGGGCACCCACTCGACGCTCTCCTTCCCCGCCGGGCAGGTCGATCGGCAGCGGTCGAAGTCCACGACGAAGTCGGCTGACGCGAAGCCTTGGGCCGCCTGCGCCTGCCAGGGCCAATCCCGGCGCGTCGGGCCCAGGAGCTCGACGTCGTACTCCTGCCTGCTCGTCACCAGCAGTTCCGCGTCGAGGAAGGCCGTGTCCACCAGGTGGAGCGCGGGGAGGAGCCCCGTGTGCTGTAGGGCCTGGTGTATCTGCGGGGTCACGGCCCCCTCGGCGGTCGGCGCCGGCGTCCTCACCACCTGCGTGATCAGCTGGGGGGTGTCGTCCTCGCAGGTCTCGGTCAGCACCACCGTGTAGCCGACCCAGCCGTTGCTGCCTTTGCGACCCAGGTGCGCGTCCCAGTCGTGCGGGGAGCTGAGGAACTGCGCCGCGGGGGGCAAACCATCGTCGAGCGTCCGCCAGCGGGCGCCCTCCTCGCTTTGGAGGTAGTTCTGCACCCAGACCCGCCGGAGCGTCTCCACTGCCGGCAGTTGCCGGAGCCCGGTTGGCGGGGCCGACGGATCCATTTGCGCCAGGAGCGCCTACCCATCCCGGCCGATCTGCTCTGCCAGTTCCCGCTGTACGGCTGTGCCCTTGGGCAGACGGTACTCGTCGCTCCGGCGTGCGTACCGCTCCACCCACTCCGGCTGGGCGTGGGCCTGGAGCCAGGTCGGCGCCGCCTCAGCCAGGACCTCGAGCGTGTGGCGCAGCGTCTCGCGCACGAGTTCCAGCCGGTTGAGCGCCCGGACCGCGGCGAGCACCTGCGTCGCGTCGGTGCGCTGCCGCCCGCGTACGGCGAGCAACCCCACGTCCCGGAAGCGCTCCAGGAGCACGTCCAGCAGGAGCTACTCCGCACTCCCCTGGAGGAACCGGCTGCGGAACTCACTCAGGACCGTATGGTCGAAGCCCGGATCGGTGAGTTCGAGCGACAGCGCGTACTTCCAATCGATCCGGGCACGGACCGCATCCGCCGCCTGCCGGTCCGAGAGGTTCTCGGCGAACTGGAAGATGGTCACGAGGGCCGGCCGCCAAGGGGGCGGCGGGCTTGCCCCGCGTCGGGAACAGGTGCGCGAAGTCCGCGTCCCGGTAGAGGGTGTCGAAGTGATCCCGCATGCGCAGGTACGGGGACCCGAGGGGAAAGGCAGCACGGGCGACGCGGGCCGTTTCCTCCGGGATGGGGTCAGGAGCGTGCGGGTGCAGCGACATGGCTAGCCTCCTCATAGCGTAGGTGATACAGAGGCTGGAGGTGTCGCCCGGAATTCGCCACCAGTTACCCCTGGGCCTGCGTCCCGCCACGCTCGATGAAAATGGCTATACTGCCCGCACGTCGCCAGCGCAGAGGTCGGTGGATTCTCGTGCTCCGAGCCGGTCAACAGTTGGACCGGGGTGTCCCGAGGCACCACTCGTTGTCGCACCCCATCGTTGGGTAGCATGCAGGAGAGTATCTGAGAAAGGCGGACACCCGGATGACGACGCCGAGATTGTCACGTCGTGCAAAGGGGATAGCCGATGCAAGTCATCTATCCGTGCTGCTGCGGGCTCGATATCCATAAGAAGTTTGTCGTCGCCTGTCTGCTCACCAGCAGTGCCGACGGCGGTGTTCACAAGGATCTCTGCACCTTCAGCACCATGACCGACGATCCGCTCGCCATGCTCGACTGGCTGACCACAGTGGGCTGCACCCACATCGCCATGGAGAGCACCAGCGCCTACTGGCGTCCGGTCTACAACCTCCTGGAGGGGCAGTTCGTCGTCCTGGTGGCGAATGCCTATCACATCAAAGCCGTGCCGGGGCGCAAGACCGATGTCAAGGACGCGGAGTGGATCGCCGACCTGCTGCGCCACGGGCTGCTGCGTGGGAGCTTCATTCCCTCGCCCGAGCAGCGGCACCTGCGTGATCTCACCCGCTACCGCACCCATTTGGTCGAGGAGCGAGCCCGGCTCACCAATCGGCTGCAGGCGGTGCTCGAAGACGCCAATGTGAAACTGGCCTCGGTGGTGACGGATGTGCGTGGCGTCTCGGCCCGGGCCATCTTGGAGGCGTTGATTGCGGGCGAGACCGATCCGGCCATGCTCGCGGAACTAGCGCGGGGCCGTCTGCGGGTGAAGCGGGATCTGTTGGCACGGGCCGTGGCAGGGCGATTTACGGCCCATCATGCCTTCCTGATCGCCGAACACCTGAACCACCTCGACTATCTGGAGGAGACGATGGAGCGGGTGAGCGCCTAGATCGCGCAGCGCCTCCAGCAAGACGAGGCCGCGATCACCTTGCTCGATACGGTGCCGGGGATCAGCCGGCGGGCGCCGGAGATCCTCATCGCCGAACTCGGCACCGATCTCCAGCGATTCCCCAGTGCCAACCATCTGGCCTCCTGGGCGGGCATCTGTCCCCGCAACGCCGAGAGCGGCGGGAAACGGCTGAGCGGCAAGACCCGCAAAGGCAACCGATGGGTTATGCAGGTCTTGATCCAGATCGCCCATGTCGCCAGTAAGACGAAGCAGACCTATCTGGCTGCCCAGTACCGGCGGATCGCCGCCCGTCGTAGCAAAAAACGCGCCCTGGTCGCGCTCGGACATACCGTCCTGATCATCATCTACCATATCCTTACCAGACAGCAGCCCTACCATGAGCTCGGCGCGGCCTACTTTGATCACTTGGAACGGCAAACGGTTGAAGCAACGCTTGGTACGCCGACTGGAACGGCTGGGTTACAGCGTCAGTCTTCAGCCCGTAGCACCCAACCCTGATTTGGCGGCCTGAGCTCATTTTCAGGAGAGTATCACTCTAGATAACGCCCTTCAGGCTGCCGCCAGCACCCGCTGCTTCAGTAAGCCAAAGCCGGCTCGCCCGTACATCTGGCGCTTCACGGCTTTCAGGCGGGTGATCTGGCCTTCGGTTTGCCCGTTGCTCCACTCCGCGCTCAGCGCCGCCGCGACGGCGCCGTGATCCCGTCGCATCACCCGCGCGAACTCCCGGAACTCCGGTACGCCACTCCCTT
>JBDZVF010000353.1:0-6843 GCA_040255575.1 Pseudomonadota bacterium | reverse complement strand
GGCCAATGGCACCTGCTGGGCACGCCCTCCGCGTTCGAAATGTCTCCCCGCTCCTGCCGATGGATCTATCGCCACAACGCCGGAGAAATCCACGTTACCGCCAGCGTCAGTGAATCCCCGCACGAGCTGACACTGAATCTCGAAGTGGAATCCGGCCCACCCGCTCGGTTCCTCATTACCCACCATATCGCTCTAAACGGCGACGATGGCAGCAGCCCAGGGCCCGCTCGCTGGCAGCGCGACGGCGACAACATCACGTTACTCGCAGCGCCCGGCGGAGATGTCGCGGCCAGATTCCCCCACGGCACATTCTCGATCACCCCGGCGCGCGGCACGCAATTCGTGCAAGTGGGCGGCGATGAACTTCTCTTCAGCGACGGCCAGTCACGCCAGCAACCCTTCCTTTGCATCGTCACCGCAGCCGCCGCATCAGCGGGCCTGAGCATTCGCGGCGGTTTGATTCCTGAAAGCACGCAGAATCCGCTCCGCGCGAAGTCCGCCGAAGCACTCGCCCCGGGATTGCGACTGCTTTCAACCGCGACAACAGAACAGTCCAAACGCGTGCAGGCGCTCGTCGACATCCTTCCGTGGTACGCGCAGAACGCATTCGTGCATTACCTGTCCCCCCGCGGGCTCGAACAATTCTCAGGCGGCGGCTGGGGCACTCGCGACGTCTGCCAGGGCCCGGTGGAACTGCTGCTCGCACTCGGCCGCGTCGAGCCCGTTCGCGACCTGCTGCTGAGAGTAATGCTTCAGCAGAACCCCGATGGCGACTGGCCGCAATGGTTCATGTTCTTCGAACGCGAGAGAAACATCCGCCCCGGGGACTCGCACGGAGACATCGTGTTCTGGCCGCTCGTCGTGCTGGGCCAGTATCTGCTCGCCACTCACGACGCCGCAGTGCTGGAGGAGCGCGTGCGCTTCTTCGATGGCCGCGGTCCCAACGAAGGCGAGAATGCAACGGTGTGGCAACACGCGGAGCGCGCGCTCGCGCTCATTCGCAAGCGCGTGATTCCAGGCACGGCCCTGGCAGCTTACGGCCACGGAGATTGGAACGACTCCCTGCAGCCGGCCGACCCGATGATGCGCGAGCGCATGTGCAGCGCCTGGACGGTCACGCTGCATTTCCAGACGCTGAATCTTCTTGCGGAGGGCCTGCGCGCAATCGGCCGAAACACGGAAGCCGCCGCGCTCGAAAGCGAGGCGCAAGCGGTTTTGAAGGACTTCCAGCGCCTGCTGCTCGTCAACGATGTGCTCACCGGTTACGCGCTTTTCGAACACGATGGGCGCGTGCGCTACCTCCTTCACCCGACCGACGAGGCGACAGGTGTCCGGTACAGCTCGCTCGCGATGATCCACGCGATTCTCGAAGATCTGCTCACGCCCGCACAGGCGCGAGAGCATCTGCGACTCATTGAGAAGCACCTGAGCGCTCCGGACGGCGTCCGGTTGTTCGACCGCCCCTTGCCCTACCACGGCGGCCCGCAGAAGTTCTTCCAGCGAGCCGAAAGCGCCACGTACTTCGGTCGCGAGATCGGCCTCATGTACATGCATGCGCACCTTCGTTATGCGCAGGCGCTCGCGCACGTCGGCGACGCGGACGCCTTCTTTCACGCTTTGTGTCAGGCCAATCCCATCGCGATCCGCGAGTTGATCCCGAGCGCCACGCTTCGCCAGGCCAACTGTTACTACTCGAGCTCGGATGCGGCATTCGCCGATCGATATCAGGCGAGCGAGGAATATGCCCGCGTGAGTGACGGCACCATTGCGCTCGAGGGCGGATGGCGCGTTTATTCCAGTGGCGCCGGCATCGCGGTCGGGCTGATCGTTCGCCGACTGTTCGGCGTGAGCATCGAGGCAGATGCCCTGAGCATCGATCCTGTCATGCCGCCCGCGCTCAACGGCCTGCGCATCGAGCTCCCGCTGCTCGGCCACCCCGTCGAAGTGGAGTATCGCGTGGGCCAGGTCGGCCATGGCGTCACGGCCGTGGCGCTCAATGACGAGATGCTTGCGCTCGATTTCCGTGCCAACCCGCACCGCAAGGGTGCTGCACGGATTTCTCGCACCTTCTTCAGCGACCGCCTGAAACGCGGCCGAAATGTCCTGCGCATCGAGCTCGGCAGCTGATGCCGCGTGATACTCTCCCGGCCCATGAGCGCATTCGGCACCGTAGACATTCTCGAACGGCTCGTCGCCTTCCCCACGGTTTCGCGCGACCCGAACCTGCCGCTGATCGACTGGATCCGCAATTACCTTGCCGATCACGGGGTCGATTCGCAGCTCGTCGGTGACGACACCGGGCGCAAGGCGAACCTGTTCGCGAGCATCAGCCCGCAGGTGGAAGGCGGAGTCGTGCTCTCCGGTCACTCCGACGTCGTGCCGACCGACGACCAGCAGTGGACGAGCGATCCATTCAAGCTCGCCGCGCGAGGCTCACGCCTGTACGCACGCGGCGCTTGCGACATGAAGGGTTTCATCGCTGCCGCCCTCTCGCGCGTGCCTGCGCTGGTAACCGCCAAGCTCTCACGGCCTGTGCACCTCATGTTCTCCTACGATGAGGAGATCGGCTGCCTCGGCGCACCTCGCATGATCGCCGCTGCGGGTGAGCGTATCGGCAAGCCGGCCGCCGTCATCATCGGCGAGCCCACCAGCATGCGCGTGGCGAATGAGCACAAGGGAATCTGCACCAACCTCACGCGAGTCACCGGGATCGAGGCGCATTCGAGCCTCGTGCACCAGGGTGTGAGCGCCGTGATGCTGGCGGCCGAGCTCATCGAGCATCTCGGTGGAGTCGGGCGCGCGTTCGCGAGCGCGCCACGGAGCGCTCGCGCTGCGCGCTTCACGCCGCCGCACACTACCGTAACGGTGAACACCGTTCGCGGTGGAACGGCGATCAACATCCTCGCCGCGGCGTGCGAGTTCGGCTGGGACGTTCGCGCGCTTCCGGGTGAGGATGCGAGCGCAACTCGCGAGTCGCTCGCGCAGTTCGCTTCGAAGCGTCTCGCTTTGCTGGAGGCCGAGGGCAAGCACTGCTCCATCGAAAGCAAAGTGCTCTCCGACGTGCCGCCGCTCGAAGCGAGCGACGGCGTTGCCGAGTCGCTCGCACACGCCGCGTCGAGCACGGCGCACGAATCGATCACCGTCCCGTTCGCCACGGAAGGCGGGCAGTTCCAGCGCGCCGGATGGTCCACGGTGGTGTGCGGCCCGGGCAGCATCGAGCAGGCTCACAAGCCCGATGAGTTCATTGAGCGCGCGCAGCTGGAAGCATGCGAGCTCTTTCTCGACCGGGCGATCGCCCGGCAGTGTCGATAGCGCGAGGGCACGTGGGGCATGCTATCTTCGCGCGCAAAATAGCAACGCCGCCGCGAATTGATGCCCAACCTCGCTCGCTTCTCCCGCCCGAACCGCCAAGCTTTCTCACACATCGCTGCCGTGGCCGGCGTGCTGCTGGCCTTCCTGCACAGCGCACCCGCCGCGGCGTTTGGCTTCGATGACGTCGCCCAACAGGCCCAGCGCCTCGCGCAGCGTCCGTACAAGAGCGCCGAGCGCCCGCCGCCGGCGGAGCTGAAGGCTCTCACCTACGATCAGTATCGCGATATCCGCTTCCGCCCCGATCACGCTCTGTGGCGGCCGGAAGGCCTGCCGTTCGAGCTCATGTTCTTCCACCTCGGCAAGTTCCAGACGCAGCCGGTGCGCATCAACGAGATCACCGACAAGGGCGTGCGCCACATCGCCTACAACAGCTCCGATTTCGACTACGGCAAGAACAAGCTCTCGCCGCAATCCTGGGGCGATCTCGGCTTCGCCGGCTTTCGCGCGCACTACCCGCTGAACGGCGCCGAGTACAAGGACGAGCTCGTGGTGTTCCTGGGCGCAAGCTACTTTCGCGCGCTCGGCAAGGGCCTGAAGTACGGCCTGTCCGCGCGCGGCCTCGCAATCGACACCGTCGGCGGCCAGGGCGAGGAGTTCCCGCGCTTCTCGGAGTTCTGGATCGTGCGCCCCGCGCCGGACGCGAAGGTGCTCACGGTGTTTGCGCTCCTCGAATCGCCGCGCGCCAACGGCGCGTACCAGTTCGACGTGCACCCCGGAGATGAAACCGTGATGGACGTGAAGGCGCGCCTGTACCTTCGCGACGGCATCAACACTCTCGGCATCGCCCCGCTCACCAGCATGTTCGCGTTCGGTGAGAACCAGCCTCACCGCACGGACTTCCGCCCCGAAGTGCACGATTCCGACGGGCTGAGCGTCGCCACGGGCAGCGGCGAATGGCTATGGCGTCCGCTTCTCAACCCGAAGCAAACGCTGACCACCTCGTTCTCCATGCAGTCGGTAAAGGGCTTCGGCCTGATGCAGCGGGATCGCAACTTCGCGAGCTACGAAGACAGCGAAGCGCGGTACGAGCTGCGCCCGAGCGCGTGGGTCGAGCCCGTGGGGGACTGGGGCGCGGGCCGCGTGGAGCTGTTCCAGCTCCCGACACCCGACGAAACCAACGACAACATCGTTGCGTACTGGGTTCCTGCGCAACTGCCGGCGGCCGGCCAGCCGCTCGATCTCAGCTATCGCGTGCACTGGCAGGGCAATCAGATGCAACGCCCGCCGGGCGCATGGGTCACGCAGACGCGTGCGGGCCGCGGCTTCCAGCAACTCGCGGACGATGAGCAGCAGTTCGTGGTGGACTTCACCGGGCCGGCGCTTGACGCCCTGCCCGCCGATGCCGTCGTGAAAGCGGTCGTGAGCGCGCCGTCGAACGGCGAGATCCAGGAAAGCAACGCGTACCGCGTCGATGCGACAGGCCAGTGGCGCATGGTGGTGCGCGTGCGTCAGCTGAAGATCACTGAGCCGACGGAGCTGCGCGGCTTTCTCCAGAGCGGCGACAACGTGCTCACCGAAACCTGGAGCAATATTCTTCCGCCGCTTGGCATCCGCTGAAGCGTATTTTCCGCAAGCGCGCGGCGCCCGCCTGACAGCAATCAATCCGTTGAAAGCTCCGCGAAAGCGGAGTTGATCGCGGCCCCCTGCATCGCCAGCACGCCAGAGCGGCCGGGGACGGTTCCCTGAATGATGGCGTGCACGGGCAACGTGTCGCGCGAGAAAGCGGCCTTGTACTCGGTCATGTCGCCCAGCGTGTAGCCTTGTGCGCGCCAGCCGGAGAGCAGATTCGTGAAGAGCTGAAGGTACGCGCCGCCTTCGAGCTCCGCGTGCAGGGTATACAAGTGCCCGGTGCGCCAGCGCTGCTCCGTTAGCGAGAGCAGGAAATCATCGACGCCGTGCTGTACGACGTCTGGCCGCCCGACGAGCTCATCGATCGTGGGTAAGGTGGTCGGATACTGAGCAACGCTGCTCGCAAGGCCGGCAGACCAGGGAAAGAAGGGACGAGTACCGCGCGTATCCGACGCGTATTCAAATCCCAGGGATTCCTGAATCGCTGGCACGTGCTCATTGATCTGCCAACCCGCGGCGCCGTGCACGCGAGGTTTGCGACCGAACACTTCGCCGAAAGCGTTGACCGCGAGCTCGAGCTGCCAGCGCGTCCACAGATAATCGGCGTGGCTTACGCCATCCTGCCATTTCACGTGGTCATAGCAGTGAATGCCTACCTCGAAGCCTGCGTCCGCGATGCTGCGCATGAGTGCCGCGTGTCGGCGGCTGATGATGGGCGCGGGCAGCAACGTGCCGTACAACAGCGTTTTGATGCCGTAGTGCTGCACGACAGACGTACGCTGCACCTTCTTCAGAAAACCTCTGCGGAAGACGCGCTTCATGGCGCGGCCGGTGTTGTCTGGCCCGAGGCTGAACAGAAACGTAGCGCGAACGCCCATCCGCTCGAGCTGGCGTGCCAGGCGCGGCACCCCTTCAGCGGTGCCGCGATCGGTGTCGATGTCGACTTTGAGTCCGATGCAGGGCATGGCGGGCGGGCCTACAAGTAGCGGGGCTCGCCCTCGGCGGCGAGATCCTGCGCGAGGCGGTGCAGATCGATCGGCGCATGGCCAGCGCCAGCGCCCGCGCCCGCGCCTGCGCCTGCGCCATTGCCTGCGCCATTGCCTGCGCCAGTGCCTGCGCCAGTGCCTGCTTTTGCGCTCGCGATCGCTTCTGCGGCCACGGTCGCAGTCTCTTCTGCGGTCGCGGTCGCGGCGAGCAGCCTGAGCACACCGCCGTCGCTGCAGGCGATGTAGCACTTGTCCCCTTCCGCAAACATCCGCGGTCGGCGATGCTCTTCCGTTCTGCCCGGAACGATCCGCGTGCGCTCAATCACCCAGCGTTGCCCACGCACATTCGCGAACGCTCCGGGATATGGCGGGGCGACCGCACGCACGAGGTTGTGAATGCGCGCAGCCGGCCAGCTCCAGTCAATGCGTCCGTCCTCGGGGGCACGTCTGCCGAAATACTGCCCTTCGGAGATCTGCTGCGGGATGCGGGCAGCCCTGCCCGCAGCGAGCAACGGCAACGAACGGGTCAACACCATTTCCGCCGCGGTCCGGACTTTGTCCATCACGTCCTTCGCGGCATCGTCGCGGAGGATCGGCACGGCCTGCTGATCGACGATGTCCCCGGCGTCCGCCTTCGCCACCATGTGATGCAGGGTTGCGCCCGTTTCACGTTCGCCATGCAGGATGGCCCAGTTCACCGGCGCGCGCCCCCGATACTTCGGCAACAACGATCCGTGCATGTTGAGTGCCGCACGACGCGCGCAGCTCAGCACGCCCGGCCCAATCAACGTGCGGTAGTAGAACGAGAAGATGAAATCAGGACGCAGCTGATTCAACGTGCGCTCAATGCCGGCCTGCGCGGCATCCGCCGGCCGCAAAACGGGTATGCCGTATTCCGCCGCCGTCGCGCCGGCGT
>JBDZVF010000352.1:0-6859 GCA_040255575.1 Pseudomonadota bacterium | reverse complement strand
GAGGCCAATGGTCGCGCGTGCGCGGCACACGCATGTTGAACACGCGCTTGACATGCGAGGCATCGGAGGCGAGCGCGAGGTCAACCATGATGCCTGCGCCGGTGCGCTCGCCGATTGCGCAGACCTCCTCCTGCACGGTGGCGACCCAGCGCCCATCCGGCGACTCGTACTGCTTCGTGCCGGCGTGCTCGCAATCGTGAGCTTCCTGCGCCGAGCCGACGAGCGGCGCGCACATCAGGGTCAAGAGCAGAATCGAAGCCAGACGCATCATTTCATTTCACCGCGACGGAAGCACTGCGCCGAATGATCATTGACAATCCCCACCGCCTGCATCCAGGCGTACACGATGGTGGGGCCCACGAACTTGAAGCCGCGGCGCTTCAGCTCCTTCGAGATCTTTTCCGATAGCGGAGTGCTCGCCGGCACCGTCTTGCCGTCACCCTGGAGCGGCTTACCCTCGGTGAACGACCAGCAGAAGGCCGCGAACTTCTCGCCGCGCTCGAGCATGTCGCAATAGATCCTGGCGCCGGCGATCGTGGCTTCGATCTTGGCGCGCGAACGGACGATGCCAGGGTCGGCCAGCAGCCGGCGCATGTCCCGCGCGCCGAATCGCGCGACCTTCTGCGGATCGAACCCCGCGAAGGCTTTGCGAAAGGCCACCCGCTTGTTGAGGATAGTGCTCCACGAAAGGCCCGCCTGGAAACCTTCGAGCATCAGGGTTTCCCAAAGCTTGCGGCTGTTGCGCTCGGGAACGCCCCATTCCTTGTCGTGGTAGGCCACCATGAGTTTGTCCGTGCCGGCCCAGCGGCAGCGGACGAGATTGGAAGCAGAAGCGTCGGCACCTGGCATGCCGCGCAGAGTACGCGCCGACGCGCGCGCTGTCAGCCGGGGAAGTCCAGTGGGCGGCCAGCCGCAAGCGCGTTTCTGAAGGTGCTGCTCATGGCGCGGAATGGCGGCTCGGGCTCGACGCCGAGGGATTCGATCAGCTTCGTCCAGAAGGCGCGAGCCGCCGCCGCTGCGGAGATGTCGAACACCTCGCCATCTGTGAATCCATGCTGCTTCAGTTCCGCTACGTCGCTGGCCACTACAGACGACGCGTCGCGCGCCACCTTCCGGGCAAACGCCAGCATCGCGGCCTCCGCGGCAGAGATCGAAGATGGCGCTTCGCCCCGTGCGATCGCCAGAACGTCTTCTTCTGGAATGAACTCCATCAAAGCCCGTCCATGCGCGATCGAGCACAAGCTGCTGCGCAAGGCCATCGCGGACACGAAGGTGATGAGCTCAAAGCGCCGCCTGGTCATGTGCCGCTTGATGCCGACCTGCAGCTGCGCCCACAGCCCCATGATCTCCGGTCGGTGGCAGAACACTTTCGCGTAGTTCGGCACGAAACCCCAGTGGGCTTCCTGCCGCGCATACATGGCACGCACTTCGTCGCTGATGCTCGATGCGGGAATGACGTCGATGAAGGCCATGGGATCTCTCTGTCAGCGATGGTATTGGCTGATCTGCGCGTATTCGCCCGCGTTTGCGTAATCCCCCGCCGTGCGGCGGGAGCGGAACTCGCCCCAGTTGATCGCGCGATAACGCGCGGGATGTCCCGCGTCGACGACCGACGGCAGCGGCGCGTAGTCAGCGCTGTAGGGCGGGTTCAGAAAGAAGGCCGCGGTGAATCGCTCGAGCTCGGGCCGTACGGTCGCGCGGTGAAGCGCGGCGGGATACCGATCGTTCGACCACACTTGCACGATGTCCCCGATATTGATCACGAGCGCATCGCTGCGCGGCTCGACGAGCTTCCACCGGTTCTCGTGGAACACTTCGAGGCCGGGCTGATCCTGGAACAGCACGGTGAGCGCACCGGCGTCGGTGTGCTGGTTGACGCCAAGATGCCCCGCCTTCGCTACGTTCGCATCGGGCGGCCGCTCGGGCGTGGGGCATTTCGGGTAGTAATTCAGCCGCAGGAAGCTCGTATGGTCCGGCTCGAAGCAAGCGTCGAGCGTATGTGCCGGCATCCCGAGGCTCAACGCGATCGGCCTCAACAGACGCATCGAAACGGCATTGCACGCGCTGTAGAAAGCCTGGATCGCCGGCTTGAAGGTCGGCAGCGACACGGGCCACTGCGGCACGATCGCGTCGCCCGAAGGCGGCCCCACGTCATAGATCTGCTTCCAGTCGGGCGTGTGCCGCGTGAGCTCCCGGTCATAAAAGCCCCACGGATTCTCCGCGGTACGCAGGATCGCGTGCTTGGCCGCGAGCGGCTGAGCGAAGAACGCACGCATCTGCCGCTGCACGCTGGCCACCAGCGTCCGATCCACGCCGTGCCCGACAGCCTGGAAGAAACCCCACTCCCGGCATGCGGCGCCGATCGCGCGCACGGTGGACGGCGCTTCGGGATTGGCGATATCGATGACGGGGATCTCTTCGACCTTCATCTCGGTGCTCATCTCGACGTTCATTTCGACGCTCACTCCAGGCTCCCTCACGCCGACTTGCGCGGATGCAGCCATTTCGGCAGCAGCGAGTAGGGATCGATCGTCACACTCGTGTCGTAGCCGATGCCATTCTCCGCCATGCGTTTCTGCATCGAGCCGTCCCGCCACGCGTTGAAAACTTCTGTGCACCCGCCGATGTGCGCGCCACCGACGAAGATCTGCGGGATCGTGACGGCTCCCGTGCGCTGAGCGAGCACCGCCCGAATCTTTCCGCCGCGATCACCCACCTGGAACTCGACCGAATCCAGATCAACGCTGCGGTACTGGATGCCGGTGCGAGCAAACATCTTGCGCACGGACCAGCAGAACTCACACCACTCGAGAGCGAACAGGACCACCGGCTCGCTGAGCACGACGTCATCCACGAAACGCTTCGCATCGGCATCGAGATCGACCTGAGCGGGCACGGCGGCGGCCGGCGCGGGAGCGGGAGCGGCCGGTGCCGGTGCGTCGAATCGGCACAGCGGTGTCGAGCGCGAGATCTCGAGCTCCTCTGCCGTCATCTCTTCGCCCACGTTGTCGAAGAGCGGCGTCGACAGATAGCGCTCGCCCGTATCGGGCAGCATGCAGACGATGTTGGTGCCAGGTGCCGCGCGGCGGGCCACGTTGAGCGCGGCGGCAAGCGTCGCGCCGCTCGACGTGCCAACAAAAATGCCTTCCTGCTTCGCGAGCTCTCGCGACATGAACAGGGCATCGTTACCCGCTACGGGAACGATCTCGTCGACGTGGCCCGCCGCCACGGCGTCTTCGGTCAGCTTCGAAATGAAGTCGGGCGCCCAGCCCTGCATCAGATGCGGGCGAAAACGAGGATGGCTTGTGGAGGGGCTACCGTCCGCGTTGCGCTGCTGAGGAATCCCGCTACCCAGCACCTGCGCGTTGTCGGGCTCGGCCGCAACGATTCGCGTGCCCGGGCTTGCCTGTCTCAGCACGCGTGAAACGCCCTTCAACGTGCCGCCCGTGCCGAAGCCCGTTACGAAGTAATCGAGCCGCTCACCCGCGAAGTCCCGCAGGATCTCCTGCGCGGTCGTGCGTGAATGCACGTCGGCATTCGCCTCATTGTCGAACTGCCGACACAGGAACCAGCCGTGCATCTCCGCGAGCTCCGCCGCCTTGGCGAGCATGCCCGAGCCCTTCTCTGATGCCGGCGTCAGCACCACGCGCGCGCCGAGAAAGCGCAGCAGCTTGCGACGCTCGAGGCTGAAGCTCTCCGACATCGTCACGACGAGCGGATAGCCCTTCTGCGCGCACACCATCGCAAGGCCGATGCCGGTGTTGCCGCTCGTTGCCTCGATGACGGTCTGGCCGGGCTTCAGGGCTCCGCTCTCTTCCGCGCGCTCGATGATGGCGCGAGCCATCCGGTCTTTCACCGAGCCCATCGGATTGAAGCACTCGAGCTTCACGTAGAGGTTGACGGTCGGCGGGGCGAGCTTGTTGAGCCTGACCAGAGGCGTGTTGCCGATCGTCTCGAGGATGTTCGCGTACCGTGACATGAGTGGGTTCCCGGAAAGTGGTTTTCAGTGCGGGCGCATTCTCGACACCCGCCGTGGGAACGGGCGTGGGAGTCCGCGAAATTCCGCCACCCCGGGCGTCCCGGAAAATTCCACGCCTCTTTCCACGCTGGCTCCAACGCCCATCGGCCACTCTTGCGCGCCACCGGCGGCCAGCCCGCCAATCCCCACTGCAACGACAAGAGGAAACGAAATGAGCGCGACCTCAATTCCAGTCGACAATGGCGTGAACGTCGAGGCACTGCTCGGCGCCCGCCAGGCCCTCACCGATGCACCGGAAGCGGCCCGCTTCACCTGGCGCGCGAGCTGCCGCTGGCTGCGTGGCACGCACAGCCAGTCGAGCGTGCAGGGATTCTTCGGGCTCGGCAGCGAGCAGTCACATCGCACCGAGTTCAGTTTCGAAGCGGATCACCCGGAGGTGTTCGCCTCCGAAGACCTTGGCGCGGCGCCGGTCGAGTTCGTGCTGGTCGGGCTTGCGTCCTGCCTGACGGCCGGCATCGCCGCGATCGCGCAGAACCGGCAGATCCAGCTGCGCTCGGTCAAGGCGACGGTCGAGGCCGGCATGGACCTGCAGGGCATCCTCGGCATCGACAGCGATGTGCGCAACGGCTTCGATGCCATCAAGGTGGTGTTCGACATCGATGCCGATGCCTCGAAGGAAGACATCGAAGCGCTCGTCGCGCAGTCGCAGAAGCGCTCGGCGGTGTTCGACATCGTCACCAATCCCACCAACGTGTCGGTGGAAGTCCGGTGACTCTCGCGGGCACCACCGACGTCGTCGTGATCGGTGCCGGGCACTGCGGCCTGGCGATGAGCCGCTACCTTTCGGCGGCGGCCATCGATCACGTCGTGCTGGAGCGGGGTGAGATCGCGAACTCCTGGCGACGCGAGCGCTGGGACTCCCTGCGACTCCTCACCCCGAACTGGCAGAGCCGCCTGCCCGGTCACGCATACAGCGGACCCGCGCCGGATGGGTTCATGACGATGAGCGAGGTTATCGGGTTCATCGATGAGTACGCGAAGGTCGTGAGCGCGCCGGTGCGCACATTCACCGCGGTAACGTCGGTCACCGCGGCGGACGGCGGCTATCAGGTGACGACGGATCGGCGAGTGTGGCGGGCTCGCGCAGTGATCCTGGCGAACGGCGCGAGCAGCCTGCCGGATGTGCCGCCGTTGAGCGCGGCACTGCCTCCCTCCATCCGCAACCTGACTCCGCGCGAGTATCGCAATCCGAAGCAACTCGATGACCGGGCCGTGCTGGTGGTCGGCGCTTCTGCCAGCGGCATGCAGCTTGCCGATGAGATTCTTCGTTCGGGGCGGCGCGTGATGCTGGCGGTCGGGGAGCACATCCGCATGCCACGCTCGTATCGCGGGCGCGATATCCAACGATGGCTGGATGCTGTCGGAGTGCTCGACGAGCGGTACGACACTGTCGATGACATCGTGCGCGCGCGGCGGGTGCCCTCGCCTCAGCTCATCGGCACCCCGGAACGCACCACGCTGGATCTGAACAGCCT
The DNA here is from genome assembly GCA_040255575.1 of Pseudomonadota bacterium. GTDB lineage: Bacteria > Pseudomonadota > Gammaproteobacteria > Steroidobacterales > Steroidobacteraceae > JADGHX01. The sequence continues at coordinate 1,345 of JBDZVF010000352.1, read as the reverse complement.
GACGAGCCGCGGTGTCGAGATCGTCGGGCGGCTCGCCGGCATCGCCGACGGCAAGGCGCAATTCTCCGGCTCGCTGCGCAACCACTGCGCGATGGCGGACCTCAAGCTCGGGCGACTGCTCGATCGGATCGACGAGTGGATCGAACGCAGCGGGATGAGCCGCGAGGCTGCCGCACCCGAGCGCTTAGACCCAACGCGCACACCCGCAACCCCGCGGCTGCTCGTCGATCTGGAGGCGTGCGGTATTGGTACCGTGCTCTGGGCCACTGGATTCCGGCCCGATTACCGCTGGCTCCAGCTGCCTGTGTTCGATCGCAAGGGACGCCTGAAGCACGACGGCGGCATCCTCGAGGCGCCCGGGTTGTATGCGCTCGGCCTCAACTTCATGCGCCGCCGGAAGTCGAGCTTCATGCACGGCGCCGAGGATGACGTGCGCGACATCGGCGACCACCTCGCCGCCTACCTGCGGCGCACGCCGTACGGCGCGTCGCCCGCTTCGTCCTCATTTCGGGCCAGGGGACTCGAGGCCCGACGCCATGCGGGCAGCACCGCACTCAAGGCCCACTTCAATTGAGGGGTCCCCGCCCGCCGTCGTTGCAGCGACCCCGGGCAGGTCGGTTTGATCAACGACGGCGATTGAGCGGCAATGCCATGTCGGCGTCGAATGGAGCAAACGCGAGGAGGTGCTCGCGGTCAGGTGAAGGCGCGATCAGTGGCGGGTCGTCGCCTTCTTCAGGGCGCGAATGTCCTTCGCCATCTCATCGAGCTGCCGGAAGCGCGCGGCGTTGCGGCGGAACTTGCGCACTTCGTCCATCCCGAGCTCGCCGGAATAGACTCCGGGCTCGCGGATCGAGCCATTCACCGCCGTCATCGCGAGCACCGTCACGCCGTCGCAGATCTCGAGCTGGTCGGCGATGCCGACCTTCCCCGCGATCACGCAATGCTTGCCGATACTGGTGCTCCCGGCGATGCCGACCAGCGCCGCAATGGCTGTATGCGCGCCAATGCGCACGTTGTGCGCAATCTGAATCAGGTTATCGAGCCGCACGCCATTCTCGATGACCGTGTCCTTCAGCGTGCCGCGATCAATCGTGGTGTTGGCGCCGATCTCCACGTCATGACCGACGCGCACCGACCCGAGTTGAGGGATCTTCACCCATGCACCATTTTCGGGCGCATTGCCGAACCCATCCGAACCGACGACGGCACCGGGATGGAGGATGCACCGCTCGCCAATCGACACGTCCGCGCAGACCGTGACCTGCGCGATGAGGCGCGTGTTCGCACCGATGCGCGCATTGCGCATCACGACGCATTGCGGGCCGTGCACCACGTTGGGGCCGAT
>JBDZVF010000351.1:0-6877 GCA_040255575.1 Pseudomonadota bacterium | reverse complement strand
TGACGTTGCGGATGCGCATGGGGCCGCCGCGCCCATGAAAAACGGACGGGCCAAAGTTCTCGTTGTCTTCGCTGCGGCAGAAGTACGGCAGCACTTCCCGGTAGCTCCAGCCCGTGGCTCCGGCGCTGGCCCACGCATCGTAGTCGCGTGGGTGGCCGCGGAAATACACCATGCCGTTGATGAGAGCGGAGCCACCGAGCCCGCGCCCCCGCGGCACACCGATGCGGCGGCCATTGAGATGTGCCTGCGGTACCGTCTGAAAACGCCAGTTGAGCTCGGGCGAGCGCTGCGCGAGCACGATTGCGCCGGGCACGTTGACGTAAAGGCTCTTGCCCGAGCCGCCTGCTTCCACGAGGCAGACGCGATGGCGCGCATCCTCCGACAGGCGGGCGGCGAGCACGCAGCCTGCCGTGCCGGCACCCACAACGACGAAATCGAACCCGTCTTGCACGCTCGTCAATCCACCCGCGCGGCCTCGATAAAAGGCGGCGCGCATTCTACGCCGCTTCGCCCTCGTTGACAGGCAGGCCGGAAGCGCTGACCGCTACATTCGCGCGAGCTGACGCCACGTCGGCGCGAGCCGACAGCTTGCCAGAAATTGCCACAATTCCATCACACCGCGTGCCGCTTCGGCTCGCACCCTCCCTTCCTGTCCCGGATGCGAGGCGGCGGCGATGAATACGGATCTGAAAGTCTGGCTGGATCACTTCGAGTATCACGCCGTGAATCGATGCGCGCTGCCGGCAGGCAGGCCGGGCGACCTCAACGGCCACGAACGTCGACTCATCGCTCAGTCGATAGCGACGTTCCAGCTTGGTGAACAATCCGAGGGGCGCTCGCTGCAGCTCGCGGCCGAACGCTACGAACGAGCGCACGACGCGGCCCCGCTCGGCCGAATCGTGTCCTTGTTGATCGCCGAGGAGCAGCACCACGCCGCGCTATTGGGTGCATTCATGGATGAGAACGGCATCGCCCGCAAGCGAAGCGACTGGACGGATCATGTGTTCCGTCGTCTGCGCCGCCTCGCGGGTTTCGAGCTGTATTTATCGGTGCTCGTGACCGCGGAGCTGATCGGCAAGGTGTACTACCGCGCGCTCGAAGTTGCGACGGGCTCGCCGCAGCTGCAGACACTCTGTCGCATCCTCGTCGCGGACGAACTGGCGCATGTCGGCCTCGAAACCGACCTGCTCCGTGAAATGCACGAGAAGAAATCGCCCGCGGTCCGCTGGTTGCACAGAACAGCACTCCGTACGTTCTTCACCACCGCCTCGCTCGTCGTCTGGTTCGAGCACCGAGGCGTGCTTCGAAGCGCGGGATACGGTTTTGCCACGTTCATGCGAGCCTGCGCGGCTCAGTATTCGTTCTATCTCGACGCGCCTCCGCTGCACGCGGCCGCATCTGTGTAGAATCGCGCAATGCCGTTGGACTACTACCGCGACCAGAACCAGCAACCTGTCGTCGAAGTTCCGCACGAGCAGCTTTCGCCCGAAGCGCTGCGTGGAGTCATCGAATCATTCGTGCTGCGTGAAGGCACGGAGTATGGCGAGCGCGACGTGCCGCTCGAAACGAAGATCGGCCAGGTGCTACGGCAGATCGAGCGCGGCGAGGCGCAGATCGTGTTCGATCCGAACTCCGAGACCGTGGATGTGGTCGTGAAGAAGCGGATTCCGCAAAGGCAGGCCCAGGAGCCTGTCTGAGAACTGCAGACAGGCGCCCGGCAGACCGCCATTCGCGCCAGTCCTCGCGAGCGCCGAAGTCTTCCCGAGCGGCCAACTCCTCCCGAGCACGCCAGGCCTCCCCAGCCTCTCAGTTCGAGAGATTGAGCGCCTTGCGCAACTGCGCCGCCGTCAGCAGCTTCACGTAGACGGATGTCCCGACATCGAACTGCTTCGCGCTCGCCAACCCGCCGACCACCACCGGATCGAACCCCGCGTCGCGCACCAGCCGCTCGGCAACTCGCAGCGCTTCGGCGTCATCCCCTGCAAGCGGGATCGCGTATTTCTCGCCCGGGTGATTGCCCTCGTTCGTGAGATCAGTCCACTTGATGGCATTGAAGGCCCGCACGAGCCGCGTGCCCGGCAGAAACTCTGCTGAAGCCACACCGGTGCCGCGCGTGCGGGCCTCATCGGCCATCGGGCCATCGCGGTTTGGGTAGGGATTGCCCGTGTCCAGCACGACCTTGCCCTTGAGCTCACTCTGCAGGTCACGACCGAGCTGCGGGAGCGCCGCATAGGGAATCGAGATCAGCACGACCTCGCCGAATGCCGCAGCCTCTTTCGGCGTGCCGGCGCGCACTTTGGAGCCAAGCGATTTCGCCAGACCCTGTAGCTGCTCGGGATGGCGTGAGGCGATCAGAAGCTCGTGACCCGCCTGTGCCCAGTGTTTCGCGAGCGCCCCGCCGATATTGCCGGTGCCGATGATGCCGATCTTCAGGGACTTCGCATCCTCGAGCGGCGCTCCGCCGGCCGACGGAACCACCGTGGCGGACAGCACGGCCGCGGCAACCAACGCAGTGAACGGTGACTTGACCATCTACGGCTCCTTCCCTGCGAGAATCGAAACATAGAATAGCCCTGTCCGACGGAGAACGCCCATGCGACGCAGTACCCGAGCCATTCTCACGACCCACGTCGGCGCACTCCCGGCGCCGCATGAGGTCTGGTCCAACCCCGGCGCCGATCCGGCCCGGCTGCAGCGTGAGGTGAAGAACGTCGTCCGGCTCCAGCGCGAAGCCGGGATCGACCTGGTGAACGAAGGCGAGCTCACCAAGGGCGGCAACTGGGTCACGTTCATCAACGACCGCATCAGCGGATTCACGCCGCGCGAAACCGGCGCGCTCCTGTCGCTGGTCCAGCGGAGTGCGGACTGGAAGGAGTTCGACCAGTTCTACAAAGCCGCGACCGAGGGCGGCACGCTCTTTGAGCAGACCCGGGCCGCGCCTGGCCAGATGCGCTCGCTGGAATACGTGTGCACGGGCCCGATCCGGTATACGGGGCAAAAGCAGCTCGAGCGCGAGATCGATACGTTGCGCCAGGCACTCGGCGAGATCGACCTCGACGACGCGTTCCTCACCTCCACGGCTCCGGCGAGCATCGAAGCGGGTCGCGTGAACGAGTTCTACAAATCGACCGAGGAGTTCCTGTACGCCATCGCCGAAGCCTTGCGCGTCGAATACGAGATGATCACGCAGGCCGGTTTCACCCTGCAGGTCGATGACGCATGGCTCGCTGCCCTGTGGGACCGCATCGGCATCCAGATGGGGCTCGAGGGATACAAGAAATTCTGCATGGTGCGCGTGGAAGCACTGAATCACGCGCTGAGGAACATCCCGCCCGAAAAGGTGCGTTATCACATGTGCTGGGGAAGCTGGCACGGGCCGCACGCCTTCGACATCCCTCTCGCGGAGATGGTGGATGTGCTGCTCGCGATCAATGCGCAGACCTATCTTTTCGAAGCGGCCAACGTGCGCCACGAGCATGAATACCGGATCTGGGAATCGGTGAAGCTGCCCGAGGGCAAGATCCTGGCGCCAGGAGTGGTGAGCCACGCCACCGCGCTGATCGAGCATCCTGATCTCGTGTCCGAGCGCATCCAGCGCTTCGCGAAGCTCGTCGGCGCGCAGAACGTCATCGCGTCCACCGATTGCGGACTGGGCCTGCGCTGCCATCCGCAGATCGCATGGGCGAAGCTGCGTGCGCTAGCCGACGGCGCCCGCCTAGCCACACGCAGCCTCGGGCTTCCCGACGTCTAGCTGCCCGACCTCCGGCTGCCCGGCCTCCAGCCTCCCGGACGTTTAGAACGTCCGCCGCACGCTGATCGCCCACAACCGCGGCGTGCCGGGCTGGCTGCTCGCGTACGCCGTGTTGAGCGTGTTCAGCACGTAGTACTTGTCCGTGACGTTGGTCACCTCGAGCGCCACGCGCCACGCATCGTCGGACGAGAGATAAGTGAGCCTCGCGTTCACGATGTCGTAGGAGTCGTTCTTCGAAAGTGCCGAGCACGCGAGATCGCCGCAGTAACCGGGCGTGTGCACCACGTCCACCCGCGGCGTGAGCGATGCGCCGGTCGCGAACGGAATCTCGTACTGCATGCCGAGGCTCCACTTGTTCTTGCCGAGCCCCGGCGCGCTGCGCCCCGCGATCACCGATGTGGTCTGGATCTTCGGCGTACCGAACTTGAAATCGAGATAGCTGTACGCCGCATCGATCGACAGATGCTCGACGGGGTAGATCTCGAGCTCGAGCTCCGCTCCCTTCACGATCGCATCCGCGACGTTGAGGTACTGCCCGCACAACCCCGGCGTGCCGAATGGCAGAGGCAGGATGTTGCCACTCTCGTCCACGCACTGGGTCGGCGTGGCCTGATAACCCTTGTAATCGTTGTAGAACACCGCGCCATTCGCCTGCAGCTTGCGATTGAAGAAGCGCGACTTCCAGCCGAACTCGTATGCGTTCAGCTCTTCAGGCCCGAAGCCCAGAATCTGTTCCGGGAAGTATGGCCGCGGCGAGATGCCGCCGCCCTTGAAGCCCGTTGAATACTGGACGTAGGTCATGAGGTCCTGCGTCCACTGGTAGTCGAGGTTCAAGCGGTAGTCGGTGTGCGAGCCCTCGAACCGGCCCACGCGGCCGTTGAGGGGATTGGCCGGATCGCTGAGCGGCTGGAACGGATTCACGCCATCCACATTGAGCCGGAAGAACTCGTAGGTCTTCTCCTGCCTGGTGCGACGGATGCCGGCCGCGAGATTCAGCTTGTCGGTGAGGTGCCAGATCGTGTGCAGGAAGCCCGCCTTGAACGTGTTCTTCGTGGTGTCGTTCTGGATGAAATCGAAGATCGGCCGATTGAAGGGATCGGTGCCGAACGGAATGAACGGGTCCGACTCGCGCGTTTCGTACACCGTGCGCTGATCGAAGTAGATCGCGCCCGCCGTGTACTCGAGCAGCGTGCCGAGCGCCTCGCCGTTGAAGCGCAGCTCCTGGCTGAACTGCCGGTGATTGAACTGCGAAAGGCTTTGCAGGATGGCGACCGGCGAGCCGTCGTTGTCCTGCCCGCTCAGGGTGTCGTACTCGCGATAGCCCGTGATGGACTTGATGGAATACTTGTTCCCGAGCTTCCAGTCGACCGTCGCGGAGGTGCCCCACGCGTCCACCTCGTTGGCGGGCTTCGCGTAGAACGTGCCGTTGCTCTGCCCCGGGTCACCGACGACATTGGTCGGCGTGTAGGTGACGCCCGGGTTCACGAAGTTCGCATAGCTCAGATACGGATCGTTGAACACCGTGTCGCCGCGGTTGGGACCGTACGCGGTAAAGCGGTTGTCGTAGGGAATGCCCTGATAGGACAACGACAGGCCCGGGATGATCTCGCCCGCATTGCGCAGCACCGAGGCCTGGGTCTCGGAGTCGTCGCTCGTCACGTCGCCGATCAGCGTGACTTCGACATCGTCGGATGCAATCCAGCGCAGCGTTCCGCGCAGCGCGGACATCGATTGCCCGCCAAGCGTGCCGATCTCGCAGTCCGGCCCGTTGTTCATGCGCGGGATCGCGCCTGACTTCACGTACGGATCGTCGGGATGGCTGCAGGCGTAGTCGAGCCGCTTGATGTAACCCTCGCGCTTGCGGGCGAGCCCCGAGACGCGCGCAAACAGCTTGTCTGGAACGAGCGTGAAATCCGCGCTGCCCCGGAAGTCGCGACGATCGAGATCGCCTACCGTGCCTTCGACGTAACCGCCGGAGCCTGTCGCCGGCTTCGAGAACAACTTCACCGAGCCGCCGAGGGAGTTCATGCCGTTCAGGGTGCCCTGCGGGCCGCGCAGGATCTCCACGCGCTCGAGATCGGGCAGCTCGAAGACAGACGCCGTGACCGTAGCGAAGTACACATCGTCGACGTAAATGCCGACGCCCGGATCGACCGATGGCGACTGATCCGCCTGCCCCACGCCGCGAATGAAGGCCCGCATGGAGGTGCCGCCGCCGGCCGGGTTCACCTGCAGCAACACGTTCGGCGATTGCGCGGTGACGTCGGCGATGCTGGTCTGGCTGCGGGCTTCGAGAAGGTCGCCCGAGATCGCCGTGATGGCGATCGGTGTTTCCTGCAGATTCTGCTCACGGAACTGGGCCGTGACGACGACTTCCGGGATGCCCTCGTCGCTTCGGTTCGCACCGGCGTCCTGCGCCAGCGCCGGCACGGCGCCGACGACCATCGACCACGCAAGCCCCTTCGCAACAACATGCTTCATCGCGCTCTCCCCCTATGTCGCGCGGATGATCCGGCAGGAAAGGGCGAAATCGCTTGTTCGCTCTGGCGCAGCGATTTGACTCAGCTAGAAGGCTACGTACTTTTCGTTACTTTTTGTCAGGCGGCGGACGGAAGTAATACGGGAGTATAGGTTGGGTCTCGTACGCGCCTTCGAGCTTCGCGATCTCTTCGCTCGTGAGGCGCATGCCGACGGCTTTCACCGAGTCTTCGAGATGACTCGCCTTCGTCGCGCCGACAATGGGCGCAGTCACCGCGCCCTGCGCGAGCAGCCACGCAATCGCCACTTGCGCGGCACCGATGCCTCGCTGCGCGGCGACCCTCGCGACGGCGTCGATGACGGCTTCATCGGCCTTGCGATTGAAGCGATCGCGCGCCATCACCGAGCCCGAGCGGATGGTTCCCGCGCGACGGCTGCCGGCGAGGAGACCGCCGCCGATCGGGCTGTACGGAATGAGCCCGACGCCTTCCTCGAGACAGAGCGGCACCATCTCCCGCTCCTCTTCGCGATACAGCAGGCTGTAGTTGTTCTGCATGCTGATGAAGCGCGTGAGCCGCAGGTGATCGGCGCGATAGAGCATCTTCGCGAACTGCCACGCGGGCATCGAGGAGGCGCCGAGGTAGCGCA
>JBDZVF010000350.1:0-6907 GCA_040255575.1 Pseudomonadota bacterium | reverse complement strand
TACATGGGCTTTCTGAACAAGTGCATTCACCATCGGTGGCTCACGATCGGCGGTGGCACGCTTTTCTTCGTGGTGTCGCTGTTCGCGCTGCGGCTGGTGCCGAAGTCCTTCATTCCGGCGGGGGACATCGGCAATTCGGTGCTGCAGATCGAATTGCCACCGGGCGTGCGGCTCGAAGACACCACGCGCGTGTCGGACACCGCCTACCAGATCATCAAGAAGCACCCCGAGGTCGCGAACGTCGTCGAAGCCATCGGCGGTGGCGATGGCGGGGAGGTGCGCAACGCGGTGCTGTATATCTCGCTCGTGCCGCGGAAGGACCGCGACATGAGCCAGCAGGAGTGGGAGCGCAGCCTCATCGCTGAGCTCAAGCAGATCCCGGACGCGCGCATCAACTTCCAGAACAACCAGGGCGCGGCGCAGGGGCGCGACCTCACGTTCTACCTGACCGGCGACAACCCGCCGCTGGTGGAAGCGAGCGCTGCGAAGATCATCGCGGAGATGCAGAAGCTGCCCGAGCTGCGGGAGCCCCGCATTAACGGCGACCTGCAGCGGCCCGAGATCGTGATCCATCCGCGCTTCGATCTGGCCGCGCAGCTCGGTGTCACAGTGCAGGCGATCAGCCAGACGGTGCTGATCGCCACCCTCGGGGACCTCCCGCAGGCCTCGGCGAAATTCTCGCTCAGCGACCGGCAGGTGCCGATCCGGGTGAGCCTGCTCGAATCCGCGCGGCAGAGCCTGTCGACGCTCGAGAACCTACCGGTGCCCACCGCCACGGGCAGCGCGGTTCCGCTGAAGGCCGTTGCGAACATCACGTTTGGCCAAGGGCCGACGCGCATCCGCCGGTACGACCAGAGCCGTCGCGTCGCGCTCGAAGCGGACCTGAACGGCGTGGAGCTCGGGGACGCGATGGACGCGATCTACGCGCTGCCCGCGATGAAGAACCTGCCACCGGGGGTCAATGTCGTGGAGACGGGCGACGTGGAGCTGCAAACCGAGCTCTTCACCAACTTCGGAGTCGCCATGGGCACCGGAGTCCTCATGGTGTTCGCCGTGCTGGTGCTACTCTTCGCGCGTGTGCTCCAGCCGATCACCATCCTGTCTGCCCTGCCGCTCGCCATTGGCGGCGCGGCCGTGGCGCTGCTCATCACCGGCATGTCCTTCTCGCTGCCCGTCGTCATCGGCTTTCTCATGCTGATGGGCATCGTGGCGAAGAACTCGATCCTGCTGGTGGACTTCGCGATCGAGGAGATGCGGGCGGGCAAGGATCGTTTCACGGCATTGCTGGAGGCGGGTCACAAGCGCGCCCGGCCCATCGTCATGACGACGGTCGCGATGATTGCCGGCATGCTGCCGACCGTGCTCGGGATCCACGGGGATAATTCGTTCCGCGCGCCGATGGGCGTGGCGGTGATCGGTGGATTGCTGACGTCCACGGCGCTCACGCTCGTCGTCGTGCCGGCGATGTTCACGCTCATCGATGATGTCGAACGGTGGCTCGGGCCGAAGGTGGGCCGGGCCATCACCGGGCCTGCGGGCACCCCGCCCGCGACGCCTGCTCCGGCCGCTCCGCCTGCGAAACCGCAGCCCATCCACTAAGGGTCTTTCGAGGTCGAAGGTTGCATAGTTCCAGCGGCGCCGACGCGCAGGCAGCGACGATCGGTACTCCTACCGCCCCACTGCGTCCGGCTTGGTGGCTGCGGCTGTTGTCACGTCTGCCCTTTCCGGTGCTCTATGGGGTCGCGCGCTTCCTCGGGTGGCTCGCGCACAAGGTGTTTCCGTATCGGCAGCATGTGGTTCGGGAGAACCTGACGAAGGCCTTCCCCGAGTATGACGAGGCGAAACTTCAGCAGGTGATGCGGGATTACTACCGCGGGTTCGCCGAAGTGCTGGTCGAGCTGATCAAGGCAGCCACACTGTCGGAGGCGGAGATTCGCCGGCGCGTGCGGCCGCTCAATCTCGAGCCGGCGCAGGAGTTGCTCGCGCAGGGCCGGCCGGTGCTGCTGGTCGCGGCACACCAGGCCAACTGGGAATGGATGCTGCTCGGGCTGTCGCTGCAGCTCGGGTATCGCGTCGATGCTGCTTACAAACCGCTCAAGAACTTGTGGGCGGAGCGCGAGATGAAGGCCATCCGCACCCGATTCGGCGGGCGGCTGATCCCCGCGAAGGGCTTCCTCGCGGACATCCTGAAGCACGGCAAGGAGGCCCGCGCCTGCGCGATGGTGGCGGACCAGGAGCCGACCACCAGCGAGCACAAGTACTGGACGCGCTTCCTCAATCGCGATACGGCGTTCTACATGGGCGCGGAAGAGATCGCGCGGGTGACGAAGTACCCGGCGTTCTTCGTGGGCATGAAGCGGCTGAAGCGCGGATTCTACGAGCTGTCCCTGACGCCGCTGGTGCCGGGCGGGCAGCGCCTGACCACGGGCGATCTGACGGAACGCTACGCGCAGCTATGCGAAGAGCAGATCCGCGCCGCGCCGGCCGACTGGCCGTGGTCGCACAAGCGGTGGCGGTTGAAAAAGTCGCTCTACGGCAAGAGCTGACACTTACGGCGACCCTAACGACAAGGGCTCGCTGAATCAAACCGCGTGGACTAGCGACGGTCGCGCATTCAGATCGCCGACCAGATGCGCGCTGGCGTCGAGCGCGCCAAGCGTCTCATGCACCGGCCCACGCGCCGCACGCGAATGGACAATGGATTGGAGCACATTGGGTCTGTGGCTCGGCCGGGCCGTGATCGCGCGGAGTCTCGTCCAGGCCTTGAACAGGTGAAGTGGCAGGGCGCAGACCAGCGAGATATGCAGAACATGCGAAACAATCGCCACGTGCGCCACATCGATGGCGCGACGAACCACATCGCGCCCCGCATCACTCAACTGCGCTCGCGCGCGCACATATCGCTCATTGAAGCGTCGCTCGACATCCGCATGGCTCCACCAGGCGCGCGTCAGGAGCATCCCCATGAAATGGGGCAGCGAAAACGCCTCGGCCTGCCGCAGCATTCCGTTCAGCAAACTGCGGGTCATGCCATACGCGGCGTCATCGAACGACAGCGTGCCACGCTCAGCCGCATGGAAAAGCAGGTCCCGAGCTTCGAATAGCGCGTTCTTGAGCACCAGGACCCTGTATCGTCGGTACTCAATCGCCCAGAGCCACCAGAACACCAGCAGCAATGCGGCAGCGATAACAATCTTGACGCTCGGCTCGATCATAAGTCGTGCTCCGGTGGCGCATCGCCTCGAGGTGTCAGTCGGCTCGACGAGCGGCGCCTATCATAGACCCGTTCATATCGCTCGCGGAAACGAGCGAGCTTTTCGATGTTGTCCTGATATCTGCGTCTGCTTCGGCGCGCAAAGGCAATCGCCGCGATCGCGACCGCAAGTCCGATGCCGGCGACCCACTCGGTTGCTCCCAGTTGGCTGGCTAGCGCTTCCAGCAGGTTTGTCCGCAGAGAAAATCTCTCAGCGATTTCCGCTGAGGTCGTCTTGCCTGCGAGTAGCGCCGTGCGGGCAACCCAGGCGTGAGCCGCTAGCCACACGACAGCAATTGGAACAGCGCATCGCACGCAGAGCGCAACAATGCGGCAGGCCTGTGAGATCAGGTAGACGCGAAACCCATACCTGAGCTCGTCCCGGGAAGGGACATAGCGCCCGCGGCGCCTTGAACGGATGGGTTGTTCAAAGTCCTGCTGACCGTCGTCCACAAAGCACCGCCAGGCACCGGCAACTGGAGTGAGAGACGGAACAGCAGACCTTTTCCGTTGCGGCCCTACGCGGCAGCCCTTCCGCGGCCTGTCGCGCTAGAAGGTGAAGTCCACATCCGCCGGCGGGGCTTCGAAGTGGTAGCCCTTCGTGAAGCCGATCCAGCGGGCGAAGAAGATCACGGTGAGCCACACGAGGATCGAGAGCATGCCGGCGACGCGCGCGGCGGAAGGCGGTCGCGCATCCGAGTTCCAGCCGCCGACTGTGCGAAACGTCACGAGCTGGAAGATCGCCATGTTCACGCCTGCGAGCAGCAGCGCGAGCATCTTGAAGCGGAACGCGGTGTTCTCGTAGTACGTGTTCGCATTCGCCGCGAACATCAATGCACCCGTCACCAGCGCAGTGAAGAACGCGCCCCACGTGAGCTTCAGCATTTCATCGGAGACGCGCGTGAAGGGCCGCCGCGTATTCGGAAACCCCAGCAATCGCAGATCGACGATGAAGATCGTGCCGAACACCGTAGCCGCGGCGAGCACGTGGATCGCCTCGATGATCGGCATGGCCTTGACGGACGTGCGCATCCACTCGGCTACACCCGAGTCCTGGATGCTCTGGACGACGCTCACGAGGGACATGTGATCTTTCAGTTGTGCAGGGACAGAGAGCCCCAGACTTCGACGTCGTAGGCGATGGCTCGCCCGAGGAAGATGACGGCGAGCCACACCACGATGATGCCGACCGCCACTGCCTTCGCGCCCGGCGAAAATTCGGCGGCGGCGACGCCCGAGGCGTCGAGCACCCCACTGCCGCTCGCCACGCGGGGGGCATCGACGGCGGCGGTGTGACTCGAAGTGCCCGTTGCGCTGACAACGCCAACGGCGCGTGCAACTCCCGACGCATCAGCAATGCCGCCGGAACCAGAGCGACCCTGCCCGACACCCGCTGCGCCGGCATACGCAGCTACGCCGCCCGCTGGCATTGCTGGCGCATCTGCGCGCGTCGTGCTGGGCGCCGCGCCCCCGCCGCCTTGCGCGGCAAACGTCCGCCCGAACACGAACGTCGCGATCACCGCAACGGCGAGCAACGCCATCTTCAGCCAGAAGGAGAAGGCCGTGAACTCACGCACCGGCCCGCCGACAACGAGCAGCGCGCCGGTCACGACCATCACGATGAGCCCGTACCACATCCAGGGCGCAAACCGCTGCCACACCACCGGGAACGGCTCATCCGCCCGCATCCGCCCCAACACGCGCATGGCGATCATGAGGCTCGAGACGAACACCACGCCGATGGTGACGATGTGGATCGACTGCAGCAGCGGAATGATCCACGTCACGTCCTTGATCAGCTGGCTGAGAGAGCTGGCCTCCAGCGACGCCCCGAGCTCATTCACTCCGCATCACTCCTTCGGAGCCGGCAGCGGTCCCTTGCCGATCGCGACATTGCCCTGCACGGTGTCGCAATGCTTGCCGGCCGCCGGTGGCGTCTTCTCCGGGCACTTGAACAACCCACCCGGATTCACGCGGCTGCCCGCAGGTCCACCACTGCGCAACGGATGCATGGCGACGCTGAAAATCGTGCCCGGCGGAAACGTGTTGACGGAAATGCCTTCCTGCGCCGACTGCGCCGAGCCGCCCATTTCCACGGCCCAGATCACCGGCTTGCCCTCTGTGTCGCGCAGCACGTTCTTGCGCTCCTGGTTCATGGGCGCGAAGAAGATCTGCAGATGGTTCGCGTCGGGGTTCACGCGGGTGACGACCCCGGTGAACACCTTCGTCTGGTCCATGTTGTATTGGGCGAACGAATGATGCGCCCAGGCGGGCACGGCGACGATCAGCGCCCCGGTCACGGCCCCCGCCAGCGCGGCAAAACCGCCCCGGACGCTACGTTTCGCTGTCATGTGCATGGTTCCTCTCGAGTGGCTCACTGGAACGTGAAGATATCTTTTTCAGGGGGCTTCTCCAGGCCCTGCTCATTGTACTGCTCCCACATCTGGGCCCACGGGCGGCCGTACATGTCGGGAACCTGGTAGTCGATGTGCTGGCCCGGCGAAACCGGCGTCGCCTTCCCGTTGATCGGGTAGATGGTCGGGATGCATTCGATGAAGACGTACGGGTCGCCCTGCTCGAAGCCGGTCATCTTGATGTAGTTGCGGATGATGCGAATCGGCTGCACCAGCGCCTCCGGGTCGTAGAAGATCGCTTCGTGGTTGAGCCCGATGAACTTGCCGCTGGCGTCGCGGTTCGGCGAGTAGATCTCGATGGTCTGCATCTTGTTCGAGATCTCGAACGCGCCGTGCGCGAACCAGCCCTGGATGTTCGACGTCCAGGTGATGAGCGTGTCATGGTCCCAGAAGCCGATGGTCTCGCCGTACCAGCGCGGCACATCCGCGCCGAGCCGCGGGATCGGGCCCGTCTCGTTGAACGAGCGGTTCACGTGAATGTTGGTGATGAAGTTGCGCGCCACGCCCGCGAGGATCTGCACCATGTTCGGCGTGACCATGATGTCCCATTCCCAGGTGGCCGCCTCGTGCCAGCGCCGCATGAAGCCTTCCGGCCAGCAGTACTGCGACGGCCAGTGCGCCACGTTTTGCTGCCCTTCGTGGTACATCCATTGAACCGTGCGCTGCTGATATTCCGGCGTCAGCAATGAAAGAATCGTCGATGCCTGGTTGTTCCGCATGCGGTACCACCAAACGTTGCCGGGCGTGCGAGCGGGATGCATATAGCGGCCGGTCCACTCACCAGGCACGGTGGCATACGTGTGCATCGTTGGGCCGCCGCGCTTCTTCGTCTCTGCGAGCAGCGCTTCGTAGTGTTCCTTCGCCGTCTTGAAGGGGTACGGGCTCACGATGGCTTCGCGCGGATAATCCCGATCGCAGTAACCCCAGGCCGCGGACTTCGCGCCGTCGCCGTTGATGAGGCGCGGACCGTTGGCGCCCCACTGCTCTTCGATGGCGGCCGGGCTGTTGCAGCGGAAGTAGCGCTTGTCGGTCCAGAGCGCCTTGTCCTTGTAGAAGTCCTTCGTGGTGAAGAGATCGACGGGCAGCGGCTTGATGCCCTTGGGCGCCGCGCCGTCGCGCGCCGAACCGATGAACCGGCCCGGCAGGCCCGCGGCCCCACCCCCCGCGGAAGCATTGGGCGGCGGCGTTCCGGCGGTGCCGGGCGCGGCCTTGCCACCAGAACACGTACAGTCGGCGCGTG
>JBDZVF010000008.1:0-35008 GCA_040255575.1 Pseudomonadota bacterium | reverse complement strand
AGGACCGGCAACTGCGCCAGGACCGGCACCCGCGCCAGGACCGGCACCCGCGCCAGGACTCGCACCTGCGCCAGAGCCTACACGGGTGCCAGCACCCGCAGCGCCCGCGCCGGGAGCCCCGGCTCCTGGCGCACCGAAACCTCCCCCGCCGCTTCGAAAACTCACGCGCCCGATATCCCCCCTGCACACAGCAGCGTTCCAGGCAGGCTTGATCTCACAGGCTTTCTCGTCGATTTCGATTCCGTCGTTGATGACAATGTAAGCGTTAGGGACGCCGCCGACCGAGCCGTCCTTGTCGTGGAACACCGCGCTCATCCAGCCCGCACGGCCCCCAAAATCGGACGCCCACTTCCGCTCCATCGGAGGGAAATACACCGGCTTGGCGTTGATGAACTTCGCGCGCTCGATGGAGTTATTGGAGCTGATCCCGAAGCTCGTATACATGAGGTAAGAGATCGCTCCCGTCTTGCGAGTGGCGTTGTCCTCGAAATTCACGAAGGTGACGTTGTCCACTTCATGACGGAAATCGTAGTACTCGTAGCCGCGAATCGGGTAATCGGGAATCTCGTCGTACGGCAAGCTGCGGCCGTATGCCTTTTCCGCCGCAGTTCTGGGATTGCCGATATTCTCGGTTTCGCCCACGAACAGCGAATCAACAACGCGTGAAGTAAAGGCAGAACGACCGAGGTTGCCAGACGCGTGCGTGTAGCCGATAGCGTTGTCGGCCAGCTTCAGGTTCCGGAATGTCTTCAGCTCACCGCGGCTCCAGATGGCGCCGTTCCGGCTCTTGTAGCCGGTGAAATCCTCGATCACCGTCTCCACCTGGGGGCTGTTCGCATCGGCGGGATTGGCGAGCGCAATGTGCGCGTTGCCGCCGGCAACAGTGAAACGGCCATCGGGCGCCGGGCCGCGATCGAACATCAACCCATCGAAGTTGGAGTGGGCGACGTTGCCCTTGAACTCCCGAAGTGCGGTTCGACGTGGCCAGGTTGCCTTGCTGACATCGGTGCCTTCGAACGCGCCGGTCGGGTGTACCGGCAACGCGACCCAGAAGCCGATCTGGTCGGAGCCCGCGGCCACGTTGTCCCGATAGACGTTGTCCGGATTGGTGATCCAGAAAGTCGACACCGTGTTGTCGGAAGGGATCAGCACCTCCTTGGAAGTCTGGCCAGCCGGCCCCGACACCGGTCTGCCCGCCGCGAGGTTTGTCGGGACACAGGGCTTGGTCGGATGACACTTGGTCATGATCCCGAGATTCCGGACGTACTGGTTGCCGGTCTCGATACCGTCTTCGAGGAAGAAGCAGTGACCCACGGTGTTGTAGGTCACGTTGTTTTCCACCTGAAGGTTGTGTGTGCCATGGACCGTCACACAACGGTTGAAGGTGTCGTGAATCGCGGAGTTCCTGATGTACTGGCCTTTCGCATCGCCGACCAGATGCCAATGGATCGGATACCGGGCAAGTTGCAGATGCTGGCCCATGCGGTTGAACTCGACGCCGGAGACATACATCTTGCTCGTGGGCATGGCCATCACGTGCCCGCCGAAATAGGACTGTTCCGCGTCAGCCGAAGCCTGGATACGGATATTGCGCGTCAACAGCCCGACTTCGCCGCGCTCATCCACGCCGAACGTGATTTCCCCGAAGTGCATGTAATCCAGCTTCCGATCGAGCGTGATGGTATTTCCGCTGATGGTGGAAATGGTTCGTCTCTCGGCCTGCCTGGAATCGAAATCCGTGGACGCGAGCACAATCTCGTCCCCGACCCGCCATCCGGCGGCGTCCAGGACATCGATTGAATCGCTGCCTGCCTTGGCTGTCCTGGCGAGCTTGGTCCAGGAGTTGTTCCGGTCGCCGTGCAGGTTCAGGGTTCCGCCCGCGATCATGATCCCGCGGTCACCCATGCCCATCATGCTTTCGTCCCGCACCTTGTCGGTGAGGGTAATCGTGGCCTTGCGCGTGTGGGGGGTGGCTTCGGTGCCGATTTCGAGTTCCCCGTGCAGCATGATCCACTCGGTGGTGAGCTCGAGATCCGCATTGTCTGCGAAGCTGAGTTTGCCCTCGATCGTCACACCGCCCAGGGCCGGCGGACTGACGTCGAGGATCACTGCCTTGCCTCTTGCGATGGTCACCTTGTCGCCTGCGCGGGGCACCTTTCTGCCCGGCCAGGTGGCCGCATCAGACCAGCGTGTCGCCTTGACCGCCGGCGATCCTTGTTGCTGAGCCGCTTCAAGGACAGCCGATACGCCAACGAGCGAGAAGGCTGGAACGAGCAGCGCGAAAAGGAACAGCCGATATTGTTTTCTCATGGCATCCCCCCTATTCCCGGCAACACCTCGAGTGGCAGGAGGATAGCCCGAGCGTCGATAGCTCGGTGGGGCCTTTGCTACCATGAGCCGCAGGTTGATCGATGCCAGGCCGCGAGCATTCCGGAGTCGCCTGTCGGATGCCCTCGTATGGCCGCCTCAACCAAGACCCTCGACAAGTTCCTGATAAATCGGTGGGCGAATAGGAAGTTCACAGACTGCCTGTTCATGCGCAGGGCATCCTGGATTTCCTTCGGGATTGTGGTTGCCCTTTGCGGGTCGATGTCGCTTCGATTCACTGCTCCTCAACCATGAACAGTTGCGTACCAGGGACTATAGAAACTCCTCTATGGGCACTCGAAGCCCCCGGCGGAATGAAGAACCCGTCACCCGCATCGAAGGAGAGCACCGTCCCGTTGAAATCGATTGTCAGTCCGCCCTGCAGGACATAGCCGATATGGCCGAGCTCGCACCAATGCGGGTCGCCCTCTTCAGTCGAGAACTCCACGAGCCGCATCTGTCGCGATCCCTCTCGGTAGATCTTGAAGCGAACGCCGGGTCGACCCTCGCACCACTCCATTGACTCAAAGTTCACTTTGAACGGGCCCAAGCTATACCTCCTGCGGATGCCAGTCGCATTGTGAAACCGCGGAATGCGGCTTCCTTCAGTCCCAGCCGCTGGTCGTAACCAAGCTTCCAGGAAAGGTTGCGAGGAGGTCAACCGCGTCGTTAGAAACTGCTTTCGGGCGCACATCGTATATTCTGCGGCGATGAACGCCAGCCCTCGCGCCGAGCGAACAGAACCTGATGTGCTGAGCGCGCCTCAAAGCGCTGCGCGCAGCGCTCGAGCGACTCACTAATCTTTCCCGGCGCCGCGTGCGAGAAGAACTCTTCGGCTTCTGTATGAAGCGAATTTCATGGGTAGCAGGATGGATCGTTCTGCTGGGGCCGGCCGTGTGCCAGGCTGTACGGATGTGGTGATGCGCGCACGATCAATTGCGGTACTCGTCTGCGCGGTGGGCGGCCTGACGGTGTACGCGCTCGTGAACTTTCTGCCCGCATTCCCGAAGTCAATCGCTGAATGGCTGGCTCTGCTGTTCCTTGGAGTGCCGCTACTCATCGGAACCGAGTTGCTTGGGGATCGAGTTTTCGGCTCCAGAATCTTAACGCGAAGGTCCTCGGTGGCGCGCGTGACAATTGCGCTCATCACATTCATCCTCTTCCTCGTCATCTTCATTCCGCTGTACACGGCTATTTCGCGTCTTATCGATTCCTGACATCACAATGGCGAGCATCGGAACCGCACCGCAGAGGCCACGGACGTAGGTTATGGATATACATGAGAGCGCTGATACGCCTTCTCGCGCGATGAACATCGAGCGCTGGAATGCGTTGCTTCGAGAGCTCGGAGTTCCGCTTGAGACCGAAACGTTTTCGCGTTTGCAGTCTGCGTACGCAGAGGGCCATCGCGCATACCACACCTCGCGACACATCGACGAATGCCTCTCATTACTTGATGAGCTGAAGCGGCTCTGCGAGCGGCCTGCCGAGGTCGAGTGCGCGCTCTGGTTTCATGACGCGATCTACGAGCCGATGTCCAAATCGAACGAGGAGCGCAGCGCGGATTGGGCTGCGGAGTTCCTCAACAGCTCCGGAGCGGCACGAGACGTGGCCAGCCGCGTCCGGTCGCACGTCATGGCGACATGCCATGAGGCGCCGCCTCCCGATGCCGACTCGAAGGTGGTTGTGGACATCGATTTGTCGATTCTCGGCGCGGAGTCGAGTCGGTATGAGGAGTTCGAGCGAGACGTCAGGAAGGAGTACCGGTGGGTGCCCCGGTTCATCTACGGCCCGAAGCGGGCGGCGATCCTTCAATCGTTTTTGGATCGGCCCCGGATCTATCAGTGCGCGCCGATGTTCGAGCGTTTTGAGGAAAAGGCTCGTGCCAACATGGCAAAAGCTATCCACGCGCTGGGCTACAGGTCGCCAGAATCCTGATGGCCTTGAGCAACGTCATCCATCGCGAGATCGCGCTCTCGACATTGTCGAGGTCCGCCCACTGAGCGCGGCCTGCCGATACGCTGCTGGCGGGACAATCGCCGCACGCGACGCGTTTCCCGCCAGCCAAGCCAACCCAAAACCGCTCTTCAGCGGGATGGCGATCCCGCGGATGCCGTTCTGGAGAATCCCCGGATCGGATCCCAGAACGCGCACTTGTGGTCCGTTGCAAATTCCTCATCGGTCAATGTGCTCGAGCTGGGCACGTTCTCCGAAAGAATAGCCGGTGCGCCACCAGCGTTCATGAACCTCGGCCATGGCGAGTTCCCCGATCCATTCGGATTGCCGGTCCGGATGAAATTCGTCCAGGCAGCAACCAGCTCATCAGAGAGTCGGGTTTCGCTCGAGTTGAGCTCACGGGGTTGCCCCGTCTTCTGGTCCAGGTTCACACCCAATTGACCCCCGTGCCAATTCCGAAACAGGAACTGGATGTCGATGGTGTGCGATGCCCGCGCAACGAACCCAGGCATCTTCGGGAAGTAATACGGCGCATCCGGGTAGTTGAACTCGTACTGGTAGACCGGCACGAATCTGGACCACAAATGCACCACATGCCGAGGCTCGCACGCGAGAAGCGAGTCCGTGGACACCGCGCTCCACGCGAGTTGAGGCGAGGTGTAATTGGATACGGGGTACTCGGCCAGCACCCTGGCAGCGACGTCTGGTGGGTAAGTGCTATTGACCATTTCCTCATACTGCGCCGCTGTCATCGGCACCTGCGGCGGCCCCGAGAAATACTCCATGATGGCGTTCGAGAACGTGATCTCGTCGTGCGTGTTGCCGCCCATGATCGGCATCTTGTGGAACTGACCCGACGAATAGGCCTCATCCACCGGCATCGGGATCACGGTGCCGTCCACCATCAGGCCGGTGACATACGGGCCGTTTGCATTGGGCGTTCCTTGAAGCTGCAGGATCCGCTCGGGCGACAGCTTTCGCAGACATTCGGCGGCCTCCGCATCTTCGCCCGGACAGCCGGCGGCCTTCGCGAAGTTCTGGCCACTGGTCAATCCGACCGACAACGGAAAATAGAACGCCGCGCTCGAGACAGGAGCGCTCTGGAAGATGGCCCGATTGAACAGCTTCGCGGCCAGCGGTGAGACCAGGTTGGCCCCAGTGTCGATCGCACCGGCCGATTGCCCACCGAGCGCCGCGGTTTGCGGGTCGCCGCCGAACGCCGAGATATTGCGCTTGACCCATTGCAGGACGGCTTGAATGTCCATGATGCCGTAGTTGGCGAACGGGTGCCCCTCGCTATCCAACGCGGGATGCGCCAGGAAGCCGAAAAGCCCCAAGCGATAGTTGATGGTGACGACCACCGTGGGACTTCCGTCTGGCCCACCGGTGGCAAGCTTCGACGCGTCGTAGTCGTTGGATTCGCCGTCAACGTTTCCACCTCCATGGATCCACACCAGCACCGGGTTTCCCTTGTCCCCGCTTCCGAGTTTCGTCGTGAAGACATTCAGGAAGAGACAGTCCTCGGTGGTGCTGGACGGCCCCGCGAAGGCGCCGAGCTCCGTGACCTGCGGGCAGGTGTTCGCAAACTTCGTCGCATCGAGCGGATCGCTCCAATGTTTCACGGGCTGGGGAGGCATCCACCGCAGCGCCCCGACCGGGGGAGCGGCGTAAGGGATGCCCAGGAACTGGTTGACTCCCTCCTTCACAAACCCACGAACTGGCCCTTCCGCGGTCCTGACGATCGGCCCATTGTCGTTACCCGGACCCCAGGCCACCGCGGAACTCGATAGCGCGACTGCTGCAAGCCATGCTCCGCCCAGCAGGAGCGCTCGGGTTCTGGAGTGTCGACACACACGTGAAGCGACGGCGAAAACCTCTTCATGCTTCTTCATGCTGGTTCTCCTGAAAGTGCTCCTCCTTCCCACCTTGCGCGGCACATGGTTTCGAGAGAAAGAAAACATTGCCGTTGTTACGCAGGTGCCCATTTCGCGAATCCGCCCTGAGCCATCCTGAAACGTTCCCACCTCACTTCATGATCACGTCAGTGCGCGCAAGCAGTTTCCGTCATGAGCCGTTGGCTGCATGAACTGTTGGCTGTCGCAGAACGACCTGAGGTACACAGTAGCGTCGAGGCCGCCATGGCGAACTCGGCGCGCGGCCCGCGTGACAAACCAGAAAACTTCCTGGCTTACGCATTTGCGCTTTGAGCTGCTCGGAACTGAAGGGAGGGGCGGGAACGCTGCGGATGATCCAGCCGCTGGATCTCACGATCGTAGATGTTACTCCTCGTGAGTGTCCCGGGATCTCGTCCGCGAGCGTCGATCTGTTACGCCGTGGGCATGTGCTCATCCGCCTGTCCCGAGCCTTCAACGCAAGGTGGACCAATAGCCGTGAATCTTCGGCGCGATCTTGCGCGGACTGCTCCCGATGTGGGGACGCTGGGATCGCGACGCTGGATGCGCGGGTTAGCATCAAACATCAGTCAACCGGCGAAGGCCCCGACTGAGCAGCTGGTTGACCGCGGAGCTTCAGATACCAGGCTTGAGGCGGACTCAGCGATAAGAAACTGCGCATGCTTCAGGGAATGAAGACGATGAAGAACATGAATGAGCGAATCCAACTGAAGCGGACACGATGCGCGAGCGCCTGCGGACCGGGGAACTGCGTACTACATGCGCGATGATGCGTAGTGCTCGCCCACCAGTCGCCGACTACATTGACTCATCCGACTGATGCGCTGAGCCACGGGTGCCTTCGTGAACGACGACATACGACGGAAGATTCTGGCGATCCTCGAGCAGCACCGCATCATGACGCTCGCCACGTTGCGCCCTGACGGTTGGCCGCAGGCGACCACGGTGGGCTACGTCAATGAAGGGCTGACGCTGTACTTTCTCTGCGGGCTTGACAGCCAGAAGGCCGCAAACCTGGTGCGCGATGATCGCGTATCGCTCACGATCGACCACGACAGCCCGGACATCATGGCGATTTCCGGCCTTTCGATGGCCGCACGCGCTCAGGAAGTCCGGGACGAGGCCGAAGCGCAGCGGATCATCGCACAGCTGCCGAGCAAGTATCCGGAGCAGAAGTCCTTCCCGCTGCCGATGCCGCAGCCTGGGGACGTCCATATATTCCGCGTCACGCCGATGGTCATTTCGGTGCTCGACTACTCGCAAGGATTCGGGCACACCGATCTGGTTCACTGCTGAAGCGCAAGCACGCCCGACAGTCCCCGCTTTGAGTAGCGCTTCGGTTTAGAGTCAAGCCCCGGGGTGACCTTGCCTCATACTCCGCACGGATCGTAACCGTGAACGTCGCGCCTCCTCCTTGAAGGATTGGTGGGCGCCGGCTCTCGCATAGAATGGGATTCCTGAGCGACTCCGCTCGTTCGACATCCCGGGGCGCAGCGGAGCGCACTATACGCACGAGGTCCGACCTCGCGACGCGGTCCGCACTTTCGCACGCCGCTCGCTGGCGCGTACACTCGCTCGCTAGCGCGTACCTCGCGCACCGGCGCGTACACCCTGAAACGATCACACTGGCAGCGGCGCGGTGCTTCGACATGCAACAGGTGCCCTCCATTGGAGTCGTACTAGCCTTCCCGGCGGCTGTGGCCTCGGGCGCTTTACAGGCAGCGCCGGCGACCTATCACATCGATCCCGAACATTTCTCCATCGCGTTCCTGGTCGAGCACGTCGGCTACGAAAGGGTCATCGGACAATTCACCAAGGCGGAAGGCGAGTTCGTGTACGACGAGCCGGCACAGACGCTGGAGTCGGGGCATGTCGAGATCCGAGCCGATAGCGTGTTCAGCAACCACGATCGTCGCGATGCCCATCTTCGCAGCGCCGAATTTCTCAATGCCAACGCGTACCCGGTGGTGCGCTTTGTAGCGAGGCAGTACCAGGCCGATGGCGCGGCCGGCGGCATACTGAACGGCGATCTGACGTTGCTCGGTCAGACCCATCCGGTACAGCTGCGGGTCACACTCAACAAAGCCGCGACCTATCCCTTCGGACACCGCAAATACACGCTGGGCGTGTCGGCCAGGGCAACGATCCGGCGCAGCCGCTGGGGCATGTCGTATGGCGTTGAGAATGGTCTCGTCGGCGACGACGTGAAGCTGCTGTTTGAGTTCGAAGCGCTACGCGAGGATTGAAGGGGGATATCGTCCACCTCACCCCTGCCCGGACGCTACCGCCTCCTTGACCGTGCTACGCGGCGATCGAAGCTGAAGACTTTCGGCGTGCCGAATGTGAGCTTCCCAAAGTGCGCATGGAGCGGGTTCAGCAGGTAGTTCCATTCTTCGACCACAATCGCTGAAGGCACCTTCAACACCGCCGTTTCACCTCGCTCCAGCCATTCCCCACCGATCTTCTGGAGCTCGATGGGCGGGTCCGCTGCAAACCAGTTCGGCGGCAGTTCTTCCGCTGACACGGTCTGCACACGAACCCCGGGCGGAATGGTGGCACGGCCGAGAACGGATGCCGGAACCCAACCGCGGCGGCGATAGTTAGCGGTGTACTCGAGGACCGCCAGCGAAATGCTCGCAGACGTGTAAACGACTGGTCTTCCCCGGGGCGTCCACCGGCCGCTTGCGAATAACCCGCCTTGACCGTTGAACAGTTGCGCCCGGTAGGCGTGCTTGCCCAGTCGAAAGACGGTGAGCGTCACGCATAAACCCCATGCTCCATCTGGTAGAGCATGTTCGACACCTTCTCCGCCCCGGGGTCGGTGGCAATCGCCGCGAGCGGCGAACGTCCCCGAAGCGCGTCGCTCGGCTCACGAAGCCACGCCACAGCGTTCTCACGACTTTCGAGCACCATTACTGCGAGAGCCAGGATGCGCGCCAAACGCACGAGACGATCCGACGTAGCAGGATCCAGCCGAGCGCGCCGCTTCCAGCGAGCACGCGTTCGCAAACTCACCTGGAGCAGGCGATCTTCCTCGGCGGGCGTCAGTTCCAACGCTTCCGCGACGGCTTCATAAGCACGCACCGGAAGACCCCTCTCGACCTCGGCGATCAAATCCACACCCGCAGGTCTGGCGCCGAACAGTCGTGGACCGCCCAGGAACTCGAGGACACTCTGTGGCATGGAAAAACCTCGATGCAATTTGGCAGTAATTGTACTGCCACTTGCCGTATGAGGCGATGAGGGAGATCTGCCACGGACGTGGAACCGGCTCGGGTCGCCTAACCCATTGATTGTCTGGGGAAGCCACCGAGACAGGGGTGCAGACAGATGGAATCTCGCAGGAGCGCATCGGCCCAGCCCCTGCGGCGGAGAACGTTGAACTTCTGTAGATTGCCCGCCGGTGATCTTCGCAATGATCGAAGGCCGCGAAGGCCTGCTGTACGCACCACGCCTGGACCGTCGATAGAGGACGTAGATGAGCTCACAACCAATCTCTCCCGAGAGAGTGGCCCCGCAAATGTCGGCCCCCATGGACGCGGCTGACATGCGCCGTCGCCTGAAGGCGATCTTCATCGGCTCGGTAGGGAACCTGGTGGAGTGGTACGACTTCTACGCGTACGCGGCGTTCTCGCTGTATTTCGCGCACCTCTTCTTTCCCGGTGAGGACCGGGTCGTGCAGCAATTGAACGCGGCGCTGCTGTTTGCGTTCGGGTTCCTCGTGCGGCCCTTGGGAGGCGTTCTCTTTGGACACCTCGCCGATCGCGCGGGGCGGCGAATCGCGTTGACGCTCTCGGTGGCCATGATGTGCCTGGGGTCGCTCATCATCGCGGTAACGCCGACGTACGAAACCATTGGGGTCGCCGCCCCGATCGTGCTGCTGGTCGCCCGCCTGATTCAGGGGCTGAGCCTGGGTGGCGAGTATGGGACGAGCGCAACGTACCTCAGTGAGGTCGCGCACGAACGCCATCGAGGCTTCTTTTCGAGCTTTCTGTACGTCACCTTGATCGGCGGGCAGTTGCTCGCGATCGTCGTCTTGCTGGTGCTGCAGAAGGTGCTTCTGACTCCGGAGCAGCTCAGGAGTTGGGGTTGGCGCATTCCGTTCGCAATCGGCGCAGTGCTCGCGGTGGTCTCGGTGGTGATGCGTCGAGAGTTGCAGGAGACCGATGCGTTCAAAGCGCGCAAGCGTCAGGGCTCTCTGCGCGCGCTCATGCGTCATCCCCGCGAGTTGCTGCTGGTCGTCGGCATGACGATGGGCGGCACGGCCGCTTTCTACACGTATACGACGTACATGCAGAAGTATCTGAAGCTGTCCGTCGGGCTCAGCGACGGTCAGACCACCATCGTTACCGCCGGGACTCTGATCTTCGCCATGCTTCTTCAGCCGCTGTACGGCGCGATGTCGGACCGGGTTGGGCGGAAGCCGTTGCTCATCGGTTTCGGCCTCGCCGGCACTGTGTTCACGATTCCGTTACTCACGACGTTGCAGCACGCGAACGGCGCGCTCGCCGCCTTTCTGCTGATTGCTGCTGCGTGGGTGATCGTATCGGGTTACACGTCCATCAACGCAGTCGTGAAAGCTGAGCTGTTTCCAACACATGTGCGGGCAACCGGTGTTGGTGTGCCTTATGCCCTTACGGTCTCTGTTTTCGGGGGGACGGCCGAGCCGATCGCGTTGTGGTTCAAGTCCATCGGACGCGAAAGCGGGTTTTACTACTACCTGACGGCGTGTATTGCCGTATCGCTCGTTGTCTACGTGCTCATGCGTGATACGAAGTCCACTTCGGAGATCGAACGGCCGGGGAAATGAAGGGCTCTTGAAGCGGCCGCGATTCGCGACCGGTACGCACGCAAGAGAAGGCACCGTCGTTCCCCCTTCACGATCTCCCAAAAGACCGTGTACCCTGACGCGCCGTCAAGGAGAACGCCGTGGGACTTAGGGCTGTTGCATTGAAGCTGTCGCCTTGGAATTGGGCTCGCGGATCTCTGCTCGCACTACTGCCGTTGATCGGCTCGAATGCGCCGGCGGCCGAAATCGAGCAAAGCAGGGTCGATCAACTGTTCGGCGCCTTTCAGGCACCCCATTCACCCGGATGCGCCCTGGGGGTCATCCGGAATGGCGCGCTCATCTATCGCAAGAGCTACGGCGCTGCCAGTCTCGAGCTGAATGTTCCGCTCTCCGATCAGTCTGTGTTCTATCTGGCGTCCGTCTCCAAGCAGTTCACTGCCGCGAGCGTCGTGCTGGCGAGTGAACAAGGATTTGTCTCTCTGGATGACAGTGTCCGCAAATATATTCCTGAATTGCCTTCCTAGGCGCAGCCGGTGACGCTGAGCCATCTCCTCCATCACACGAGCGGATTTCGCGACGTGTGGGGGCTTCTCGAGCTATCAGGCCGGAGTCTTTCCGACGAACATCCGAAGCAAAAGCTGCTTCAACTGATTGCGCGCCAGCAGGCCCTCAACTTCAAAGTCGGGGATGAGTATCAGTACAGCAATACGAATTACTTTCTGCTTGCCGAGGTCGTCGCGCGCGCCACCGGGAAATCTCTAGCCGAGTTCGCCGAGGAGAACATCTTTCGTCCGCTCGAAATGACACGCACCCGCTTCTACGATGACCATACGGCTGTCATCCCAGGCAGAGTCGCTGCCTACAGCCAAACGGGCAACGGAGATTTCGTAGTGGACTGGTCCACGAGCTTCGACAATGTGGGCGCCGGCGGGCTCATGAGCACCGTGGATGATCTCGCTCGCTGGGATCAGAACTTCTACGACAATCACCTCGGAAAAGGCACGCTGCTGCGCGTGCTGCAAGCGCCGGGAGCCTTGAACAGCGGAAGGCGAATTGGCTCTGCCCTCGGTGGGGGCGAAACCTATCGCGGACTGCGAATCTTCGAGCAAGCGGGAAGCCTCTTCGGTTATCGCAGCGACATGCTGAGGTTCCCGGACCAGCGGTTCACCGTCGTTTGCCTCTGCAATACCTCCAGTGCCGACCCCGTTGCTCTCGTTCGCCAGGTCGCGGACATTTACCTCGGCGCGGAGTTCAGCGCTCTGCCGCAGCCGAAGCAGAAAGCGGCTGCGTCCCGTCCAAACCCGAAAGGTCGCCGCTTCGCCGGCCGATATCTCGATCGGCGCGATCACAATGTTGTTGCATTCGATGCGGACGAGAACGGCTTGCTCTGGCTGGGGCGAGCGCTCCGCAGTGTGCGAACTGACCGATTCGAAACTGCAGGTGGACACACGTTCACGTTCAACGACAGCGAAGGTGCCATGCAGGTCACAGCGACATACCAGGGGAACGCCTGGTTCGTTGGGCAAAGGGTAGACGAGTTCCACCCCGACGACACCACCCTCCGCTCATACGCCGGCGTTTACACGGCTCCAGAATTGGACGCACGCTTCAAACTCGTTGCCGAAAACGGTCGACTTATCGTGTACCGGGGCGCGAGCCCCGCGCAGGCATTGGCGCCGGTTACCACGGACGAATTTGAGAATCCCGTCATCGGCAAGATTCAGTTTCATCGCGATGCCGAGGGGAAGATATCCGGCTTCAGCGTCTTCGGGGATGGGATTCGAGATCTCGTGTTTACGAGAGTGGGACCAAGCGCGTGACGGGATCGACCACGGTACAGTGCATTGGATTTGCCTCTTCATTCCTGACGCGTGCGCTTCAGCGAGGTACAAGAAGTCACATCGTCTGCGGAACGTCGAAGATCCGCGCCGCACGCGGCACACCGTGGCCTAATGTACCGAATGACGGCTAATTCGTTCCGAGCAGCCATCCCAAGACGAGGATGTTGTTCCGTGGCGCATTGACCAAGAAGAGCCGAGGACGACCCAGAGTTTCATACACCTCGCCGTGATGGACCTCCAGGCGGCTGAACATGCGACTTATCAGAAAGAGGTACACGAGCGTACCGGCCGCCTGCACGCCGAACAGAACCATGAAAGCTGACCGCTGCAATCTCGGGCATGCGCGTGTGACTCAGTGAAAGGGAGAGACTATCTCAGGGTTCCTCCCAACGGAAATATCAGCGTTCGTAGGGCGCGTGCTCAGTCATGGCGCCCGCGGCCGCGGGCGCTGCACGGCCAGAAGTGGTCGGTCGACTTCCGAGGCGAATCCACCTGGCGCTGTTTTCGCCCGCGTGGCGTTCGGGGAGTAGCATCAAGGATCCTGGCGCCGCTGCTGCCCGCACAGCCAAAGGGAGAGCGCAAATGGTTACCAGACGATGGATGAAACCCTGCGGTACGTTGGCGCTGTTCCTCGCCGCTCTTTTCAGCGCGAGCCTGGCGATGGCCGGCGACGCGCACATCGCTCGGATCACGATCCTCTACGATGCATTCGGCAAATCCTCCGCCATGACAAGGGACTGGGGAGCAGCGGTTAGTCTGCCGGACGATCTGCTATTGCATCGCTTCGAAGCCGCGCTACAGGGCAAGGTTCCCAGCTCCGCAGCAACAGCGCCGCCGTTACCAAGACCTGATGTTGATGAGATCGTCGCGTGCGGTACGATCATCCCGATTCACCCCAGGGTTCCACTCAGGACATGACGAGGTACCGACGTGAGCACACCTATCTGCGTGATCATCGGAGTCGGCGAGGGCAACGGCGCGGCGCTCGCGCGCGCGTTCTCCAAGGCGGGCATGGCCATGGCGCTGCTGGCGCGGCGAGCTGAGTTCACCGCGAAGCTGGCCGCGACATTGCCGAACGCGAAAGCCTATACCTGCGATGTTTCCGATGCTGGGTCGGTGAAGGAGGCCTTCGCCAAAATCAGATCCGAGATCGGCGATCCGACAACGGTCGTGTACAACGCCGGCTCAGGTGTGTGGGGCGACGTCGAGAGCATCACGCTCGAGGACTTCGAGGCTGCATGGCGCGTGAATGCTTTTGGAGCACTCGCGGTCACCCGCGAGGTCGTACCTGCCATGAAGGCAGCCGGGTCAGGGAACTTCATCTTCATCGGCGCCACAGCGTCACGTCGCGGTGGACCCAAGACGGCGGCTTTCGCTCCGGCAAAGGCTGCGCAACGCAGTTTGGCGGAGTCGATGGCGCGCAGCCTCTGGCCGTGCGGCATACACGTCGCGCTCATCGTTGTCGATGCGGTGGTGGATCTTCCTAGGACCAGGAAGAACATGCCGGACAAGTCGGACGATTTCTTCCTCAAGCCGGACGACATGGCCGCGAGCGCGCTGTGGCTCAGCCAGCAGCCACGTTCCGCCTGGAGCTTCGAGATCGAGGTGCGCCCGTTCGGCGAAAAGTGGTAGCCGTTGCCCGCGCGCGCGAAATCTCAGAACCACTTGAAGGCTTTACCGACGCTGATCGCCAAGGTGATGAGCGCCCCCAGCCCACCAAATACCCACAGTACCGCGCTAAGTCGGCTATCGATGCGGAGCACTGCCTTGCCCAGCTCGCTGAGCGCCCTGTTGGTCTCCTTGATCTCCGCGTCGAACTTCGTGAAGAGCCGCTCGAAGGCTTTATCGCTCTTTTCTTTGAGAGACTTGATCTCGCCAGTCAGATCCTCTCGAACCGACTTGATCTCGCCGCCCAGATCCTCTCTGACCGACTTGATTTCGCCGCTCAGATCCTGTCTGACCGACTTGATCTCGGCGCCCAGATCCTCTCTGACCGATTTGATCTCGCCGCTCAGATCCTCTCGAACCGACTTGATCTCGCCGCTTAGGTCCTCTCTGACCGACTTGATCTCGCGACTCAGATCGTCTCGAACCGATTTGATCTCCCCTTTTACGTCCGTGAGGTCTGCACGTACTTCTGTCTTGAAGTCATTCAGGCTGTCGCGAACAGCCGCAATGTTTGCTTCGAGAACTTCTGTAGAGCTCACAAGTACCTCGTCGTATTCGTCTCGGAGAGCAAAGGCAGTGCTGCGCATGAATGTGGCTCGCACTTGTCGGATGGCGAGTGATTATCCGCTCGATGCTGGATATCGTCTACGCGCACAAACGTCATCGAGCGCTGCCGCAACTCCGCATGTCCTCGCGCGGAGTTCCTGAGTCACGCGCCTGGCGTTCCACGCAGCGTAAAGCGCACGCATGCAACGCCACGCTGCCACTACCCGCGTCACACGCTGCGACTACAGCGACAACGATCACGATGATCGCGAGCTAGTCCAGGTTGGGAAGAAGCCCAGATGCGAGGGCCGCCCGGAGCCTTTCAGGGATCGCGTTGACGGCACCGCCGCCTTCTTCAACGTTTCGCCCATGTCATCAAGAACAAGACAGATAACGAGCGGAGAATCCTGAAGAACGATTCGCCACCAGCGCGCCGCGCACGCCCACTGAAGGAGCCCCCATGAGCACTGTTACGACGAAAGACGGCGTTCAGATCTTCTACAAGGACTGGGGCCACGGTCAGCCCATCGTCTTCCATCATGGCTGGCCGCTCAGCTGCGATGATTGGGATACCCAGATGCTGTACTTCGTCCAGAACGGCTACCGTGTCGTGGGCATCGATCGTCGCGGTCACGGGCGCTCGACCCAGGTGTCGGAAGGTCATGATATGGACCACTATGCCGCGGACGCAGCCGCAGTCATCGAACATCTGGATCTGCGCAACACCGTCCACATCGGGCACTCCACCGGCGGGGGCGAAGCCACTCGTTACGTCGCGCGTTTAGGCAAGGGTCGCGTCGCGAAGCTGGTGCTGGCCGCCGCCGTGCCGCCAATCATGGTGAAGTCGCCTAATAATCCGGACGGCCTGCCGATCGAGGTGCTCGACGGGCTTCGCAAAGCCCTGGCCGGCAATCGCGCGCAGTTTTATCGGGAGTTCGCGTCCACGGTCTTCTACGGGTACAACCGAGCCGGCGCGAAGCCGCTGGAAGGCGTGGTCGATAACTGGTGGCGCCAGGCCATGATGGGCGGTGCCAAGGCGCATTACGACGGCATCAAAGCGTTTTCCGAAACGGACTTCACCGAGGATCTAAAGACCATCGATGTGCCGACGTTGATCATCCAGGGGGACGATGACCAGGTTGTCCCGTACAAGGGCGCCGCCCTGCTCCAGGAGAAACTCCTCAAGAACGCCACCCTGAAAATCTACCCCGGGTTTCCGCACGGTCTGCTCACCACCTACTCCGACACGGTCAATCCGGATCTTCTCGCCTTCGTGAAGGGGTGAGGTTTCACGCTGGAGGGCTTCAACCCATCTGCCGCATCTCATCGCTCGAACGCGCCGACGATTCACCGCTCGAACGTGCCGACGATCTCCGTTTGTTCGATCGCGTGATTCCGGGCGACTTGCGCGACGTCGCGTGCGTTCGAGCTCGGTGGGACGTCGAGCTGGGGCACATCGAGCGCAAACAGGCGAAAGTGATAGTGATGCGTGCCATGTCCCCGCGGCGGCTGCGGCCCGTCGTACTGCGACTCACCGAAGTCGTTCACCGCGATCCGAATCGGGCCGGTTGAACCGGCTTGCGAAATGCCAGCACCGGCCTGCAACTCGTGCTGCCCGGCGGGGATGTCGTACGCCGCCCAGTGACGAAACGTGCCACCCGGCGCGTCCGGATCCTCGACTACGAGCGCGAAGCTGCGAGTTTTCGGAGGCGCGCCAGTCCATTCCAGTTGAGGCGACGTGTTGTCACCGTCACGCGTGTACGCACGCGGAATTCTCTGGCCATCGGCGAACGCCGTGCTGCGCAAACTCAGTGACATGACGAACTCCTCCAAAACCTGTTGCGTACCCCGTCCCGTGCAAGCGAGCGGCAAAATGTTACGCGTACCCCGTCGATCGACTGACGAGCTTGTTGAAGTTGCTCGGCCGCCCATCTGCCATCCGGTCCTCCACGAGCAGCGCCAGATCCTTTTCCTCGAAAACGCGGAACCATTGATCCCACCCGATCGGCTGCAACGACTGTTCGCCCGAGTAGCCCGGAAAGTCCAGTCGCAGGAGACAACGGCTACCCTCCCCCTCCGTGCCCTTCACGCAAGCGGGCGTCGCGTTGCGGGCCTCGCTCCATTCGCGAATCTGATCGTGATCTATCAACGCGCGATGAATGCGATGCGAACCTTCGCCTGTCATGAGTGTGCCTCCGTGTAGTGCCTGAGCACCTTGTCGAGCGTAATCGGAAAATCGCGCACTCGCACACCAGTCGCGTTGTACACAGCATTGCCCACGGCCGCCGCAACCCCCACGATGCCGATTTCGCCCGGCCCTTTGGTGCCGATCGGATTCAGGTGATCGTCGGCTTCCGGGATGAGCACCACATCGAGCTCGCCGATGTCCGCGTTTACCGGCAGGTGGTACTCGGCGAGGTCATGATTGATGAACACGCCGTATCGAGTATCGAGTACGGACTCCTCCGTCAACGCGGCGCCCACTCCCATGATCATGCCGCCCATCAACTGCGAGCGGGCGGTCTTCGCATTGAGAATGCGACCACACGCGAATGCGCCAAGCATGCGTCTGACGCGGACCTCGCAAGTGACGGGATCTACGCCCACTTCCACGAACTGCGCTCCGAAAGCGTGAGTGGAATACTGAGGTTTGCTGGGCGAGCCCTCATGACGGGCGCTCACCTCGATTCCGTCCGGAGAAGTCCGACGCACGTACTGCGCGAGTGATTCCGTGTCTTTACGCCCCCGCAGCTTTTCCTTCATGGCGTCACAGGCCAACGCCATCGCAGAGCCATTGCCTGATGCACCCATCGAACCGCCGGAGGGAGTCGCCATGGGTAAGCGCGTATCCCCTATCTCCACACGAACCTTCTCCATCGGCACACCGAGCCGTTCGCTCACGATCTGCGTGAGGATCGTGAACGTGCCGGTACCGAGATCGGACGCAGCCATGCCCCCAACCACGGTGCCGTCCGGCTCGATTCGCAGATTCGCGACCGCCGGCCGCGTGCGGCTCGGGAACATGGCGCTCGCAACGCCGTAGCCGATCAGCAGTTGCCCGTCGCGCAAGGTCCCGGGTTTTGATGGCCGCTGGCTCCAGCCGAACTTGCGCGCGCCCTCGGTCAGACATTGCACGAGCCCTCGGCTCGAAAACGGCAGATGCGTTTCCGGGTCGTCCCTGGGCTCATTCCTGATTCTCAATTCGACCGGGTCGACGCCGAGCGCGACGGCAAGCTCGTCGAGACCGCATTCCATTGCGACGCTCCCGGGCTCTTCCCCCGGTGCCCGCATGATGTCGGACGCTGGCAGGTCCAGCGCCACACCCCAATGCCGATGCACGCGATTCGGAGCGGCGTACATCACCCGGCTGTAAGCTGCGGCCTGTTCCACGAATTCGTCGAACGGTGTCGTCTGCATCCACACGTCATGAGCCATGGCGGTGAGCGCACCATCTCGCCCGGCACCTAGTCTCATCCGCTGGATTCCCTTTGGCCGGTGATTCGTGTTTGCGAACATCTGCTGCCGGGTCTGAGCCACTTTGACCGGCCGGCCGAGCGCCTTCGCTGCAAGCGCCGCGAGTATCGCCTGCGCGTGCGTTGGCATCTTGGCGCCGAAGCCGCCACCGATGTAGGGCGTCACAATGCGTACGCTCTCCTTCGGCACTTGCAACGTCTTCGCAACGGACGATTGGCACCACTCCGGGCCCTGCTGCGGCGAATGGAGAGTCAGCTCATCGCCGTTCCATTCGGCCTGGGTGGCATGCGGCTCCATCGGCATGTTGTGCTCGTAAGGCACTGTGTAGATCGCATCGACCTTCACTTCGGCCTGAGCGAAAGCGGCTTCGAAATCGCCCTGATGTGTATCCGTCGGAAAGCCGGCGTTCACCTTTTCGGGCTTGTAGCTCTTGGTCGGGTCCGTCGTAAGCTCGAGCTCCGGATTCGACGCCTTCTCATACGAGACGCGGACCTGATTCGCCGCATGGCGCGCAGTCTCGAAGCTCTCGGCGACCACGAGTGCCACGGGCTCGCCGAAGTACCGGACCTCAGGACCGCGCAGGAACGGTTCCGCGCGATCGTAGCGGACCTCATTGACCCGCGGATGCGGCGGCGCCTGTTCGGGCGCGTTCTTGTAAGAGAGCACCGTCAGAACGCCGGGAACCCGCTCGGCCGCCGACGTATCGATCTCGGTGACTCGGCCCTTCGCAATCGTGCTCGGCACGATGAATCCGTACGCTGTCTCACGCGCGTGCCGGTATTCATAGGAGTATGGCGCGCGGCCGGTGACCTTCAACGGACCCTCGACCCGGTCAAGCGGCTTGCCGATGAGCGGGGCGTCGCTGGCGACTTCGTGTTCCGGTGGCATTTGCTTGCGCCTTACCCTTCCGCTGCGGCTTCCGCGAGCGTGCGGCTCAAGAGTCGTTTGGCGAGCGGGATCTTGAAATCGTTGCCGCCGTAACCCCTGGCATTTCGCAAAGCGATCTCCGCAGCCTGGGAAAACAGACTTTCACTCGCGCGCTGCCCGACGAGCGCTCTTTCAGCTTCGACGGCGCGCCACGGTTTGTGCGCCAGTCCGCCAAAGGCGATGCGCGCCGTGCGTATCGAGCCTTCGCGTGCTTCGACGATCACTGCCACGGATACCAGCGCGAACGCATACGAAGCCCGGTCGCGAACCTTCCGATAGATCTGCCGACCCGTTAAGGGTGGCGGCAGCACGACGGCCGTGATCAGCTCCGTCGGCTCGAGCGTCGTCTCGATATGCGGCGTGTCGCCCGGCAATCGATGCAGCTCGCCGATGGGAAGCTTTCGTGTCCGGCCGCTCGCATCCGCGGTCTCGATCGTTGCCTCCAGCGCGGTCAGCGCCACGGCCATGTCTGACGGATGCACGGCGATGCACTGCTCGCTCGCGCCGAGCACCGCATGAATCCTGTTGAAGCCGCCAAGCGCGGCGCATCCCGTGCCGGGCGCGCGTTTATTGCACGCCATGCTGGTGTCGTAGAAGTAATAACAGCGTGTGCGCTGGAGCAGATTGCCGCCCGTCGATGCTTTGTTGCGCAGCTGTCCGGACGCGCCGGCCAACAGCGCCTTCGATAGCACCGGGTAACGTTCGCGAACCGTCCTGTCCGCCGCGAGATCGCTGTTCGGCACCAGCGCGCCGATTCTGAGACCGCCCTCCGAAGTGGGCTCGATCTGCCTCAGCGGCAATCGGCTGATGTCCACCAGATGCGCCGGCCGCTCGATCTCGAGCTTCATGAGATCCAGCAGGTTGGTGCCGCCTGCGATGAACTTCGAGTCCGGTCGACCCGCGATGGCATTGGCGGCAGCACCAGCACTGCCTGCTCGCTCGTAGGTGAAGGGCCTCACTTCACCGGCCCCCGCACTTCCCGAATGGCCTCGACGATATTCGGATAGGCCCCGCAGCGGCAGATATTGCCGCTCATGCGCTCGCGGACTTCGGCGACGGTGAACGATGGTGTCTGCCCCTGCGTCACATAGCTCGGCCAGCCATCATCGAACTCCTTCAGCATCGCCACGGCCGAGCAGATCTGCCCGGGAGTACAGTAGCCGCACTGAAAACCATCATGATGCAGGAAAGCGGCTTGTATCGGATGCAGACGTTCGGGCGAGCCCAATCCCTCGATCGTGACGATGTCATCCCCTTCGTGCATCACTGCGAGCGTAAGGCAGGAGTTCATCCTGCGACCGTTGATGAGCGTGGTGCACGCTCCACACTGACCGTGATCGCAGCCCTTCTTCGAACCTGTCAGATGCAGATGCTCGCGCAAGGCATCAAGCAAGCTCGTGCGAGTGTCCACGTCGAGCAGGTGATCGCGCCCGTTTACTCGAAGCTGGATCGACATGATCTGCGGACCCTCGGCTAACGCTTCAGATGGCGCCGGCTGGGCCGTGACCGGTGCTTCCTGCATTACTCCGCCGCCGACGACACCGGCTGCTGAAGAGGTCTTCGGCAAATCGCGGGGACTCATCAGCGAGGGCTCATCGTTCATGGCCGAATTCCACCTGCCCTGTACGTATCGGAGGACGTGGCCCCAACGCTCGTTGCGTGGAGCTGTTCCCATTCCGATGAGCGCTCAACGGCGCGCATCGTTCCGGCGGATGCCTCGGCTGCACGTGTGCTCGCAGCTCACGGCAGTCATCACCATTGCAGCCGAAACGCGCCATCTGCATCCGACTCGACCGCCGTGCAGAGGGACTTGCCTTCCCGATTCAGCGTTGCCATTAGCCAGCTCCTCTCCTGCGCTCCGGCCAGGCTCACGCGAAAGCGGCGCGTGCAGGTCGGTGTGATCACGAGCTCCTGCAGTTTCCCGTTCTCGGCATCGAGCACGGGGAAGTACATCAGCGACAGGTCGCCACGATAGGCCGCGTTGCCACTGATCCCCTCATAGTCATTAATGAAGTCACCGCATCCGTATAGGATCAGTTTGCCTTCATGAACCTCGATGCCCTTCACGTGGTGCGAGGAATGCCCGTAGACGAGGTCCACGTCCGCACGCTCCAGCAGCTTCCGCGCGAAACGGCGCTGCTCCGTGTCGATGGCGAAGCCCCAGTTCGGCCCCCAGTGAATGGAGGCTATGACGAGATCCCCGTCCTGCCGGTGAAGATCCACGTGGTGTGCGATCACATCTACGGTGCGATTGGAGAGATCCTCGAACCAGTTGACCCCCGCGTGCCGCTCGGTAGCGCGCCAGGCTGCGGGCGTTCCGCTGTCCTCCAGCGCGAACGCGTACACCAGCACACGCTTGCCGCTTGCTATCGGCAGCACCGCCGGAGCGGACGCTTCCGCCGCGTTGCGCCCCGCTCCGGCGGTGCGGATACCGGCTGCAGACAGCACGGATAAAGTCTCCAAGAGCCCTTCCCGGCCCCAGTCCATCGCATGGTTGTTCGCCAAGGTGCAGCAGTCCACGCCTAGCGCGCTGAGACACGGCACATTTGCCGGATTCATGCGGTAATGGATGCCCTTCCGCGGCCACGCCGCCTCGCTGGTGGTCACTGCCGTTTCCAGGTTGACGACGCGCAGGTTCGGGCGCCGCCGCGCCAGCTCATCGAGCGCATCGCCCCAGAGATAAGCAAACTCGACCGGACGCGGGATGGGCCCCGACACCCGCTCTGCCAGCGCAACGTAGTCCTTTGCCGAATGCGCCCAGGATTCGAACAGGTGCGGCTCGACCGGGTGCGGCAGGATCTGGTCGATCCCGCGGCCCGTCATGACATCGCCCGCAAGGAACAGCGTGACCTGCGCCGGGTGCGTTGGGGTCACTTCAGCGGCCGGTGCATCGGCATGGCTCAAAGCCGTTCTCCTCCAATTTCATGAACGCTATAACGCATGTTGTGAACGCTCCAGCGCGAGCAAAGACACGCTCCGTTCATCTCGTGCCGCCCTCAGCGAGAACCGCACGCCGGGTTGCCGGATCAGCGGCTGCTGTACACTTGATATGGACCGCCCGTCCGCGGAACCTCGGACGCGACATCGCGTTCCAAAGCGCGAACCCTCTGTAAGGTCGCGAACCCCTGGAACGCCTGGAGTGTAGCCATGCGCCTGGAGCCGGATTCACCGCAGCCATTGCCCGAGGAACGCCGTTACTTTCCGGACTGGACGGGAGGTGCCGTCGAAGTCCGCGAAGGCGTCGAGGCCGAGGCCGATCACTATTCCTACCTCGCCGGAGGTTATGCGGAGGAGTTCGGTTATCACCCACAACCCGGATCCTCGCGCGGTGAGCCCGTGCTCGACGGTGAGCCGCCCGACACGCATCCGGGCTATCCACTCAGGCCGCGTCCGGTCGCGTTAGAGGCAGAGCAGGACGGTGCGCCCAGGATGACAAACCGGGAGCGGCAACGCTTCGAGAGGTATCGGGAAAGCCCGCCGGACACCGCACGCGAGACCCGCCCTCGTGGTGCGTTTGTCAGAGTGACCGATCGACCGTACGAGCGGGAGCGTTATCGTTTCGAGCAGCGTGCAGCCGCTGTGCTTGCGCGTTCCCTTGCCGCGCTGGTGAGCTTCCGATGGGGACTGCCGCGTCGGCGCAGAACGCTTGCGCGCTGGTGACGGAAGGCGCTCGCGCGTCTCGTTAATAAGTGCAGCCGCACGCCTTCGTGCCATTCTGCTCGTCCTGGGCCGGCAAGAGGAGACCCCAATGTCCACCGTCGAACTGAAGAAAGAATCCTGGAGCGGCTATTTTGAACAGCTCACCCGGGCGCTCGAGGGAAAGCAGGCGCTCATCGAGGTGGGCGCGCTGCCCATCGGTAACCAGGTCGCCGTGAAATGGCTTGCACTTCTGGGCATCACCTACGATCACAAGGATGATCTGCTCGACCTCGATCTTGGCGAGATCGAGCACGTCATCCAGCATCCTGCTTCGATTTATGTCGAGTCGACAGCCAGCGAAGTGCGCAGCATAGAAGTCGTGGATGGAGCCGGCACGAAGCACATTGTGAGGCTTCGTGAGCCGCTGCTGCTGGCGCATTCATAGCGTCATGCCGGAAGAGTGCTTTCGGCGATTGCGGGCTGAAGCCGCCTGCTAACGGGGCGGGAACCTCTTCAGAATAGAGCTGACCGCCTGCGGAATGAGCTCCGCCGCGTTCCTCGCGTCGCTGTCGCTGAGTCGCTTGGTCGCCCAGCCGTGCCAGACGGGTTGATGTGTCTTCCCATCGAACACATCGATCGAGAGAGTCCCTTCGCGGTATGTGGTGACGTCGACGTCATGACCGAAGTACGGCCAGCCCCAGAGCCACGGCCCGCGGTAGGGCACCGGATAGGACTGCACATCGAGCCGGTCCCGCGCGCCCACCGTATAGGAAACGACGAAATCCGCTGCCTGCCCCTGCGGTACTTGCTGAAAGCCTTTGCGAGCAAGCTCCTTCTCGATCGCCTGCTCGATGCGGCGCCGGTTGAGCGGGCTCACCCGCGCCATGTCCTCCGGGC
Source organism: Pseudomonadota bacterium (assembly GCA_040255575.1). GTDB lineage: Bacteria > Pseudomonadota > Gammaproteobacteria > Steroidobacterales > Steroidobacteraceae > JADGHX01. Next base: position 10,991 of record JBDZVF010000008.1, on the reverse strand, counting down.
TCGCCATCATCGGCTGCTCGGCTATCCAGGCAAAGGTGCGATAGCCGCTGAAGTTCTGCGATGGGTCGTGATCGGCGCGAGTTTCGAGCCCCGTCGCGCAGCCGGAGAGCAACATCACGGCTGCGACGGCCACCGCCAGGAGCGATTTCATGTATATGACCCTTTGAATGAGTTCATGGCTGTAATACTGAGAACGCAAGCCTTGCCGTGCATCCGAGAAACCCTGCAATGGCCTGCGCAGAACTACGGATGCACGCGTCCTGCGCGTACCGAAGTGCATCCGCCAGAAGAGATTCGGTGCGCGCGATCCACGGCGCGGGATCCGGGAATTGCGGGTCTCCGATGTGCCACGCCGCCAGCTTCGCACGCGTCGCTGCACGATGGCTCTTGTAGAACGAGAAGACTTCCAGCGGCGGCGCCGAAGGCAGATCCATGCGGAATCGTTCGATCAACCGATCCGCCAGCCGGGGCTGTCCGAGCCGCTCGATCTCGAGTGCCAGAAGTGCAATTTCCTCCGCGGGATCGAGCATCCGCAGACGCTCATCGAACTCCAGCGCGTCGATCACGGCGATGCGCCGGCCGAGGTGCACGTGCTCAGCTCGAAGGTCGCCGTGCCCTTCCACGACGTGCGCTGCCCGCCTGGCCAGAAATGGGTGCACGGCCTGCAGCGCGAACCGCTGCGCTTCACCGACCTCTCGCGCGCAACGCTGTGTCAGCCGGTCGGTATGCCGGCAGATTTCCCGCACGTTTGCCTGGATTTCTCGTGACAAGCGCTGCACATAACACTGCGGGGACACCGGGTGAGCGTCCGCCCCGGCGAAAAAGCGCGCCAGCGTTGCACTCACCCGATCGATGTGTTCCGGCCTGACCGATCCACGCCGCGCGGCGCGGTCCAGCATCTGCGCATCCGGCAGCCGCCGCATCCGCACGAGCCAATCGACAATCTCGCCGTCCCCATCGATTCGCAGCTGCCCACCGGCCCATGTCAGCGGGACGACAGCACGATACACATGGGGTGCGAGACGCCGGTTCAGACGCAGCTCCTCCTGACAGCCCCGTTTGCGCGCGGCGAGCGATCGGTAATCGAGCTCCTTGTATCGCAGCGGCTTCTTGAGCTTGTACACCTCGCGCCCCGCGAGAAACACCCAGGCAAAGTGGGTTTCGATCGCGCGAACGCTCCGTGTCCCGGGCCCGAACGCGGCCGGCCGTTTGAGGAACGACACCTTCTCACGCAATGTCGGGCGGCGAGACTTCACGGCCGCACGGCATGCTCGATCACCTGCTCGCTGCGGATCGATCCCGCGGCATCCTCGAGCTCACCGACGAGCTGGTCGATGATGTCGTCGAGCGAAATCACGCCGATGAGCTCGTGCGGTCCCGTGACCACGGGCAGCCGCCGGACGCCGATGTTGCGCATCTTCCTCAGGGCGGCACCGACCGACTCCTCTTCGAACGCCACCACGATCTCGCGACTCATGACATCGCTCACCTTCAGCGTCTTCGGATCGATGCCCTTCGCCAGGACCGCAACGACGATATCCCGGTCCGTCACCACGCCGACCGGCCGGAAGGTGCCCTCGCGGACCCCCGGTTCAACCACGATGACGCAGCCGACGTGCTCCTCGCGCATGAGCTGGGCCACCGCCGCCAGCTCGTCGAAGGGTGTCGCGGTGACGGGTTTGCGTCTGCACAGACTTCCAACGTTCATGATGTGTCTCCTCACCTGTCGCCCGATGCAGGCGTGTGCGTCTCGGCCGCCGCAATCGCCTTGCAAACGGCCACGAAGCTGTCCGGCGTCACGGAAACCGAGTCGATACCGCATTCCACCAGGAATGCAGCGAACTGCGGATGATTACTGGGTGCCTGGCCGCACAGCCCCACTTTCACGTGCTGCTGCCGCGCCTCGCGAATGACCTGACGGATCAGCCATTTCACGGATTCGTCCTGCTCGTCGAACAGCTGCGCGAGCTCCGCGGAGTCGCGGTCGACGCCGAGGGTGAGCTGTGTCAGGTCGTTGCTGCCGATCGAGAAGCCGTCGAAGCGCTGTGCGAACTCGCGCGCCTGGATCACGTTCGATGGAATCTCGCACATCACGTAGACCTGCAGGCCGTTCACGCCACGCTCGAGCCCGTTCCTCGCCATCACCGCCAGCACCCGGCCCGCTTCGGCCGGCGTGCGACAGAACGGGATCATGACGATCACGTTACTGAACCCTATTTCCTCGCGCAGCCTGCGAATGGCGCGGCACTCGAGCGCAAACGCTTCCTCGTAGCGGGGCGAGTAATAGCGGGAGGCCCCGCGAAGCCCGATCATCGGGTTCTCTTCCGCCTCTTCGAACTGGCTGCCGCCGATGAGATTGGCGTACTCGTTCGACTTGAAGTCGCTCGTCCGCAGGATCATCGGCTTCGGGTACGCGAGCGCCGCGATTCGGGCGAGGCCGCGAGCGAGCCGGTCGACGAAGTATTCTGTCTTGTGGGCGTACTGAGCGGTGAGCATCTCGATGCTCCGGCGGACCGCAGGGTCGGTGACGGCATCGAAATGCACGAGGGCCATCGGATGCACCCTCACGTGCGTGGTCACGACGAACTCCATTCGTGCAAGCCCGACCCCATCGATGGGCAGCGGCCACCACCGTAACGCCGCAGCCGGGTTCGCCAGGTTCAGCATAACCTGCGTGCGGGTCTTCGGGATGGCGCCGAGATCGAGGGCCTTCGTCTCGATTTCAGCGCGGCCTTCATAAACGAAGCCTTCTTCGCCCTCGGCACAGGAGACGGTAATTTCCTGGCCGGCGCGCAGCACGCTCGTCGCGTTGCCGGTGCCGATGACCGCCGGCAAGCCGAGCTCGCGGCTGACGATCGCCGCATGAGAGGTGCGACCGCCGTGATCGGTCACCAGCGCCGCCGCGCGCTTCATCACCGGCACCCAATCCGGGTCCGTCGCGCCGGTCACGAGCACGGCCCCATCCACGAATTTCCCGATATCCGCGGCGCTCTCGAGCACGCAGACGGGCGCTGCGACGGCTGCTTCGCCGACGCTGAATCCGGTGAGCAGACGCCGTCCCTTGCGGCCTATCTTGTAGGTCTTTATCACATCGGCGCGCGCACGTGAGCGCACCGTCTCGGGCCGCGCTTGCACGACGAACATCTCGCCCGTGACGCCATCCTTCGCCCACTCGATATCCATGGGCATCCCATAGTGGCGCTCGATGCTGCAGGCCCAGCGGGCGAGCTCGAGTATTTCCGCGTCGGCCAGCACGAACGCGGCGCGCTCCTGCGGTGTGGTCGGCACGTTGATCGTGGCGCTGTCTCCGCCGCTATCGTAGACGAGACGCTGCGCTTTTCCGCCGCATCTCTTCTCGATGATCGGCACAGCCCCGTCGACGGCGAGCAGGGGCTTGAAGACCATGTACTCGTCGGGATCGACACTCCCCTGCACCACGTTCTCGCCCAAGCCCCACGCGGCGTCGATCAGGACGGTGCGATCAAAGCCGCTCTCCGTATCGATCGTGAACATGACGCCTGAACCGGCGAGGTCCGACCGGACCATCTTCTGCACGCCAACCGAAAGCGCGACCCGCAGGTGGTCGAAACCCTTCGCTTCGCGATAGCTGATCGCGCGGTCCGTGAAGAGCGAGGCGTAGCAGCGGCGGCAGGCGTCCAGCAGCGCAGCCAGCCCCCGGATGTTGAGAAAGCTTTCCTGCTGACCGGCGAAGCTCGCATCGGGAAGGTCTTCCGCCGTTGCACTCGAGCGAACCGCCACATCGGCGTCGTCCATGCCCACGCGCCTGCATAGATCGGCGTAGCTCGAACGCAGCGCTTCGGCCATTGGGGGCGTCCATCTCCCCTGCAGGAATGCCTTGCGAATGCGAAGGCCGGCAACCGCGAGCGGTGTGCGGCCCGATTTCAGCTCATCCAGCGCTTCGCTGATGACCGGGCGCAGACCGTTGTGGTCCACGAACTCCCAGTACGCGGTGGCGGTGGTGGCAAAGCCGGGTGGAACACGAATGCCTTCGGATGTCAGCGCACTAAGCAGTTCCCCGAGGGAGGCATTCTTGCCGCCCACCCGCGCGACGTCGGCGCTCCCGACGTCCCTCAAGGACAGGACCCTGACGAGCTCATTCTTGTCCACGATCACTCCTTCTTACGCCCGAATACTCCTTCCGGATCATTAACGCAGGAACGCCGCGCAGGCTCTTCAGCATGAATACGAGGGGGTTCCGCAAACTTACTGATTGCGAGCGTGAGCCGAGCGATACAGATCAAGGGACTAGGTAAAACTCCCGAATGCCTACGGTTCCGCGCGAATGGCGGCCCATGCGCGGCCGCGCGAGGATTTCTTCCCATCAGATCGGCACAAAAAATCTGAAGGGGATGCCATGAGGCACGACGCGGATATCCTTCGAGACGTGACGGACGAGCTCCGCTGGACGCCGAGCGTCGATGACCAGGACATCACCGTCAAAGTGATGGACGGCGTCGTCACGCTGAGCGGCTTCGTCAAGTCACTCTACGAGGCCGCCTCGGCCGTGCGGGCGGCGAAGCGCGTCGCGGGCGTGCGCGCGCTGGCCGACGAACTGATCGTCAACGTGCCCTCGGGCATTCGGCTGCCGGACCCCGACATTGCGCGCAGCGCGGCGGCCGCACTCGAACGCGAGCTACCCGATGCGGCCCAGGCCATTCGCATCATCGTTCACGAGGGCCAGGTGACGCTCGAAGGCGAAGTGGACTGGCAATACCAGCGAGCGCGGGCAGAGGAATGCGTGCGTCGGCTGGCGGGCGTTCGGGGCTTGTCGAACGAGATCACGCTCAAGGGCAAGCCCGTCGCCACCGACATCAAGCAAAGGATTGCCGCGGCGCTGAAGCGCTCCGCACAGATCGATGCGGAGGGCATCAATGTCGAGGTCGACGGCAGCGAGGTAACACTGACCGGTCGAGTGCGCTCCTGGTCAGAGCATGAAGAAGCGGCGGACACGGCTTGGTCCGCGCCCGGCGTGGCGCTGGTCCGAAATCATCTTTGCGTGGGCCCTTGAGGACAACACCATGGAACATCGCTGGGGAAGACGCATTCCTGCCGATCTCGACGTTCAGATCTTCGCCGCCCCCGCCTCGGCAGGATGGGGCAGACTGCGCGATATCAGTCTTAGCGGCGGCTTCATCGAGACCGCGCTGAGGATGCCGACACTTTCCACCATGTGCCTGACCGTGCGTCGCACGAGCCGCAGAAAAGCGCATACCGTGCACGGCATTGTGGTCAGGAGTGAGGCCGACGGAGTCGGAGTCGAATGGTTCGACGGAGACGCCGACAGGATCGCCGCACTGATGCAGGACGCTGGTGCGTGGCGTACTCCCAGACACTTCCACGAAGAAATACGTCCTTGACGCAGAGCACGCCATGCACGCGTACAGGCCCGTGACCCATCTCACCTGACTGCCTGAAGGGACAACCGCCATGCGTCCGATCCGCAAGATACTGGTTGCCGTGAAACAGCCGGGCGCGGCCGTCCTGCCCGCGGTGGACAAGGCTGTGCAGCTCGCACGCGCGACAGGGGCATCGATTGAGCTCTACCACAGCATCACGGAGCGTGTGCTGGCAGATCCCTACGCCGAGTACCTCAACTACATGGCGGATTACAAGCGGGAAACTGAGCAGCGATACACGCTCGAGCTCGAATCACTGGCCGAGAAGTTGCGTGCACGAGGCGTGAATGCGCGTGCCACGACGGACTGGGACTATCCCCCTCACGAGGCCATTGTTCGGCGCGCACGCCGCGCCGAAGTCGATCTGATCGTCGCCGAGTGTCATCCGACGAAAAGAAGGGCCGCGCCCTGGCTTCTTCACCTGACCGATTGGGAGCTCCTGAAATCGAGCCCGGTGCCGGTCCTGCTGGTGAAAAATGCGAAGCCGTGGAAGGCGCCGGTCATCCTGGCGGCACTCGACCCAACGCACGCGAATGCAAAGCAAGCCGCGCTCGATCCGGAGATCCTGGCGGCCGCCTCCGCGCTGTGCGATACGCTGGGCGGATCGCTCGAAGCAATGCATGCCTACGAACCCATTTCGGCCATCACGCTGGCTGGCCTGGGTGCAAGCGGCACAATGCCGAGTGAAGTCGCCGCGGAGCATGAGAAGCACGCCCGGCAACTGCTGGAGCAAGCGCTCAATGGATACGGAAAGGCTCGGGTGGTCCGCCATGTCGTTCCGGGCCGTGCACGCGACGCGATTCCCCAGACCGTGCGGGACACCGGCTGCTCGATACTCGTGATGGGCGCGGTCTCCCGCTCCGGGTTGAGGCGCGTATTCATCGGCAATACGGCTGAACGCGTGCTGGACTCGCTGCCGTGCGACGTGCTCGTGGTGAAGCCGCCGTCATTCACGTCTTCCGTGTCGGAGCGCAGTCGGGGCATCCGCTATGTCGGTTTGCCGGACAGCCTGTCTCCCCACTGATGGCGCGGTGAACTTCACCGACAACGACAAGCCCGCCCCTACTCCACCACCCGCGCCCCATCCACCCGAAATCTCAAGGCCTGCAACTGCTCCTGCGTCAGCGCGCCTACGCCTGCGTCCGCCGCCACCTGCTCATTCGGCCGCAGCGACTGGAACACGGAAATCGGCGTCCCTTGCCGCACCACCTGCCCCGCTGGATTCACCAGCACGGGCGTCACGCGAATGTCGCTCAACGTGACGGGCGCGCGATTCTGGATGATCACGACCACACGCCCGCTCGAATCGAGTTGTCCGCCCGTGGCTACATAGTTGCCGGGATTGCGCGGCAGGTCGAGCCGCACCAACTCGCCGGCCGCCGCTTTTCCGATCTCGCTTTGCGAGCTCGCCGCGGCCTGGTAGAGCTGCATGGCCTTCTGAACGTCACCGCGATCTTTCGCGATCTCGCCGAGGTAATACGCGGCGGGCGCGGTGGGTAACAACTTCGCACTCTGCGTCAGCAATTCCTCCGCCTTCGTCTTGTTGCCGGCGCGCAGCTGCGCGACGCCGGCACCGAGATACGAGCCAAAATAATCCGGATCGAGCTGGATCGCTTTCTCGTAATAGCCGATGGCCTTCTTCTCATCCTTCTGCGCCAACGCGATCTCGCCGAGCGTTTGCTGGAAGCGGCCCTCTTTCGGCAGGGCTGCGGCCGCCTCCTCCGCAAGCGTCTTGGCCTCCGCGTAATCCTTCTTGCGGGCGGCTTGGAGAGCCTTGTCGTGCTTGTCGTACGCGGGCTTCATGTCCAGCAGGGGTTTCACGCGCGCGGCATAGCGCGCATCCCCCAGCTCACCGCCGCGGCCGAGGGCTTCTGCATGCATCTTGTTCTTCTCGACGCGCTCTTCCGAGGGCGGGTGTGAAGCGAAGAGCCCTTCCAGAAAACTCTGCGGTTTCGCGCCGCTCTCGTTCGCCAGCCTGACGAACGCCTCCTGCAGGGTGACGGCGGCCCAGGGGTCATACCCGGCCTCCTTCATGTACTTCATTCCGTACTCGTCGGCTTCCAACTCGGCATCCCGCCCGTATTTCGTCTGCACGAGCTGCGCGCCGAGGCCCGCGCCCTGGATCACGAGCCCTGCAACGTTCTGATCCGCGCCGCCGACGGCGGCACCGATGGTCGCGACAGCGAGGCCCGCTTGCAGGAGCGTGCCCCGCTCCTGAGCCTTCGCGCCGTGGCGAGCCGCCGCGTGCACAATCTCGTGGCCCAAAACGGCGGCAAGCTCCGCTTCGCTGCGGAGCTCGGGGAGCAGCCCGCGGTTCACGGCGATCTTGCCGCCTGGGAGCGCCCATGCATTCGGCACAGAGCTGTTCAGCACGACGAACTCGTACGGCAGCTTCCGATCCGAGACAGCCGCGAGCTTTTGGCCGATCTCACTTACGTATGCCGTGAGATCTGGCAGCAACTTGAAGTCGCCGCCTTCGCTCTGACGCGTTGGCGCGTACTGCTGCTCGCCAATTTGCAGCTCGGCGGCTTCGGAAACGAACTGGAGCTCGCGCTTGCCGGTCACGGGGTTCACGCCGCAGGCCGTCAGCGCCAGCAGCGTGAGCGCACAGCCGATGAGCCTCAAAGGGATTCGACGCATGGAGGGCACCTCTCACCACCGAGCCTTTTGTCACAAGAGGCCAATGATGCCCGCGAACGGCCCAGCTGGCGATTTCACCAGCGGGGTTGCGAGGGCGACTCCATACCAACGGCAACGTCCGCCGTTACGTTCCCGCCGGGATAGCCGAATGACAGCTACGCGGCGGTCGATCACATGCGCCGCGGTCGGTTACAGAAGCGTGGGCGCGAGTGCGCTGATGTACAGGAAAACGACCAAGGACAGCAGCACATAAGCGGCGCCAATCCACCGCGTCTGCGGCTGACGGGATCTGGACGGTGGCTGCGGCAGCACGCCACGACGTCGGCGGAACAGCAGAAGGTGTATCGCCAGCAGGCCGACCGCGAGCAGCAAAGACGCAAGCCAGGGCCGGCCCGCGAAGAACAGCTGGCGCGCCCACGCAAAGCCCAGGTACGCGCACAAAACAACTACGGAGGAGATGTTTACGAACGCTATGGCAGCGAGGGTCGCTACCGCATACAAATGCGCATGCGCGTTGGACGCGTGCCGGCCGGAAAACCAGGAGAGCAGTGACTCGTACAGTAAAACGTACACGTCATCGAACTTTGTGCGGCGGGTTGACAGTGAAGCCCACGAATGGTGCCCAATGGTAGCGAGAGGCGCCGCGAACACAAGTCGAGCGACCTGGCGAAGGAAGATATCGAGCCATTGGCGATTGGCGTCACGCGGCGACCGGCGTCACGGGGCTACTGACGTGAGAAGACGCCCGCCAGTGCTCGAAGAGCTTCAGCGCGCTGGGGGCGGGCAATACCTTGAGGAGCGGACGGCCCGCCCGTCCGCCACCAACGTAGCGCGTGGCTAGTTGGGCAACCGCCGTTGCGCAATTAGCCACGCGCGAGGGGAAATCAGCTCATTCAGCCGGCGGCAGCGGCGCTGGCGCGGCAGGGGCACTCATGGTGAAAGCGGCGCCAAACTCCTCCCGGGTGACCGCACCGTCCTTGTTCGTATCGGCGCTCGCGAAGTTCTGCGCGACCACGCGGCTCGCCTGCGCCTCGGCTTCGCTGATCTTGCCGTCCTTGTCCGTGTCCAGCGAATTGAACGCGGAGGACATCGATGAGGGTGCCGCACTCGGGGTGGAGGACTGCGGAGGCGGCGCCTGCGACAACACAGCCGCTGACATCAGCGCGGCCCCGAGGCCCGAAAGCACAATACAGATTTTCATACACGATCCTCCAGGAAGCAGCAGGCGGCAGCAAGCCGCGATCAGGCACGGGCGTGCGAACGGCACGGCGTGAGCACCAGTTGCGTTCGCAACGTACGTGCCGGCAAACGAGAGGTTCACCGGGGCCTGATGGGTACTGGCGACATCCGGCTGGGAAGAGAGCGACCACCGGTCCTGCGCTGGGTTATGTCTGGGAACGCCTGAAGCAAAGCTGACGTTGCGATTCTGGAAACAGCAATGAGATCATGCGCCCCAGCTTGTTACATGGAGAGAACATCATGTTTGAGTCGATGCGGGCATCCGCCGCCGGGGCCCGACGCTGATGAACCGAAAAGAACTCGACGCATTCGTCGAGCATCACCAGCTCAGCGCCGGCAGCGTCGATCTCGCGCTGACTCTCGCTGGCGCGCACCCGACCGCCGCCGAGACGCATCGATTCGCCACGCGTGTATTGATGCTCGCGGGCATTCTCTCGCTTGCCGCAGGCATTGTGTTTTTCGTCGCCGCCAACTGGCAGGCTCTGAAGGTTGGCGGGCGCTTCGCGCTCCTCGAAGCGGTGCTGCTCGCGAGCCTGGTGCTCGCACTGTGGCGACCGGCGCCGAACAACACCGGCCGATATGCACTACTCACCGCGTTCGTCACCACCGGCGCGCTGCTCGCGCTCTTCGGCCAGACCTACCAGACAGGAGCCGATGTTTACGAATTATTCCTCACGTGGAGCGTACTTGCGCTGCCCTTCGTGCCAATCGGCCAATGGAGCGTTCTGTCGGCCGCATGGGTGCTGGTGCTGAACGTGGCGCTCGCGCTGTTCTGCGGCTTCCGACCAGACGGCGGGCCACTGTGGATCCTCTTCTCCGATCTCCACCTTTCGACCTCGACCCTGCTATTGATTGCCGCGTTGGTGAACCTGGTGCTGTGGGCCCTGGCTGAGTTTGCACACGAGCGCCTACCCACATCCCCAAGCGGCCATAGCCCGCCACTTTGGGTACGCCGCCTCATCCTCACGTGCGCCCTCTCCTTCACAGCGTGGGCGGGATGCATGGCAATCCTCCAGCGGCACGAGGACGGGTCGGGTGTGGTGTGGGTCGCGGTCATTCTTGCGGCAGTTGGCGTCTACACCACGCGACGGCGCGCGGACGTCTTTCCGCTCGCGCTCATCTCAGCCAATGTCATTGCGATCGGCTCATCGCTGATCGCACAAACGAATCGTTACGGGGATCAGGGCATGCTCAGCATCGCATTCATGCTCGCCGTATGGCTGATTCTGAGTTCGACGGTGTCGGGGCGTGTCCTGATGCATCTGCTACAGAAGTGGCGCACAGCCGAGGCAACAGCATGAGCGAGCTCGCCACCGCCGAGGCACTCACCGCCGAGCTGATCGAGCGCGGAGCCATCAACCGAAACGCAGCGCCATTCTCGTTTCGCAGCAGCGAACGGCCCTGGTTCGTCAGTGCCCTCCTTGGAATCGCCGGGTGGCTGGCTGGAATATTCATGCTCGTGTTCGTCGCGGCGCTTTTCGAGCCGAGGGGGGCCGCAGCGTACTTTGTGATCGCCGCGGTACTGCTGTCGGCTGCGTTTGGCCTCTACGCGGCGGATCGGCAGAACGCCTTCTTCGAGCAGCTCGCGCTGGCCCTCTCCATCGCGGGCCAGGTCGCGGCGACGGTGGGGGTCGCAGACATCACCGAGTCCGCCGCAGCAACAGCGGGGATCGTGGCGATCCTGCAATGTGTGCT
>JBDZVF010000349.1:0-6927 GCA_040255575.1 Pseudomonadota bacterium | reverse complement strand
CACCCCGGCCTGATCGCCGCTGTGCTGTATCGGGACTATGATCGGGGCCGGGACGATGTGAGCGTCGTGGTCGTCCGCAATCGGGGAGGTTCCTCAGAAGGCTCATGAGCAAGGCGCTTCTGACCGTGGCCATCAAATACGAGCAGGACGTGGTCGTCGCGCGCCAGCGCGCGCGCCAGATCGCGGGCCTCCTCGGCTTCGACGGTCAGGATCAGACGCGCATCGCCACCGCCGTCTCCGAGATCGCGCGCAACGCATACCGCTACGCCGGCGGCGGCAAGGTGGAGTTCGCGCTCGAGGGCGAGAGCCCACCGCAGGTGCTGCACGTCAGGGTCACGGACAAAGGCCCCGGCATCCGCGATGTCGCGCTGGTGCTGAGCGGCCGGTATCGATCCACCACCGGCATGGGCATCGGTCTCATCGGCGCGCATCGGCTGATGGACCGAGTGGAAGTGAAGACCGGGCCGGAGGAGGGCACCGACGTCAGCCTGCGCAAGATTCTTCCGAGCCGTGCGCCGCTCGTGACGAATGGAGCAGTCGGCCGGCTCGTCACGGAGCTCACGACCCGCGCCCCTGTGGGACCGAACGAGGAACTGCAGCAACAGAACCAGGAGCTGCTGCGCGCGCTGAGCGATCTGCGTGAGCGCCAGGACGAGCTGCAGCGCCTGAATCGGGAGCTCGAGGACACCAATCGCGGCGTCGTCGCGCTCTACGCGGAGCTCGACGAGAAGGCGGACCACCTGCGCCGTGCGGACGACATGAAGTCCAAGTTCCTCTCCAACATGAGCCACGAGTTCCGCACGCCGCTCAACTCCATTCGCGCGCTGTCGCGCCTGCTCATGGATCGCACCGATGGCGAGCTGAACGAGGAGCAGGCGAAGCAGGTCGGCTTCATCGCCAAGGCCGCGGACGATCTGACCGAGCTCGTCAACGACCTGCTGGATCTCGCCAAGATCGAGGCCGGCAAGATCGAAGTGCGACCGGTGGAGTTCTCCGTATCGAACCTGTTCAGCGCGCTGCGCGGCATGCTTCGCCCGCTGCTCGTGAGCGAAGACGTGCGGCTCGTGTTCGACGAGGTGCCGGCGACGCTCGTCATGTACAACGACGAGGGCAAGGTCTCGCAGATCCTGCGCAACTTCATCTCGAACGCCATCAAGTTCACCGAGAAGGGTGAAGTGCGCGTCTCGGCCACGCTGGGCGAGGACGGGCGCACGGTACGTCTTGCCGTTGCCGACACTGGCGTCGGCATCCGCCAGGAAGATCAGGACCTCATATTCGAGGAGTTCACGCAAGTCCCGAACAAGCTTCAGGGACGCGTGAAGGGGACCGGTCTGGGCTTGCCACTCTGCAGGCGCCTCGCGCGCCTCATGCATGGCGAAGTCGGTGTGCAGAGTGAGCCGGGCGTCGGCTCCACTTTCACCGCCACGTTACCCGTGCACTTCGATGAGCGTGAGGCTTCGCCGGTCGCCGGCCCGGTGAAGGAGCTGGAGATCGACCCGCTGCGGGTGCCCGTGCTCGTTGTCGAGGACGAACGGGAAACACAATTCATCTATGAGAAGCTGCTGAAAGGCTCGCGCTATCAGCCCATTTCAGCTCGCAGCCTGCGCGAGGCGCGGGACGTGGTCGCGCAAGTGCGTCCCCGCGCGGTGGTGCTCGATATTCTGCTCCGGGGCGAGGACAGCTGGCGCTGGCTCGCGGATTTGAAGCGCGAATCGGCGACCGAGAGCATTCCGGTTCTCGTGGCCACGCACGTGGACGATGAACGCAAAGCTCTCGCGCTCGGTGCCGATGCGTACTGCGCCAAGCCGTTGAGCCGCGCATCGTTGCTGGCGCAGCTGGATGCGATCGTTGCCAGGAACGTGCTGGTGATCGATGACGACCCGGCCGCGCGCTATCTGTATCAGAAGCTGCTTGCCACGCCGCGAACGCATGTCGTCGAAGCGGCGGACGGATACAGCGGTCTCATGGCCGCCCGCACGGCGCAGCCAGCGATGATCTTCCTCGATCTCAATCTTCCGGATACGACGGGAGAAAACGTGCTCGCCGCCATCCGACGCGACAGCACGCTGAACAACGTGCCCGTGGCCGTCGTCACCTCACGCGTGCTTTCGCCGGAGGAACGAGAGCGCCTGGGCGAACGCGCACAGGCCGTGCTCGAGAAGAGCGAGCTCAGCGCCGATCGGGCCCGCGAGATTCTCGCGCGCGCCGGGCTCTAGGAGCGCTCGCATGACCCTCGCACCACTCATCCTCAACATCGACGACACGGCGTCTTCGCGCTACACCAAGACCCGCATCCTGAAGCAGGCGGGTTACCGCGTGATCGAGGCCGGCACGGGCGAAGAGGGCCTGCGCACCTTGCGCGAAGCCGCCCCGCAGCTGGTGTTGTGCGACGTGAACCTGCCCGACATGAGCGGCATCGAGGTGTGCCGCACGATCAAGTCGGATCCGGTCGCGCGGGCCACACCCGTGGTGCAGATCTCCGCGACCTTCGTCACGCCGCACGACCAGCTCGCCGGCCTCGAGGGCGGGGCGGAGATCTATCTCACCGAGCCGATCGAGCCGCTCGAGCTCACCACCGTCGTGAGAGTGCTGCTGCGACTTCACAGCATCGAACGCGGGCTCGTGCAGAGCGAAGCGCGTTGGCGCAGCTTCGTCGACTCCAACATCATCGCGGTCATCGTCTGCCGGGGCGACCGCATCGTCGAGGCAAACGACGCTTTTGTGCGCCTCACCGGTTACACGCAGCAGGATCTCGCGGACCCCGGTGTGTTCTGGCCCGCGATCACGGCGCCGGAGAGCCTCGAGCGCAGCAGGGCCGCGAACCTGGAGCTGCGACGGCGCGGAAACGCCGCGCCGTTCGAGAAGGAGTACATCCGGAAGGACGGCACGCGCATCTGGGTGATGGTGGGCGCGGCCGCGATCTCGGAGACCGAGGATCGCTGGATGGCTTTCATCCTCGACATCAGCGATCGCAAGCATGCTGCCGTCGAGCGCGAGGCAGCCTATCAGCGCGAGCACATGGCGCGGCGGCAGGCCGAGGAGGCGACTCGTCTCAAGGACGAGTTCCTCGCCAATCTGTCCCACGAGCTGCGCACGCCGATGAACGCGATCATCGGGTGGACTCACCTCCTGAAGACCGGCCGACTGGACGAGGCGCAGCGCCAGCGCGCGATGGAGTCCATCGACCGCGGCGCGCGCTCACAGGCGAAGCTCATCGAGGACCTGCTCGACGTCTCGCGCATCGTGAGCGGGAAGCTGAGTCTCACGATGACGCCCGTGGACCTGCGCGCCGTGCTGAACGCCGCAATCGACAGCCAGCGGCCGGCGGCGCAGGCGAAGAACATCCGCCTCGACATGGCCGCGGGGGCGCCGGATTGCGCGGTGGTCGGCGACGTGGGCCGCTTGCAGCAGGTGTTCCTCAACATTCTCTCGAACGCGCTCAAATTCACGCCGGCCGGCGGCCAGGTGACTGTGGCGCTCGAGAGCACCGAGGAGTCCGCGTGCGTTTCGATCGCGGATAACGGCGAAGGGATCTCCGCCGAGTTCCTGCCCTATGTGTTCGATCGATTCCGCCAGGCCGATGGCACCAGCACCCGCAATCACATGGGGCTCGGGCTCGGGCTCGCAATCGTGAAGCATGTGGTGGAAATGCACGGCGGCGCCGTGGCTGCCAGGAGCGAGGGTCCGGGCAAGGGAGCGACATTCATCGTCACCCTGCCGCTCGCGGGCGAGGTGGAAGGCCATCCACGCGGGCCGCTCGCCGAGCGCATGCCGGGCGCGTACCCGCCGCAGACGGCGCTTGGCGTTCGCGTGCTCATCGTGGAAGACGACATCGAGACGCGGGATATCCTGGCCGCGATCCTCGAACGCGCCGGTTTCTCGTACCGGGTGGCCACCCGCGCCAGCGAGGCACTCAGCGTGCTCGATGACTGGCAGCCGGACGTCATCGTGTCCGATATCGGCATGCCGGACATGGACGGCTACGCTTTCGTGCGCCAGCTCCGGGAGCGCCCGGCCGCGCAGGGCGGTCACATTCCGGCGCTCGCGCTCAGCGCCTTCGCGCGGGCCGAAGACCGGGAGCTGGCCCTGCGCAGCGGCTATCAGGCGCACATCGCGAAACCCGTGGAGCCTGCGGACCTCGTGAAGGCCATCGCCACGCTCACCGGGCACCACGTAGGGCCGGAGTGAGCCGCGCGGCCCTCGGGAAAGCTCCGCAGGCGACTTTTTCTGCAATCGACGTAGAATCGGCGCCCCTTGGCTACCCCACCGAACAACATCACCGCCCCCGCGGTCACGACCTGGCGTCACTACCTTGAGCTCACGAAGCCCAAGGTGGTCGCGCTCATCACTTTTACGGCCATCGTCGGCACGCTGCTCGCAAGCCCTGGCTGGCCGCCGCTCGATGCGCTGATCCTGGGCAACCTCGGCATCGCGCTGGCGTCGGGCTGCGCGGCCACGATCAATCACGTGCTCGACCGCCGCATCGATGAGCAGATGGCGCGCACGCGCGGCCGCCCGTTCCCCACCGGGGCAATGAAGGAGCGGCAGGCGCTCACCTTCGCCGCCGTGCTCGGGACCGCGAGCATGGTCATCCTCACGTTCTTCGTGAACCGGCTGACGGCGGTTCTCACGTTCGCCTCGCTCATCGGCTATGCGGTGATCTACACCGTGTGGCTCAAGCGGGCGACGTCGCAGAACATCGTGATCGGCGGCGCGGCCGGCGCGGCGCCGCCCGTGCTCGGATGGACGGCGGTGACCAATAGCGTCGATCCGCACGCGCTGCTGCTCTTCCTCATTATCTTCGTGTGGACGCCCCCGCATTTCTGGGCGCTGGCGATCGCGCGTCGGGACGATTACGCGAAAGCGGGCATCCCGATGCTGCCCGTCACACATGGGGTGGAGTACACGCGCCTGCACGTGCTGCTGTACACCGTGCTGCTGTTCATCGTGACGCTGCTGCCCTACATCACGCAGATGACCGGGCTCATCTACCTGGCCGCGGCCCTGGTGTTGAACGCCGGGTTCCTCTACTACGCGTTCGCTTTGAAGATCACCGCGCGGGAGGAGCTGCCCATGCGCGTGTTCAAGTTCTCAGTGACCTATTTGATGTGGCTGTTCGCCGCGCTGCTCGTGGATCACTACGTGCGCATCTGATCCCGGTTACTTCTCGAACTCGAGCTTCTTCAGCACGCCACCCTCAAACGTGAGCACGGCAGGAAACGAGCCGCTGCTGCGCCGGTATCGCCACACATCCTTGCTGGTGGTGCCCACCTGGTAGGTCGTGCCGTTTTCGCGCCGGGCGTAGACCGGCTCGGTGTAGGTCTGCATGGAGTCGGGCTCGCCACATTTCTCCTGAACGTAGCCCTGCGTGTCGCCTTCCTTGATCAGGGAGCTGCCGCAGCGGAGTGTGTCTGCCCAGACGGGCGTGACGGCGCCGGCGATGGCCATCAGAAGAATGGCTCGGGCCGCGCGAGGACTCATTTGTGAGGCTCCACGCGAGAAAGCGCCACGCGCCAGGAAGACAACCGGCGCCCTTCGAGCAGAAGCACGCCGCAGGCCTCGTAGCGATCTGCGTCGAGCTGGATCAGATGCTCGGTGCCGAAATATGCCGGGCCACCGTCGCTGTGATAGAGCGAAACGATGGAGGGCCCGACGATCGAGAACGAGCCTTTCAGCTGACCGATCGCGGAGTTCTGCGACTCCCATGTGGTGCTGATGCCGCCCTGTGCCGGGGGCTTGATGAAGTAGTTGTTCACGAACTCGACGGGCGGGGACGACAGCACGCGCAGGGAGCCCGCGAGGAGCCAGCAATCCTTCCGATGCGTGATCTCCGTGCGCCCCTCCGCAGGCGTGGCCTTGCCGTCTTCTGTCCAGAAGGTGCCGGCACCGGTCCAGATTCCGGGCTCGAAGAGGAAGGTGTGCGTCATGGCCGCTCCTTGCGCGAACCGTGGGCGGATGCCACGCGGTGCGGGCGCTCATTATGGCGCGGCAGGGCCAATCGCGGTACGTTGCCGCCGCTTTTTCAAACAAAGACTGGCCGTGAGGCGCGCAATATGTTGGTCGAACGCATCTGGTCCGGGAACGCCTATCGCAATTTTCATTACCTGATCGCCTGCGAGGAGAGCGGCGAGGCGCTCGCGATCGATCCGCTCGAATGGAAGATGTGTCTGGACATGGCGCGTGCCCGGGGATGGGAGATTACCCAGATCCTGAACACGCACGAGCACCACGACCACATCGGCGGGAACGCGGGGCTGGTGGGGGCGACGCGCGCCAAGGTGCTGGCGCACGCGGGCGCCGCTTCGCGCATTGGCGGTGTGGATCGCGGGCTCGGCAAGGGCGATGTGATCCGCGTCGGACGCACCGTGGAGCTGGAATGCCTGGACACGCCTGGGCACACCATGGCGCACATCTGCCTGCTGGCGCATGCACCGGAAAGAGGCCTGTTCTCCGGGGATACGCTGTTCAACGCCGGCGCGGGCAACTGTCGCGGCGGCGGCCATCCGGACGCGCTCTACCAGACCTTCGCGACACAGCTGGCGAAGCTGCCGGATGACACGCGGATCTATCCCGGGCACGAATACATGGCGCGCAACCTCGAGTTCACGCTGGATCGCGAGCCCGATAATGCCGACGCGCAGGCGCTGCTCAACGTTGCGAAGTCGGCTGAGCCCGCGGATGCGAAGATCACGACGCTCGGCGAAGAGAAGCGCGTGAACACGTTCTTCCGGCTGCAGAGCCCGCAGGTGATCGCCCGACTGCGCGAGCAATTCCCGGAGATTGGCGAAACGCCCGACGCGCACACGGTATTCGTGAAGCTGCGCGAGCTTCGAAACAAGTGGTGAAGCGCCGCTGCCCGCAACCGAGATGTCGCCCATCGGCTCGCGTCAGCAGCAGCTGACCTTCGTCGCCTGCGCGGCGCTGTCG
>JBDZVF010000348.1:0-6961 GCA_040255575.1 Pseudomonadota bacterium | reverse complement strand
CAGCGTCGTTGTTCGATCTGCACCGGTTGCAGGAGCTCGATCTGACGAAGAATCGGATCCGCGCGATACCGCCAGCCATCGCGAAACTGCAGCAGCTCAAGCTCCTGAGCCTGCAGTTGAATTGCGTGCGCAGCGTCTCACCCGCGCTCGGGGAAATCCCGACGCTCTCGAAGCTCATGCTGCACGAGAACGAGCTTTCAGCGTTGCCTGCCGAGTTCGGTGCGCTCGGCAATCTCACGGAGCTCTATCTCAATGGCAACGCGTTCGAAACCATTCCCACCTGCGTGATGAACCTCGGAGGGGTCGTGCTGCTGAACGTGCAGCACAACCGGCTTCGCGACGTTCCCGACGACATCGGCCGGATGGGGAAGCTCAAGATGCTCTTTCTGCGGGACAATCAGTTCACGGCGCTGCCGGATGCCGTAGGGAGCATCCCCAATCTCGAGTACCTGGCCCTGCAAAACAATCTTCTGACGACGTTGCCGCCGCTGGCGAACCAGGAACACCTGACGCACCTGTTCCTGAGAAACAACCGGCTCGGCAGCATCCCCGAGAGCGTGTTCCGGATGACCGCGCTCGTGAATCTCAGCATCGAGGCGAACGGCATCCGCGAGATCCCGGCGGGAATCCTGAACATGCGACGCCTCGAGCAGCTCAATCTCGATGACAATTGCCTGGAGAGCTTGCCGCGTTTGCTGGCCGATATGGAGCGGCTGCGGTACCTTCTCGTGCGCAACAACCGCCTTCGCACGATTCCCCACGAGCTTGCGGAAGGCGGCACGCTCCAGGTATTCCGTACCGAGGGGAATCCGGTGGGTTGACGGTGTCATGGTCCGCAACGCCCGAGGGCGCTTCATCACGCAAGGAGCCGATGTCGTGTCTGCAATCCCGGAGAGTGTTCTCGTTCGTCGGGTCCGCACGCCTCGCGCAACGGCGCCATCCGCGCCGGCGCCCGCACCTGCAACTGCAACGGCAATCACATACCTGATCGATGACACCCTTTCGGTATTGCGACTGGTGCGGGGTAGCCGTGCGGAACGCGTGGCGCTGCCGCCGGCGATGTCGCCGCTCGAAATCACAGTGGCTGGCGGCCTGCTTCACGTGCTCGCGCTCGAAGGAACGACGCAGGTCATCCTCAGTGCAGTAGACCCGACGGCCGCCGGTTGGACCCAGCTAAGACTGCAGGAGGAAGTGAGGCGCATTGCCGTCAGTCCGAACGGCCACCTCTGGGCGATCGATGCCACGCGCCATGTACGCATTGTGAATCGGGCCACGGGCACACTCGAACCGGCGCCGGCCCCGCCCGCCGAAGCGGACGAGATCAGTGTGGGCGCGGACGGCAAGGTGTGGATCATCAGTACCGAAGAGCGCTACGCCGGACGCGTCGTGAAATGGCTAGATCGGGGCGAGACCTCCTGGCAGGCACTACCTCCACCGTCTGCCGCCGTGAAGGTCGCGGCCGCCGGTAACGGGCTTGCCTGGACGATCAACTCGCTGGGTGCACTGTGGAGACTGCATCCGCTGGGTAGCGGCAATTTCGCGGAGTGTCAGGTGGCGACAGAGTGCGAGCGATGCGTCTTCGGCAACCGTCGACATTTCGCGAGAGATGTCGCAGTGGATGCGAGCGACGTCGTGTGGGCACTCGGCGTGGAGTTGGCCGCGACAGGTGGGTATCAGGTCCTGTATCTGGCGGATCCGGCGAGCAAGCGTTTCGAAGTGATTGCCGATGTGGGCGCAATCCGTCTCGCTGCTGGCTAGGGTGCTTGCGACGAAGCGCGGAGCATGCGGCCGCAGGAATCAACCCTGACCACCGAGCCCTCGTGGCCCATCACGGACCTGCTGGCTGCGTCCGCGAAACTCGGCATCCGGCTCTGGCGTGGCGACGGCGAATTAGGGTGGCGTGTGCCCGCTGGCGCGGTGCTCGCGCCCGGCATGCAAAACTCACTGGATCGATCCCGCGCTATGCTTTTCGGCGCGGCGACCTTGCCTGCCAGGGAAAACATCTGCCTTGCGCCGCTGAATGCCAGCAGTCGTGCGGACGCGAACCTGATCTGCATCCATCCGCTTCACGGCACGGTATACGACTACCGTCATTTCTCGGGCCATATCGCGGGCAACTACGGCGTGTATGGACTGCATGCCGTGGGAATGCTCCTCGAAAGCGCGCCGCCGCGTTCGATGGATGAAATGGCCGAGCGCTACACCGACGAGCTGCTGAAAAACGATCTGTGCGAAAAACCCTTCGTCCTCTACGGCGGTTGCACAGGGGGCTTTATCGCCCTTCAGATCGCCAGGCGACTCGCCGCGCGCGGCAGACCCCCGGCGTCGCTCGTATTCGGAGATACGCGGGACCTGAGCGATGGCGGTGAAGCCGTGCGGAATGCGGGCTGGTGGATCACGTTCGTGGAGGCTTTCCTCTCCTATGATCTGGCGTGTGCGCTCATCGCCACCGATCACGAGTTCTGGTCACTCAGCCCCGACCATCGCTTCGACTATCTCATCGAGACAGTGGCGGCCCTGCCGCAGACGCTGTATTCGTTGCCGCTCGAGCGCGAGGTGCTGGAACGGCATTTCGCACAATACGGACGCTACCTGACCTCGTACGGCAGCGTCGCGCTCGGCGAGTACAGCGGGCGGGTCCTTTTCCTGAAAGCCTCGGTCGCCAACTGGAGCTTTTCGGCGCAGCTGCGGCGGTTCCTCACCGGCACGTGCGTGCTGGAGGACATCCGGGGCAACCATGTCTCTCTGTTCAGGTCCACTAACGGAGCGGCGATGGCCGCCGTCCTGCAGGTGGAGCTGGAGCGCGCGGCCTCACGGGAGTGAATAGATGAAAGATGCCGGGCTTGAGTACTTCGCAGCGGTCAGCCCTGAGCGTCCCGCCGTGGTTGATCCGTCGGGCCTCACATGGACATGCGGCGTACTGAATGCGTACAGCAACCGCTTCGCCCGTGCGTTGCGCGCATACGGGATGCTCCCGGGCGACGCGCTGGCGATCATTGCGCCGAACTCGGTTGAGTTTCTCGCGGCCAATTTTGCCGCCACGCGTGCCGGGCTATACATCGTGCCAATCAACTGGCACCTGAGCGCCGCCGAGATCGCGTACATCCTGAGTGACTCGGGCGCCAGAGCCGTGCTCGTTCATCCGCGGCAGGCACGGGTTGCCCAAGCGGCCCTCGAACAAAGCCAGCCGGGACCGGCTCTGCGTCTGTCGATCGGGACATTGCCGGGATACGTCGCGATGGACGATTTCATGGCGGGCGGCAGTGACGAGCCCTTCGAGGCAGGGGTGCTCGGCCGCCCGATGATCTACACGTCCGCGACCACCGGATTACCCAAGGCAATAGTGGCCTCACTGGCAGACTCGCGAGTCGCGCACGAGCGGGTGATGCAGGCACATGCCTCCTTCGACGCCGCGGCAGGCATCGCCGTCGGCGACAGGAGCTCGCACCTGTGCACGTCGATGCTGTATCACACGACGCCGCTCGAGTGCGCATCCATGGCCGTGAACCTGGGTCACTGTGCCATCCTCATGGAGCGGTGGGATCCGGAGACGGCACTGCGGCTCATCGAGCAGTACCGGGTGCAGTCGAGCATGATGGTGCCCTCCATGTTCGTGCGGCTGCTGAAACTGCCGGAGGAAGTGCGGGCGCGCTACTCCACGGCGTCGCTGAAACTCGTCTCGCACGGCTGCGCGCCCTGCGCCACGCAGATCAAGAAGCAGATGATCGAGTGGTGGGGACCGATCTTCTGGGAAATGTATGGCGCCTCGGAGGGCAGTGGCACGTGCGTGAATACGGCGGACTGGTTGCGCTTCCCGGGAACGGTGGGTCGGCCGTTTCCCGGAGCCGCGGTGAAGATCCTGGACGACGAGGGCAGGGAACTGCCGCCCGGCAGGGTGGGCACGATCTACCTGAAGCGCTTTACGGGTGATTGCTTCGAGTATCGCGGTGACCCGGAAAAGACGCGTGCCGCGCACGTGGGAGACTTCTTCACGGCCGGCGACGTCGGCTACCTCAATGAAGAGGGCTTTCTCTTCATCAGTGACCGCAAGATCGACATGATCATCTCCGGCGGCGTGAACATCTACTCCGCCGAGATCGAGCGGGTACTCGTCGCGCATCCCAAGGTGGCGGACTGCGCAGTGCTCGGTGTGCCCGATGCCGTGCTGGGCGAGGCGGTGAAGGCGGTGATCGAGCCGGTGCCGGATGCGACACCAGGGGCGGCCCTCAGCGCGGACATCATGGCGTTCCTGTTCGACCGCATTTCTCCGGTCAAGCTGCCGCGGCGGATCGAATACATCGAGCGCATGCCACGCGATCCGAACGGCAAGCTGTTCAAGCGGCACTTGCGGTCATAGTGCGCACCAGCGAGGCGACGTCACGGACCGAAGCGGCCTGATAGAGCCTCAGGAGCTGTTCCTCGCTGAATGCCAGTCCGAACGTGGCTTCGATGTGGGCGGCGAGAACGGTGAGTCCCATCGAGTCAATGCCGAGCGCTGCGATGTCGGTGTCCGGCTGTATCTCCGACGGCGTCACGTTGCAGGTGCGGGCGAGCGTCTCGAGCACGACGTCCTCTATCACTGGTTGTGTCATGGGCTCATCTCGTATTCACAAGGGTATGGGGTCTGTCAGCATCACATCGGCGCCGCAGCGCCCAGCCGTTCCAGAGATAGGCAAACCGTCCGGCGCTATCGGGTGCAAGGAACTGCATGAAAGGCAGCTCGCTTGGCGGCGTCGTCTGCGGAATGAACAAGTGATCGGCCGCGGCACGCAACGCCTGAGGCGCGCGCTGAACGTCCGCAGGCCGGCGCGCATGGCGCGTCAACTGATAAGAGAGCTCCTGCGCGGTGCCTCCGCGTATCTCGATGCTCGACGTGCCATCGACATAGGTGCCTGCGTAGTGCTCGGCCTTGAGGGGCTCCGATAGAGACGGCAGAAACCGGGGCAGACGACGGCGGCTGAACTCCGGAAGCACATCGCCGAACAGGAGGGCGAGGTTGGAGAAGGCGACAGTGCCCGTCCCCCAGAAGACGATGCCGACGTTGGTCGTGACGTTCACGCGCAGCCTCACCGCGTACGGGCCGGAAAGTGAGTTGTAGCCGAACCAGCCGTCACCGAACCAGAGCCATCCGATGCATATGCCGCATGCACCGGGCGACCAGCCTTCGAACGGGCGCGGGTTTTCAAAGAATACGCTGCGGTCGAATGCATACGGAGTGTTCTCCCGTTCCATGAACATCGCGAGGAACGACAACAGCGCGCCGGCCGGAAGAGAAAACTGCAAATCGCGGGCGGGACACACGCTTGCACCCGCCGTAAGCCGGGCGTCCTCTCCCAGATACGCGAGGATCCGTTCGGAAAGCGGCTCCGCATAGCGCCTTCCTGTCACCGCTTCCAGCACGGCGGCGCAAAGCCATGTGCCGGCGTTGCCATAACTGTAGCGCTCACCCGGTGGTGCCAGGCGGGGCTGCGCGGACAAGGCCGAGCAAAGAGTTTCCACGGCGATGCGCCCGTCGGGCAGTCGGGGCACGGTCTCGACTGACGAATCGTCCAGCCCGTGCGTGTGATTCAGCAGCTGGCGTATCGAGACGGACCGCAGAAGCGTCGCAGCGTTCGTCGAAAGATCCAGATGCTGAAGGGCCTCATCTTCCCAGCGAAGATGGCCCGCGCACACCTCCTGCGCCATGAGGAGTGCGGTCATGGGCTTCATCAGGCATCCCAGCGGCACGCTGGAGCGAGGGAGGCCGCCCGCCGTGGCGAAGGATTGCCGACCGTCCGCCAGAATGCCGATGGATGCGACGCCTCGCGTGACATCCAGCCTCGCGACCCGATCCAGCAATTCCGACAGCGCACGGGCGTGCATCAGCGCTCTCCGAGTGGATGGTGCATCGAAGAGAGTACCGGCGAGAGGAAGTATTGGATGGCGCGCCGCTCGCCCACCACGATCTCCGCCTGCACACTCATCCCGGGCCTGAGCGCAACTTCGACGCTGTCGGTCGCGCGGGGCGCGGCGTCCACGACAATCCGGGCGAGGTAATACGAGCTGTCGGCGCCCGTTCTGACGGTCACACCGTTCACGATGTAGCGCGTGGTCTCATCGGGCCCATCCATGCGTCGTTCGCTCACGGCATCATCGGACACACTCGCAATCGTGCCTCGCCACAGACCGAACTGCGTGAAGTCGAAGGCATCCACCTTGACCTGAACGCGTTGGCCGTCACGCACGTAGCCGACGTCGCGATTGCCGATCCACGCATTGATGCGCAAAGACGTACGCAGTGGCACGAGTGCCATGAGCGTCTGAGCTTCAGTGACGGCGCCGCCGATCGTGTGAACTGCCAGCTGCTGTACGACGCCATCCACCGGGCTCACGATCGCCGTATTGCGCAGGCGGACTTCCGCCTTCGACAGATCTTCCTGCAGCCGATTCTCGCTTTGCCACGCCTCATTCAGATCGCGCAGTGTAGTGCTGCGGTACCGTTCGATCTCCTGGGCGCGGGCGTGTCGCTGCGCTTCCAGGTTCGCACCGAGCTCCTGCAGCGCAAGCTCGCGGATGCGCAGATCGAGCTTTGCTTCACTCACAGCGTGTTCCAGGTCCAATCCCGATTGCGCCGAGAGCAGGCGCTGCCTGACCAGCTCTTCCTGTGCGCTGGCCTTCTGCGCAAGAAAGGCCAGGTTCGCCGCGGATTTGCGCTGCTCTTCGCGTGCGCGGGCGTGCTCCATCTCACCGCGGCGGAGGGCGGCATCCAGCTCGGCCAGACGGTGCTGATGTTGTTGGACGTCGCTCTGCAGCTGGCTGCGCTGGAGGCGCACGTTTGCGGCGTCCGTGTCCGCCGGCGGAGCGAAAGCGGTGGACGGATCATCAGCGAGCATTGCGTCGAACCGGGCGATGTCGAGCCGCACGGAACGCAGCTCGCGGGCGATCCGATCGCGTTCCGCGATCGCCGCCGTCGAGTCGAGCT
>JBDZVF010000347.1:0-6984 GCA_040255575.1 Pseudomonadota bacterium | reverse complement strand
GACCGTCCGCTCCACCAGGTCGCGCAGCGCGCCCGGGTCGGGCAGGGTGGTGGTGCCGGCCGCGGTGCGCCCGTCGGCGTGCGGGCGCAGCCGCACCTTCCTCGCGGTGTCCGCGGCGGTCGCGCAGTCGTTGCCACCGGGTGTCGCGGCGTGCGCGTCGGAGAAGGACAGCCTGGTTCGATTGACCTGCTTCGATCGCGAAGTGGCGAAGTACACACAGCCCGCTGCAAGCGTGGCGCCGACGCAAGCGAGACCTGCTGCGGCGACACCTCCGGCACCGCCTGTTGCAGCAGCGCAACCACCCACAGTGTCGCCGAGCGAAGACGATTTCGGCGTCACCGGCAAGCTCGCGCGCAAGCGTCAGGAGGCGCAAGAGGCCAAGGCGCCAGTGGTCAAAGAGCTGCACGCGGCGGTGACGAAGATCTCTGCGAGGCCGTACGGGGAGCTCGTGCTGGAGCTCGATAACGGCCAGGTGTGGGAGCAGAACGAGAAGAAAACTGCCTTTGTAATCAAGGTCGGGGACAACGTTGTGATCCGGCCGGCGAAGTTCGGCTCATTCATGCTCTCGACCGAAGACGGTGCGACCTCCCGCGTCCACCGCACCCGCTGATAGCTAGCTCTGCATCTAATTCTGGCGACAGGGTGTGATCACCCTGTCGCATTGCAGCGCCAGGCTTCCGTTCTGTGAAGCCCATCACCCATAATGCCTCCCGTTGCGCCGAGACCCACGTGTAAACTCGGCCGCCGTTTGCGGTGTAGCACTGTTGTAGAAAAGGAAAGGGAGCTTTAAGGAAAACGATCTGTCGTCGCGTCGCACCCGCGGCACATGCTCGATGAAGATCGTTCCAGGAATCGCTATGACAAGCCGAGGGAGGGACATGGACCGTCGCAGCATCGTGCTGCGTTTCCCGAGCGCCAGGGCTCCGGTGCGTCGTCCTCCGTCTCCACTTTCCCTCTTCCAGTTTCGATTCGCTGCGCGGGAGCGCGCGGCGCAGGCCGGTTTTCAATCCGGCGGTTCCAAAGGGACTTGATCTCTCCTGCGGCCGGGGGAGGCGTGAGCCGCCATGTCGTCGCTTGTTTTTACCTGTGTGGGGGGTTTTTGTGACTCGCAAGTACTCTAGTTTCCGTCCGACTCCGGTGCGCGCCGCCGTCGCGGCCGTGCTCGGAACCACTGCCATCGCCGGGTTCATTGCCCCGGTGCACGCTCAGGCCAGCGGTGAGCAGCTCGAAGAGGTGAAGGTCACTGGCTCCCGCATCTTGCGCCGGGACCTGGACGCGAGCAGCCCGCTCGTCACCGTCGGCTCCGATGCGTTCGAGAGCTCCGGTACGGTGGCCCTCGAGACCAGCCTCAACAAGCTGCCCCAGTTCGTCCCCGCGGTCACTCAGTTCGTGACGCAGGACGTGCAGAACACCGCCACCAATACCGTCGGTGCTTCGACCATCAACCTGCGCGGTCTCGGTGCGAACCGTAACCTCGTGCTGCTCGACGGCCGTCGGGCGATGCCGGTGAACGCCTCGCTGGTGGTGGACATCAACACCATTCCGTCCGCCGCCATCAAGCGCGTGGAAGTCATCTCGGGTGGTGCCTCGTCGGCCTACGGCGCGGACGCTGTCGGCGGCGTCGTGAACTTCATCCTCAAGAACGACTTCGAGGGCATGGAGTTCGACTCCCAGTACGGCATCACGGAGCTCGGCGACGACCAGGAGCTGCGCGTCAGCGGCCTCATGGGCGGCAACTTCTCGGATAACCGCGGCAACGCGATGTTCGGTGTCGAATACTTCAAGCGTGGCGCCGCTCGCCAGGACGAGCGCGACTTCTACACCAAGGGTTGGGCCGATCCCTCGGTCGCCGGGACGGAAGCGTTCCTGCCGATCACCGCGTACGCTCCGAGCTTCAACACGCCGAGCCAGGCTGCGGTCGACAATATCTTCACGCAGGCGCCGGGCCTTGTCGGTAACGGCAGCACGTTCTACTTCAATCAGGACGGCACCGTGTTTACCGCGGGCGACCCGGATGGCGTCTATCGCTACAACGGCATGCTGGACAACCGCCTCCGCAAGATCGGCATCAACGGTACGCTGTCGCAGAACCAGGTGGAATCGCTGGCCTCCATTCCGGAAGACCGCTACTCGCTGTTCGGTCGCGCGGACTACGACGTGCGCGATAACCTGTCGTTCTTCGTGCAAGGTAACTTCACGAAGACCAACACGCGTTCCGTCCTCCAGTTCTCGCCTGCCGTCGCCGGCTGGTCAGTGAACATTCCGCGCGATGCGGACCACCCGGTTCCGGCTGAGCTCGCGGCGCTGCTCGACAGCCGCACGGTGAATCCGTTCTTCCCCCCGGGCCTGACCGGGCCGGATGCGCCTTGGGAACTCGACAAGGTGCTCGACTTCCTCGGCCCCCGTGGTTCGCGCAACTCGAACGAGACCTATCAGGTGCTCGCCGGTCTGAACGGCACGCTGCCGTTCGGCGACTGGACCTGGGAAGGTTACGTTTCTCACGGCAACACCAAGGTCACCAGCGTCCAGACGGGCTTCGCCTCGCTGGAGCGTTATCGCGCGCTCGTGCTCGCCCCGAACTACGGTAAGGGCGCAGTGCTGACGGGTAACGCGTCGGGTGGTGGCTTCGCGGCTGGCTCGGTCACTTGCACGAGCGGTCTGCCGATCTTCCAGGACTTCATCCCGTCGCAGGACTGCCTCGACGCCATCACGGCGAACCTGCAGAGCGACACCGACATGGATCAGGACATCGCGGAGCTCAACTTCCAGGGCGCAATCGCGACCCTGCCTGCGGGCGAGCTGCGCGGCGCCGTCGGTGGCACCTGGCGCAAGAACACGTTCGCGTTCCGCATCGACAACCTCGCGAACTCCACGTCCTTCGTGGATAGCGTCGTGGGTCTCTTCCCGGCTGCCAACACGATCGGTCAGGACACGGTGAAGGAAGGCTACGCAGAGTTGCTGGTGCCGGTGCTTGCGGACCTGCCGGGCTTCAAGCGCTTCAACCTCGAGCTCGGTTACCGCTTCTCGGATTACGACTCGGTCGGCAGCGTGGACACCTACAAGGCCCTCGCTGACTGGACGATCGTGGACTCCGTGCGCTTCCGTGGTGGCTACCAGCGCGCGAACCGCGCTCCGAACATTGGCGAGCTGTTCCTTCCCGATACGCAGGCGGTCGGCCTCACCTCGTTCGGCGATCCTTGCGGCATCAATACGCTCGCTGCCTACGGCGTCAATCCGCTCACGAACCGGAATGGCGCTGCCGGCGCCGCCCAGGCGTTGGCGTTCTGCCAGAACCTCATCGGTCCGGCGGCGACGGTGTACTACCAGAACCAGATCCCGGGCACGGGCTTCTTCCCGTTCGCGACGACCATTAACCAGGGCAACCTGAACCTGAAGTCGGAAGTGGCGGATACGTACACCGCGGGCTTCGTGTTCCGTCCGAACTTCGAGGCGAAACTGCTGAGCCGGCTGACGGCGTCGATCGACTGGTATCGCATCGAGATCGAGAACACGATTGCGCCGCTGAGCTTCGACACCGTGTACAGCCAGTGCATGGACCCGCTCAACAACCCGACGCAGGACCTGAACAACCCGTTCTGCCAGTTCATCACGCGTGACCCGAACAACGGTACGCCGTCCAAGACGGTCGGCCCCTATCGCAACGTCGGTACGCTGAAGACGTCGGGCGTCGACCTGAACGTGGATTGGGGTGCGGATCTTGCGGACATGGGCCTGGCGAACGCGCCCGGCGCGTTGTCGGTGAACCTGGCCGTGACCTACCTGGATGAGTTCAAGATCCAGGAAATCGCGAACGCGCCGGTGATCGACTACGCCGGCACGGTCGGTGGCATCCCGGGTTCGGCGGGCCAGTTCCGCTTCAAGACCTTCCTGACGACGACGTACTCGATGGGTGGGGTTGGGGCGAGCCTGCGCTGGAGGCACCTGCCTTCGGCACACGCCGCGTCGTACGCCCAGAGCGCGGCCACGCCGTTCCAGGGTCCGGGCCACTATGACGTTTTCGACCTGACGGGCACCTGGGAAATCACCCAGTCCTACCAGGTGCGCTTCGGTGTCGAAAACCTGTTCGACAAGGATCCGGAGATCACCAACTCCAATCCGACCGCGGGAGGTTCGTTCACCACGGGTCAGGGCACGACGCTGCCCGGTTACTACGACGTGCTCGGTCGCCGCTACTTCGTGGGCTTCAAGGCCCGCTTCTAAGCGACGCTTCCGGGACTCACAGTCTCCCAAAACTGTGGAACGGCGGGTGGAAACACCCGCCGTTTTTTTTGGGGGCCCCTACAATGCCGCACTGGTTTCCAATGCAACGGGTTGACTCAAGCGATGGCTGAAGTACGAGGCAAAGAGCGGCGGCTGGTGTGGGATCTGCCCGTGAGACTGTTTCACTGGCTTCTGGTGCTGAGCCTGATCGCGTCCTACGTCACGGCCGAGATCGGTTTCGACACGATGGAACTGCACATGTACATCGGGTACTGGACCATCGGCCTGCTCATTTTCCGCGTCCTGTGGGGGTTCGTCGGCCCGAAGCACGCCCGGTTCTCGAGCTTCCTGAAGGGGCCCACGGGCATCTGGCGCTACGCCAAGGCGCTTGGCGCCGGCACCATGATCGAGACGGCGGGCCACAATCCGCTTGGCGGGCTGAGCGTGATCCTGCTGCTAGGCCTCGTGGCCTTCCAGGCGTTCACGGGGCTCTTCGCCTCGGACGACATCATCTGGACCGGCCCGTACAACGCCGCGGTCAGCAGCGACTGGGCGACGACGCTCACGCACTGGCACCACGTGAATTTCAATTTCATCCTGGCAGCCGTGGCGCTGCACCTGCTGGCGATCGCGTTCTACTTCCTCGTGAAGAAGCAGAACCTCGTGGGCGCGATGGTGCACGGAAAGAAATACGTGCCGGAGAACGAGGCGATCACGAAGTCGGAGATCACGCGCGCGATCATCGTCATCATCGTCGCAGCGGCGCTGGTTTACTGGCTGCTGGCGGCCGCGCCGGTGGCGCCGGACGTGAGCTTCGAGTAAGCGCGAGCTGCCCCGGGCTCAACGTAGCAGCGCCGCCGGTGGTGAGCCGGCGGCGCTTTGTTCTCCACGAGATTCTTCGCGCGCACGTGGCCTGGCGCGCGTGGGCCTCAGCTGTCGCGGTAGTTGTCGTGGCAGCCCGAGCAGGCTTTGCCGACGGCACCCGCCGCCTTCAGCGTCGCCCCTTTCTCGCCGGTCTTCGCGGCGGCCGTCAGCGCCGCGGCGGCCCGCGCGAGCTCGTCGCTCTTCGCCTTGAAGTCCGCCATGTTGGTCCAGATGCCGTCGCGCGCCTTGGTTTTCACATTGGCCTTGCGCGTGTCCGGCGCGAACGTGTCGGGGATCATCGGCGCGAGCATCTCGAGGCGCGTGGCCGCCTGCTGCACCACCTTGGCATCGAACGGCGTCTTGTTCTTCATCATCAGGAAGAACTGCTCGGAGTTGAAGTTCATCACCTTGAATACAGCCTGACGCGTTTCGACCGCTTTTTGCGCGCCATCGCCGCTCGCTTCCTGCGCCTGGATCGCCGGCACCGTGGCCAGCATGCCGAGCGCGACGAGACCGAGTTTCACCACATTTACCTTAACGCCTGATCGCATATCTTCAGCCCCTTTCGACCGCTCATCCGCGGCGGGGCGCATGGTCGCGTTCCCGGCATGAAGGATTTCTGAACGGTCTTTCTCGCTCCGGCGAAGGAGCTCGCGCGTTACGGCTCAGCGTGCGTTGACGACGCGCTCCACGAGCGGGCCGATGTCGCGGTCCCAGTAGGGCACATCGGGGCCGAAGGCCTGGGCGAAGTAATCCACGAACGCGCGCACCTTCGGGGGCACGAGCCGGCGCCCGGCGTACACGGCGTAGATATTGACGTCCGATGCGCCGTGCAGGAACGGCAGCACGCGTTTCAGCGTGCCGTTCTTCAGCTCGCTCGCCACGTCCCACGTGGAGCGGAACGCGATGCCGAGGCCGCTCACCACCGCTTCCCGCACGATCTCGCTCGAGTTCGTCTGCAGACTGCTCTGCGGCTTGTAGTTCACCGGGCCTTCGGGACCCTCGAAGCGCCAGGCGGTCTGCGGCTCGGCGGCGAGGAGGCGATGCTGGCTGAGATCCGCGAGCACGCGGGGCGTGCCGAATCGTTCGAGGTACCCCGGCGAGGCGCACAGCACGCGCCGATTGGGCGCGATCCGGCGTGCGATGAGCGTGGAGTCGGGCAGGGTGCCGATGCGCACGGCCACATCGAAGTGGCCCGCGGCGAGATCCACGAACTCGTCGTCGAGATCGACCTGCAGGCGCAGGTCCGGATAGGTATCGAGAAACGATTTCAGTTTGGGCGCCACGTGCAGCCGGCCGAAGGAAGTCGGCAGCGACACGCGCAGCAGCCCACGCGGGCGATCGTTGTCGATGGCGGCGAGACTTTCCGCATCCGCGACGGCCGCGAGCACGGCGAGCACCCGCTCGTAGAAGCTCTGGCCCACATCGGTGGGTGTGAGACGGCGGGTGGTGCGGTGGAGCAGCTTCACCCCCAGCCGGTCTTCGAGGCGCGTGAGGCGCTTCGAGATCATCGCGGGGGTCGAGTGCAGCTCACGCGCGGCGGCCGAGAGGCTTCCCGCCTTGATCACTCGGGTAAAGATCTCGTAATCGAGCAGGTCGGTCATCGATCCGTCAATGAGGGGCTGGGGGGCGCGCGGCCGCCCACCTTTTTATCACGCCCAGAATGGCCGTGGAGCGCTTTCCCCCTGATTCCGTCGAAAAGGCCCTGGCCGCAGCGTGACGGCGCGGGGTAACGGGTCAACGCGCGGCGAGCTCCAGAACCCAGGCCGCCAGGTCTTCCATCGCTTCGGAAGATAGCGCGCTACCGAACGGGGGCATGTCGTTCCGACCCTTCGTCAGCACGCTGACGACGGAGTCGTGCGTGAGTTGCGTGGTGAAAGGAGGGCCGCCATGCGTGCC
>JBDZVF010000007.1:21734-35182 GCA_040255575.1 Pseudomonadota bacterium | reverse complement strand
CGTCGGGATGGACCACCCACCCGTCGCGATAGCCTTCGTAGCACGTGGTGCACAGATCGATGTCGGGGCCCTGCGGGCAGATCTCGCAGCGGAAGCACGGCCCGATGATCGGGCTCAGGCCGCAGTTGTGGCAGTGGCTCCAGACATGGACGACGTCGGGTGAGCTCATAAGGTCCCTCTTAGTTGGGCTGCTCGCGCTTCCTTGCGGCCGGGACCTATTCTAGTGATGCCGCACAAGGCGTCACCATGGTGGTGGGCAGCGCCTCCCTGCTCAGCGCAATGCAATCCCTGGCACGAACGTCTCCGCCCACGTAACGGATTCCTCGCCGTCTGTCCGTCTTCTGTCTGGGGCCGTCGGAAGGTCAGCCGTTCTTGTGCTTGCGACCCGACCTTGGACGTCTGGCGGGCTAAACCTTGCGCCTGCGGTCTCCGGTCCAGCCTTCTGCCTCAATCGCTGCAACGGCGCGGTGAGTTGCTCAGTTTCTGGCGGTTCAACGCCGGCCTTCTGGTGAGAATGCGTGAAGCTGCGTTCGCAGTCGATGCCATTTCCGCCCGACCACGGGGAAGGAACTCCACGATGTATCCCAGCACAACCTCCCTCATCAAACCGGCCGCCTGGCTTGCGGCGGGCCTCGCCATTGCCGGTCTCGCTGTTGTGGTTTTGCGGGTCTTCATCTATCCCAGTGCCCCAGAATGGCGCAGCTACACGACGGATATTGGTGAGCAGCGGCAGATCACTCTGCCAGATGGCTCCGTAGTCGATCTGAACACTGCAACCACCCTGCAGTTCAAGCAAACCCAAACGTACCGAGTGGTCGAGCTAAGCGCCGGTGAGGCGCGCTTCCACCCCGCCAAAGACGCTGCGCACCCCTTTGTTGTTTTCGTAGGGGATCTGGCGATCCTCGACGTGGGCACGCAATACATCGTGCGAAGGCGCGAGAACGGAGCAGTGTATGTGCTCGTGATCGAGGGGGAAGTCTCGCTGATCGGCCGCCGGGAAATGCAGGGCGATCTGCAGTTGCCGAGCTTTCAGCGCGTGCCAGGCTATCAGCGGTTGCGGGCCTCCCAGCAACTGCCTGCCTTTCAGCGTCAGAGGCCCGAATCCGAGCGAGCCGACGTTGCGATTACTGCGGGACACATCGCGGCGATAACCGCGAACGGCGGGACGACCGTACAGCCACTAACTCCGAACGAACTAGAACGATACGAGGCATGGCTCGACGGCAGAGTCATCTTCGACAGCACTCCGCTGGAGGAGGTCGTCTCAGAGTTCAACCGCTACAACCACCGCAAGATGCATGCGATGGAGGGGAATACTGCGCAGCTCAGTATAGGCGGCGCGTACAACCCCCGAGATCTCACCGGGTTCTTGAGCAGGCTGGAGCATATCGACGTGCGCTACTCCATGCCCACCGACGGAGAGGACGCGGCCATTGAGCTCTTCGCCACACCGAAAGCGAATCGACACGTGCAGAATCGGTGACCGAGCGCCCGTGTCAACGGCGCCCACGGTGCAAGGGATGCTTATGCCCACTCACACCATGGTGAGCGTCGCGAGCTGAGCGGGATGGCAGGCTAGCGCTGAACCACGCCAGCGACCCTAATTGTCACCTTCTCGGGCTGCCGATCCATCTGAAGCTCGGGATAGGTTGCCAGCGCATTAACCCACGCCTGCGGATCATCGAGCGGCACATCCCCCCGGAAGCGCCGCTCGCGCGCTGGGCCTATCACTTCGATCTGCGGCAAACGACTGCGACGATTGATCTCGTCGGCGATGGCCGCGAGAGTGCGATTACTCCACTCCCGCTGGGCGGCGGAGCCGCCAGCCGCAGCCGCATGAGCGGGCCTGGCAGCCTGGATGTTGCCAATAACGCCATTCGGCGCGACCTCCACAGATTCGCCCTGACGCAACCGGATTCTCTGGAAGCTGCCGTCCACCCGTACGTCTCCAGCAGTGACATAGACTCCGGTGCGGTCATTGGGGCGCAACAAGACATTGAAATCCGTGCCCATGGCAGTGATCAGAGCACTACCGGCCCGCACCCGGAATCGTTGCCAGAGACGGTGTCGAAGATGGAACTCGCCGCCACCGCGAGTGACCTCGATGTGACTGAAACCCGCAAGGCTCTTTTCGCTAAGTTGCGTATTCGGGAAGATGGTCGCGCGGGACCCACCGGAGAGCTGCACAACCGCGGCGACCGCGCCGGTGCGATACGCGCCGATCTGCACGTTAGAGCAGATCCACACCACGAGCAGCAGCATAAGGACGGCGAGAAGCGCCAGAACTCTCCGGGGCCGAGTAGCCCCGATCACTGCCGCGGCAGGGAAATAAACCTCATGGGTCGCCGCGCTCTCAACCTGACGAGAGCCGCGCCTGGCTCGCGCGCGGCGCAGCGTCTCGTCGATCTCGGCTTGGATCAGGAACTCCGGAAGGTGCAGCGGCGATGCCTTGAGCCACACGGCGAACTCGTCCGCCGTCTCCTGACGCGGTTCGGCTTCGAGCCGATGCAGCCACTCAATGGCCTGCGCCGTGGTTCGTGTGTCGTCCTCCTCAGGGCGTGTCGTTGTCATCTGCGGCTCCTCCGCTGGGATACAGCATCTTCCGAAGCTCTTTACGGGCGTGCATCAGGTCCTGTCCCACAACGGACTCGGATATACCGAGCTGCAATGCGATTTCAGGATACGTGTAACCCTCGAATGAGAGCCGGAACACCTGGCCGCGACGGCCGGTCATGTGCATGACCATCTTTGCCAGATCCAACTCGAGTTCCGCCTCGGTCATTCCCGCTGAGAGTTCCCGAGGATGCTCCGCTGCCTCCTCGAGGAGATCTGAGCTCACCGTCACTACCTCGCGTTCGCGCAGCCTGCGCCGAACCAGTTCAGTGTGGAGGTTGTCCAGAACGCGGTTCGCGTAGGCTCGGAGCCAGGGGATCTGCGCCAATGCACCGAACTCCGCCGCGCGCGTGAACGCTTCCTGCACACAATCTTCGGCGTCTTGCCGATTTCCGAAGCGCTTTTGAAGGCGGATATTGAATCGCCGGTGATAACGCCGATAGATGACGTCCAGGATCTGTCGTTCGCTGGCCCGGCGCCTTGTTGGATCAGTTGACATCCCCATCCTCTACGTCGCGCCGAGAGCCAGCAGGCATCCCGATGTGCACCCTCGCACTCCAGTTCGACATGACGCACGCACGCGCAATTTCCGTTATTGGGTCGCATGAAATCCTTTCTATACGTGTATGCAAAACGGACGCCCCATGCGGGGCCCGCCCGAAGCCTCCCGCTCCAGGCAGGCGCCAGTGACCATGGTGGAACCCTCTTCGACATTTCCACACTGACTTATCCGCGCACCTCGTACGCAGTGGCCCCGTGTCCCTCACCTGAGTACACACCCGCTTACCACTAGAGATGAAATTCGGGCCGTTTCATTAGGGGTGTGGGGAAGAAATAAATCGCGAGCGTCCAGCGTCACTCATCGGTTAAATAACGCCGGCGCGGCACGAGGCGCGCCATGCATCAATGCAGCTGAGGGAGGACGATGAAGTTTGCGCAACGCGGGCAGGCCGTCTTGCTGGCGTGGCTCCTGCTTCCGGAGATGTGCGCTGCGGATCCGCGGACGGACCTCCTCGAGTTCAACATTCCTGCCCAGACTCTCGAGAAGAGCTTGCAGGATTTCCGCTTGCAGGCACCCGACGTCTCCTTGCTCGAGCCGGCGGAGATTTCTGCGACGGGAACGGCGCCGGCAGTGCGGGGCAGGTTCACAGCCGAAACGGCGCTGGCGCTTCTGCTAAAGAACTCCGCAGTGACAGTGACCTTCGTGCCGCCGAACATCCTCACCCTGCACCAGGAATGGGCCGCTGGCGGTACGGCCGGTACCGCGGACGGCTCCGAAGCCATTTCGGAAATCTTTATCCGCGGATCACGCACGCTCAACACCGATCAGCGTCGTAGCCAGGATGATCCGTTCGCCTATGTCATTTTTGATAGCGAGGCGATCTCGCGCAGCAGCTGGGCGGATGCCCGCTCATTCCTGGCCGCCGAGCTACCGGCGTACAGCACCCGTAGCGTGTCCCTCGGGGTCGGAGCCATCACGGGAGCCACGGGGCAGATTACGATGCGCGGGTTGCCTTCCACTGAAACTGTCATTCTCTTCGACGGTCACCGCCGCGCCGGGACCTTCACGGGCGGCGAGTTGCAGCAGCCGGACGTTTCGATGACGCCTCTCTCCCTCCTCGAGCGTGTCGAGGTGCGTACCGCTTCCGCGTCAGCTCTGTTCGGCTCGGACGCCGTAGTCGGTGCTATTAACCTCATCCGTGACCGTAAGACGCCTCGCACGCGTATCTTTCTTCGCGATGAGGAACTCACTGAGTTCTCCGCAGGCACTCAGCAGTTCAGTGCCGAGCACGTCAGGGAAGTGGGACAGGGCCGGGGCTGGCTGGCACTGGATGGAGCGCTGCTCCGGCAGAAGACCATCACGCTGCGGCAACGCAACTTTCTCACGGCAGGTCGGTTGAGAACCCACAGCAATTTCCCGGAATTTTGGGATTGCTCGTCGTCTCCGCCTCTTGGCTCACTGCGAAATCTGCGCGCAACCTGCGGCAACACCTTTCCCATCAACGGCGGCGTGCGCTACCTCTACCTGCCTGCAGATTTTCAGGTGGGAGACAACCTGTCTCAGCTCACAACGAGCGCCGGGCAGTACGATCTCACGCTTGCGTCTTCCGCACAGGTACTGGGCGAGTTCTCCACGGTCCGTCCCAAACGAGAGACTCACTCCGTCAGCGCTGCCGGGGGATGGAATTTCGCTACACGCTTTTCCGTGGATCTCGATGCTGGCTTCGCCGAGAGCTTGCGCGAAGGGAGCTTCAGTACGCTGGATGACGTAGTAGGTCAGGCTTTCTTCGTGCCTGCCGCGCACCCGGCCAATCCACTCAGACAGGATCTCTTGGCTAGCCGAGGCACCAATGTCGGCGATGGCCCCCTATCACGCCGCGACCAATCTATTTATGCGACGGTAGGAGCAACGTGGCTCATGTCTGAGGCAGCCATGCTGCGCGTGGATGACGCCTGGTCAACGTCTTCCGCAACGATCCGGCAGGCTGTCCTCGAGGGGGATACTTCAGGCCTGATCGCGCTACTGATGTCTCCCGCCCGAGACGTGGGATCGCTCGCCCGGTCCGGCATGTGGCTATCCGAAGAATCGGGCCCGCAATACTCGAATCTGCTCAATGAGACCACACTGCGCTTCACACACTCACGAGTGATGCTCCCCGCGGGCCCGGCGAGCGTTACTCTCACAGCGCAACGGCTGTTTGAGAAGACAGCCGACCCTACAGTACGCGACCCGGCAAGAGATCAAGTTGCTGCACAACGGGCTCGAAGCACGATGAGCACGGCGGTGTCGGCCAACGTGCCGTTGCTGAGACCTCGTGTCGAGAGGGGCCCCACGCGGTTGGCATTGGATTTGGGAGTTCGCCGGGATTCCGTCGTGATTCAGGCTGCGCCAAACGCCGTTGAGCAGCGCGACCTGCGCTTTTCAGCCGTCAGCCTCGCGACGGGGCTACGTTGGCAGGTGCAAGACTCGGTGAGCGTAAGAGCGGAGTGCACAACCGGCTTCCTGCCTCCACCACTTTCCTCCATCAGCGATCGATCACCGCTGTACCTCGAGGATCTGCATCTCACGGATCCGGCGCGCGGAGGCGAACAGCTCGATGCCGCGCTCGTGATCGCTGGGGGAAACTATGATCTGCGTCCGGAGCGCTCGCGTGCGTGCGGTGGTGGATTCGTTCTGGAACAGTCGGGAGACGAGCTTGCACAGGTGCACTGGAGGTTCTCGGCTGACTACACGCGATCTGTGAAAACCGGCGGGGTGCTGACGCCGGAGGATCTGTTTTTCGCGAATCCTCAGAAGTATCTGAATGATTTCCCGGAGCGAATCCGGCGCGCTGCACCGGGTGCCCCAATCTATGCGATCGAAACCTGGAGCATCAATTCCGCGAGTCAGATCGTCGAGTCCATCGATGTCCGGTTCGACTGGAGCAGGCGTCTGTCTGCCGGGAGCCTTGGGATCTATTTCATCGGCAGCGCGCAACCGGTGTCGAGAAGCCGCCTGGCACCCTCGATGTCCCGCGAAAACGAGGCCGGCGTTGGCAATCTTGCGAGTCCCATATGGCGCGGCGTCGCGTCCCTCGCCTGGAAAGGGGAGGAACTCGTGATGGGTGCGAACGCGAGATATACCTCTCCCTATGACGTGTCACGATCGGAAGCGATTCTGAAGAGTCAGGGGCGCGAGAACGTGGCGTCACAAACCTATCTGGATATTTACGTGGCGTATACGTTGCCCGGGTGCTTCGTCCAGGGTGCGCAGTTGCGCCTCGACGCGCGCAATGTCCTCCATCGCGATCCGCCGGTAGATCTGGCCGAGACAGGTTACGCGAGCCGGTTCGGCCTCGATGAGTTTGCTTCACTGTCCCTGTCGCTCAATGTGCGGCTTTGAAGCGCATTGAAATCACGCCACGCGCGTGCCCAGTTTTCCGCGCCCAGGAGCTCGAAGATCGGCGCGCTGGAAAGCGCATCCAGGGAGGGCGCCGGGCTCAATGTGGACTCCAGCCTGGCGCGATCGATGATGCCGGATTTGACCACCAGCCCGTCGAGCAGGCGCTCCCGCAGGTATGGAAGATTGTTGTACAGAATCGTCGACGCCATGTGTTCAGCGGCGCCTTTGCCGACCCGCTGCACCACGTCGGTTGGCAGGTCGCGGGAGAATGCGGCGCGGGCGAGGGCACGGTCGGTGTGATCGGCGATCTGGAACCAGGTCGGGATGCGCAAGCACAGCTCGACGAGCGGC
Source organism: Pseudomonadota bacterium (assembly GCA_040255575.1). GTDB lineage: Bacteria > Pseudomonadota > Gammaproteobacteria > Steroidobacterales > Steroidobacteraceae > JADGHX01. The sequence continues at coordinate 28,335 of JBDZVF010000007.1, read as the reverse complement.
TGTGAAAGCAGCGGGGATACGGCGTCCGGATCTCTCTCCAGATCAAACGGCCCTCCAGTGAATCGTCGCGCACAGAGAAGGCTCATCTGCCATCGGCGCCCTGGAGGCAGCGAGCAGGATTCCGCGCTGCTGTGGTCTGCTGCCAGCTCGTTCAATACGTGTGAATGCAACAGCGTGTCGCCGGGCTCCTGCGTGAGGAGTTCGAAGAAGGAGGGGTACGATGGGCGCAGGCGCGCCCAGATCGCCTGTGCGAGGACGCTCCAGATCGTGACCCCCGTGGTGTGCGCTGCATGCATCAAAAGTTCGAGCAGGCCTGGGCTCGCGCCGTGCTGCCGAAGCAGGTCCGCCACGTACAACGGCGGATGGTTACGGCAGAAGATCTCGTCGCCGCCATGCCCACGGAAGATGGCCCCAGCGCCTAGTCGATGCGCGAGTTCTGGCTCGATTCGATCCACCGTCGGAAGATGGAGCCCGGGGCTGCACTCGAATACCGCCGAGTACTCACACGCGCTCAGATCGTCGCTCGGCATTCGGGGCACCTCAATCAGTTCACACCCAGCACGGCGGGTAACAAGGCGTGCATACACGCGTTCATCACTCTCTCCATCCGAGCCAAACTGTGTAACAGCAGTAACACGCAGCCTGCTCGGCGAGCTGGCAACGCAGGAGAGAGTGATGGACGAGTCGAGCCCGCCGGACAAACCCACAAGTACATGCGCGTGCTCAGCGGTCCAGGCGCGCGTGCACGCGCGCGCGGTGGACCGTAGAGCAACGGCGGCCGCCGGTGCGGCTGCATGGAACGGCTCCGAGGCAATACAGCTGGCGCTCCACATTGTGTGACGCTTGCTATGGCTGCCGGACGCGTCTTCACACGTCCCACCCGCAAGTTCGCGGACCTCATTGAGATGGCAGCTGCCGACAGGCTCCGGACCCATAAAGGTGCGCGCAAGCGCGGCCCAGTTGATCGAGTGCAATCGGATCTGGAGTCCGGCGAGTGTCTGCATGTCGGAGGCGTACATCCGCAGACCTTCGACTGCGCTGTGAAGACAGGACAATCGTGCGAAGGGGCCCCGAATGGCTCGCATCGGATAATTGACGTCACCACTCAGGAAGCCCACGTAGTTTCCCCAGTAGTGCTCGACGAGCAGTTCACCGCGCGTTGCGATGATCCGTTGCGCCTCCGCCGGTGACAGGATGGCACGCGTGCAGGAAGATTCCTCCTCGCTCGAACTGGTTGGTTTTGTGAAGAGTGTCCCGATCAGGACTCCGCCATCGCCAAGTAGCTGAGGCTTCGGATCGGAGGCGCCAGTGGCTACCAGGATGGCCACGCAGGGCGTCTGCACTGCCGTTTTCAAATGTCTATTTTGAAGGAACGCCCGGCGAACGCATTCCATCGCGAGCGGCTCGAAGGCGGCATCCCACACGAATGCGATGTAGCGAATCACGTGTGCGTGCCGTCATGTCGTGAAGATAGTGCGAAAGCTGCGCACATACTCAGGCGTTCCATTGAGGACGAAATGCTGCTGCTGCAGCCAGCTATGGGCCGCGAAGGGACGCAGGCGAACGCCGATAATCCATTGCGCCCGCACTCCGTGCTGAGCCAGAAACTCGAGTAGCACGAGTGAATCGAGAAGACACCGGTCGTGCCGGGCGAACACGAACATCCTTATATAGGTGTAAAGGGTTAGAAGCTCGCGGGTTCGGGCGATATCCGGGGGCGTGGCGTTACGCATCGCGAGGCGTTGCGCACGCCGCGCGACCGCACTCAAGCGTCGGCATCGAAGCATGAGAGTCGCGGTCGCAAGGGCGCGCATAAACGACAGCACGTCGCGAACGCGCACCTTCGGTCGCGTCATATATCTCCAGGCCATGAGCTCGTCCGTAGGTTCATTGTGAGCCGCAGGTCTGTAGGATCGCCCCGGCTTCCTGCGTGGACAGAGAACGCCGTCGTTGCAGAGCGAAGCGATGAGCGCGCGGAGGTCCTCCTCGTGTAGCTCTGCAGGGGCGGGGGAACTCTCAGGCCATCCTTCCACCGCGGCGGCGAGCGCGCTGGCCTGGACAGCGTCGAGTCCGGTGTACACGTCTCGCTCTAGATTCAGAAAAATGGCGCCTGTGGGTGTGATGCAGGCTCGCGCGTGCTCGGCGAGATGGTAGTTGCGCACGACGACCCCCGATGAATGGAGCGTGATCACTTTCTGGCACGCGGGCGGCTCACTACACCGCCCGCGTGCGGCCCCTCCTCAGGGACCGATGCGGATGGCACGCCAGGAGAAGGTGAGGCTGTCCCACCAGTTTCTGCCACTGAAGTCGCGGGTCTGCCGGGATGCTTTCCCAAGCGATACTGCTACGTGTCTCATGTGTATTCCTTTCGGGCCGCAAGGCCCGCATGTGACGCGCAGAGACGTTGAAGAACAGGCTCCGCACTGTCAAGGAGGTGACTGATGGGGCATCGCAGATGAATGTTTTGGCGATCAGCCTCTGCTCTGTCACCGGAGTATTGGGTATCCGGACATTGTCCGGAATCGTGGGTCGCCCGTCGTCTCATGTCCTGAGAAGCTGATGGATATAAACCACATCAGGGACCCGCTTCCAATGAGTGAGCTCAACGCGCGGCAGATTCTGCTGGAGATTCTCGAAGACTGGTTGATGAAAAAGGCCGCGACCGCTCCCGCGTTGGATGAAAACGATATGAGCGCGCGTCGCTCGATTCGCACCAGCGGCGCTGGATCGAAAAGACGAGCCTATGCCGATGCCAAGACTCCGAAGCCATCTCACATTGGCATGCGCGACGGCCATTGCTCCGGAAACGCTCCTCTTGGGAGTAGGCGATTCCTACGGGGGATCGAATGACGCGTTGACGGACCTCGCTTCGCTATCGCGATCCGCTGCGGAACCAGCGTGTGAAAAGCACTGTCGGGCGGCCTCGCCGCGTTACGGACGTGCAGATCCGCACTATTCTGGCGTGGCAGGCAGAGCTCGTGCAGCTGAAAGCTGCGCGGAAGGCTGTGAAGACCATCCGGCAGCTCGCACGAGAGCTGCAACTGTCGACTGCGACGATATCCGATGTCATCCGGAAGCACGGTGTCTTCAAACAACCATCGCCGGAAGAGCGTGAGGCTACGCTGAGGCAGCGGCGTGCGACATTGCGTGGCTCACGTGCCCCACAACCACGCGTGTCGACTCTCTCGGATGCTCAGTTCGCAGCGATCGTGCGGTGGTGGAGTGAAAGGGAAGAGCTGACGCGGCAGATGCAGTGCATTCCGTCCAAAGCGCAGATGGCACATCAGCTGGGTGTGGCCCGTGGCACGCTGGAGCGAATGCTCGCACACGTAGCTCGGCACCCATCGAGTAATGTTGCGCAACGAGGCTCGCGGAGCTCGCGACTGGCCGCGCGCCACGCGCAACGATTGCGCGCATGGCAAAGAGAAAGAGAACTCATACGGCTGCAGCACTCGAGATTGCCGGATGCGCCTGCATTCGCTGGACAACTCGGCATCAGTCTGGCATTGCTTCGGCGGACGCTTGCTCACTTGAATGAAGGCCGCTGAACGCCCCAGTCACTTGAATGAAGCGGCGAAGCAGTCTGCGTGCAGGCTTGTCTTGTCACTCGAGAATGGTTTGTGCTGAAAAGCGACTCGGCGATCGGTTCCGTAGATTCTTTTGGCACCGGTGGCGGTGTCGAAGTGGCCGATGCTGCCAACGCAATTGCCCATCCCGCCATGACAAGCACGACCGGGCGACCGAGACGAACCACAGACCTGCAGGTTCAAATCATCCTGAAGTGGCACGCGGAATATCGCGAGTGGAGGGCGGGGCGCCCGGCGATTCCCACTGTGCGCGAGCTGGCACGCCATCTTGGTCTTTCACGGGGCGCAATCACGGATGTGATTCGACGACATGGGGTCTACAAACAGGCCTCGCCGGAACGCCGGATTAGCGCACAGCAATTACGTGACCGGGTGATGCGCCGGATTAATAAGTAGCGACTGCCAACGTGCGGCGGCGATGCTCCCTGCTTCCGGGAACGATAGCCATTTGGCATTCCCCACCCCCCTTGTGCTACTGTTCCCGCCCAGCATGAACGCCCACCTCATCCGCCTGATCTCGATTACCCGCCCGGCTTTCGCGGAAAGCCGGGATTGCGACGGGTTATCTCGAGAAAATGGTTGTTTGAGGACGTGGTGTCATGTCATCCCTTCTTTCTGTTCTTCGCCTGCGCGTACGCGCTGAGGCCGATCCGGGCGTTCTGGCGCGGGTGCTGGAACGCTTTCAAAACATCAACGTTCTGCCCCGTCGCGTGATCGCCGAATACGCCACCGGCGAGATTTTCCATATCGAGGTCGATGTGGTGGACGTGAGCGAGCACACGCTCAGCATCATCGCAGCGAAGGTGGGGCAGACGCCGAACGTGTTGGATGCGTACTGGCATTACGCATGAACAGCCCCCGCCATCAGTGGCAGGGGCCGGTGAGCGCAATCTCTCCGATTAGCAGCCTGCCGGCGCTGCCATCGACAGCGCAGCAGCCCTGACCTCATTTAGGAACACGATACGCCGACGTCCAGAAGCGCGCCGTCGCCAGCGGCAGCGCGCGGAAGAACGCATTGATCGAGTGAATCTGCCCGCCCCACACCTTGAACGCTTCGAACGTCACGAGCGCGTTGCCTTCGCCATACGAAGTACCGGTGTGCCCAAAGTTCATCCACAGCAGCACGACGCCATTCTCTTCATCCACAGCGGCAACGCTCGCGACGATCCCTGGGTGCAGCATGATGTTTTGCGTATACATCCCGCAGTCCGCCCGCCCGCAGCCGTCACCTGCCGTGATCACGCCGTTCTCAACGCGGTAGGTCTCCGGCGCAAACGGCGTCCCGCCATCGGTGAAATTGCCGATCCGCAGGCCCTCGGGATAGGTGAGGGCGGTCTTGATCATCGATTCGCGGGACTGCTTCTTCCCCGCCGGTACCGGGTCGTTCATCCCCCGGACGGGCTTGCCGAGCTCGGTCGGCTGGAAGCGGGATTCGGGGGTGATTCGCTGCACCAGGGTCTCGATCCCGGTGATCTTCCTCTCCTTTATATATAGGAGCGCGGAGAGCAGCACCTGATCCTTGCCCTGCAGAAGCTGCACGTGCGTGGAGGCGATCTGCTTCCGGGTGTCCAGATAATCCTGGCGGAACTGGCCTTTGCCCGTGACGGTTTGCCAGAGCCCTTCGCCGAGCTTGAGGGCCTTGGAATCCTCGGTGAAGCGGACGTTCTCGGCCAGCGGCAGCCTGGAATGGTCATGCGCGACCACTGCGTCAACGTAGCGCGTAATCAGGTCTGTCATGCAGGCGCGGTCGCACGTCTGTGCGGCTGCCGGCGCCGCCTGAACCAGGCCCAGCAGGAAAGCGGAGAAGATCGCAAGAGTAGTGGTGTTTGCCCTGAGTGCACGATGCGGTCGAAACATGGCTGCCTTTCGATTCGTTTGTTCTGAGGAAAGCGAGACGTGTCCCAGCCGCACTGGGGCTTCCGAACGGTAGCCTAATTCCCGCCGCGGCGGGGCTGGGGAAGGCTGTCCGTTCAGATCGCGAACGGCGTGAAGGCGCACGGCGTACAAATGTCGCAGCTGAGCCGGCCGAGGTGATATACGGTCGCGGAGCAACTGGGGGGGCATCACTCGGGAGCGAGCTTGGCCACGGTGAAAAAGCCTCCTTGCTGGACTGGCCGCTGAGCTGGCCAGAAACCACGGCGGTATCACATACGGCTTTGGGTAGTGACACTGGAAGCCCCGCATTCATACCGCCGTATAATATTTCCGGAAGAACATGACTCATTCCATTCGCCGCGCTCGTGCGGTTCTGTTTGATCTCGACGGTACGCTGCTCGACACCGCGCCCGACATGGCGGAGGCGCTCAACGTGCTGCGTCGGGAGCAAGGCGTCGGTCCGCTCCCCTACGAGCAGATCCGTCAATTCGTGTCGAACGGCGCGGCGGCGCTCGTGCGCCTTGGCTTTCCGATGGCCCAGGAAGTCGAGATCGAAACGCTGCGCATGCGATATGTGGAGATTTACCGCGCTAGCGTGGCGGTCCATACACGACCCTTCGAAGGGGTGGCCGAGTCGCTCACGAGGTTGGAAAAGGCTGAAGTTCCGTGGGGCGTGGTGACCAACAAACCTGGCTGGCTGACCGAGCCGCTGCTTCGGGAACTCGCCCTTCATGAGCGGGCAGGCGTGGTTGTCAGCGGGGATTCGCTGCCCGAGCGCAAGCCGCATCCGGCACCCTTGCTGCATGCGGCGGCGGCGCTTGGTGTGCCGCCCGGCGAGTGCATCTACGTCGGCGATGCCGAACGCGATGTGCTCGCGGCGCGCGCGGCCGGGATGGAAGTCTTCGTCGCATTGTTCGGATACATCTCGCCGGCGGAGCGCCCGCGCGAGTGGCCCGCGAATGGCTGGCTCGACACTCCTTCGGCACTGTGCGAGCTGATCGACTCGATCATTACAGCATTTGCGCCGGGCGACCCGGCGGGCGCGCGTTAGCCCCGCAGGTCGAGGTGAAGGCGCTGAGGCGAGAGGCGCTGAGGCGAGAGGCGCTGAGGCGAGAGGCGCTGAGGCGAGAGGCGCTGAG
>JBDZVF010000007.1:0-21634 GCA_040255575.1 Pseudomonadota bacterium | reverse complement strand
GCGAGAGGCGCGCGAAAGGCGCCGAGGCGAAAGATGTCACACCTCATGCCAAGCAGAGCCGGCTTGTTCTCCGCCCCGCGCTGTAGATATTCATTCTGGAGTGTTTGTGAGTTCCACCCCCGAGCCTTGTCCCTGTGGTTCAGCCCGTCCCTACGCCGAGTGCTGTGGGCCCTTGCACACCGGCGCGCCCGCGCCCGATGCGCTTTCTCTCATGCGCTCGCGCTACTGCGCGTATGTCCTGTGTAACGAGCCTTACCTTCTCGCCACCTGGCATCCGAGCACGCGTCCCAACTCAATTCCGTTCAGCGGAAACGTGAAGTGGCTGGGTCTGCGCATCGTAGATGCGCCCACGCCGCGTGCCGCGTCCGCCGAAGTGGAGTTCGTGGCGCGCTCCCGCGCCAGCAACGCGTCCGCCGTTCGACTGCACGAGCGCAGTCGCTTCGTTCTCGAGGACGGAAAGTGGTTGTACGTCGACGGAGTTCTGATCGAGCCGTCACACCGGAAGAAATGACGCTAACCGGACAGGTACGCAATCAAAATCCCGAGCGTAAGGCGCCGGGCCTAAGCGCTGGGCCTAAGCGAAAGTAGCATTACGTCCTACGGCTGCCCCTGTCCTCCACCCGCTCCGTAAATGTTCCCCGTCGTATAACTCGCATCCGATGCAGCGAGCTGTACGAAAATCGATGCCAGCTCCACCGGCTGGCCCGGTCGCCCGAGCGGGGAGGTGCTCCCGAACTGCTGATATTTCTCTTCGGATGCGCCGCCACTGATCTGTAGCGGCGTCCAGATGGGTCCCGGCGCCACGCCGTTCACGCGGATGCCGCGACTGGCGAGCTGCTTCGCGAGCGACTTCACGTAGTTCATCGTCGCTGCCTTCGTTTGCGCGTAGTCATAGAGATCTGGCGACGGATCGTAGGCCTGCTCGGAGGCCGTACCGATGATGCAGGAGCCGGGCTTCAGATGCGGCAGGGCCGCCTTGATGATCCAGAACGGCGCGTAGATGTTGGTCTTCATCGTGGCGTCGAACTCTTCAGTCGTGAGCTCGAGAATCGACGGGCAGAATTGCTGTCGCCCGGCGTTGCACACCACGATGTCGAGCCCGCCCAGTTTCTGCACGGCCTCTGTCACGAGAGTCTGGCAGAACGCCTCATCGCGCAGGTCTCCCGGAATCGGCACACCGTTGCGTTTGGCGGCCTTGATGAGCTCGATCACTTCACTCGCATCGGGCTCCTCGGTCGGAAAGTAGTTGAGCGCGACATCCGCGCCTTCACGCGCGTAGGCGATCGCGGCCGCGCGGCCGATGCCCGAGTCGCCACCGGTGATGAGCGCCTTGCGCCCGGCCAGTCGGCCGGAACCGCGATAACTCGTCTCGCCATGATCTGGCTTGGGATTCATCTCGCGCGCGAGACCCGGCCACGGCTGTGTCTGCTTGGGGAAAGGGGCTTTCGGATACGGGCTGGTGGAGTCTGGCATGGCGGCTTCTTCCTGATCGGTGCACGAAACGGCACCGGTTTCCCCAGCACGACACGCTCCCACGCGGTCCCAGCACGACGCGCTGCCCCGAAGTCCCCGCACGACAGCGCTCCCACTAGTTGCCCAGCACGAAGCGCTGCCCCGAAGTCTCAGCACGACAGCGCTCCCACTAGCTGCTCAGCACGAAGCGCCGCCCCGAAGTCCCAACACGACACCGCTCCCACGAGTTGCCCAGCACGACACGCCGCCAGGAATTTCCAGGACAACACGCTTCCACGAAACGCGCCGGCGATGCGCCCGCGAAGTCGCAGCTCCAAGCGCCGCTCACCGGCGAGCATCGCCCCAGGCAGGGCAACACTCGCCGAAGCGGTTCAACTTCAGATCACGCCGAAGGCGAGCATCGCCTGGGCCACGCGGCGGAAGCCGACGATGTTGGCGCCGATCACGTAGTTGCCGGGGCTGCCGAACTCATCCGCGGTCTCGAAGCAATCGCGGTGGATGTTCTGCATGATGTCGCGCAGGCGACGCTCGGTGTACTCGAACGTCCAGGCATCACGGCTCGCGTTCTGCTGCATTTCGAGTGCCGAGGTCGCGACACCGCCTGCGTTGGCGGCTTTGCCCGGCGCGTAGGCGATCCCCGAGTTGAGGAACACACGAACACCGCCCGGCGTCGTCGGCATGTTCGCGCCTTCGCCCACGGCGACGCAGCCGTTTTCCACGAGCCGGCGAGCGGAGGTCTCATCGAGCTCGTTCTGCGTGGCGCACGGAAGCGCGACCTGGCAGGGGATGTCCCAGATGCGTCCGCCCTCGAAATACTTGGCCCCGCCGCGATGCTCGACATAGCGGCTGATGCGACGGCGCTCCACTTCCTTCAGCTGCTTGAGCACGTGCAGATCCACACCGCGCTCATCGACGATCACGCCGTTCGAGTCGGAGCAGGCGATCACCTTGGCGCCGAGCTGCTGCAGTTTCTCGATCGCGTAAATGGCTACATTGCCCGAGCCCGAGACCGTGCAGGTCTTGCCTTCGATGCCATCGCCGCGGGCCTTCAGCATCTCCTCGACGAAATAGACGGTGCCGTAGCCCGTGGCCTCACGTCGCACGAGCGCGCCACCCCACTCGGGACTCTTGCCGGTGAGCACGCCCGATTCATATCGGTTGGTGATGCGCTTGTACTGACCGAAGAGGTAGCCGATCTCGCGCGAGCCCACGCCGATGTCCCCGGCCGGAACGTCGGTGAACTCCCCGATGTAGTGATAGAGCGTCGTCATGAAGCTCTGGCAGAAGCGCATGATTTCGCCATCCGAGCGGCCCTTCGGGTCGAAATCCGCGCCGCCCTTGGCGCCGCCGATCGGAAGCCCGGTGAGCGCGTTCTTGAAGATCTGCTCGAACCCCAGGAACTTGACGATGCCGAGATAGACGGACGGGTGGAACCGCAGGCCGCCCTTGTAGGGCCCGAGCGCGCTGTTGAACCCGACCCGAAAGCCGCGGGCGATCTGCACCTCGCCCTGATCGTCCTGCCAGGGGACGCGGAAAATGAGCTGGCGCTCGGGCTCGCAGATGCGCTCGATGATCTTGTGTTCGGCGTATTCCGGATGTTTCTCGAGGACCGGCCCCAGGGTTTCCACCACTTCTCTCACGGCCTGGTGGAACTCCGTTTCCCCGGGATTTCTGCGGACAACTTCTTTGTAGATGGTTTCGATGCGATCGCTGGCTCTCAAGATAGCGGACCTTTTCACGGAACTTGCACTGACCTGGAACAAAAAAGGGCCACAGCGGCCCCTCCTGCACCATATCAGAGCAGCGGGGGCAAGCTGGGCGCGGGGTTGATCAGGGGTCCGAAGAGCGGACGCGGCGGTGTGGGGTGGATGAGAAGGTGTTGGTTCGACGCGTCGGTGGGGCGGAGGAGTTGGCTGGAAGCTGCAGGTTCAGGCGTCGGTGCCGCCGCCTGACACGTCGGTGCCACGCCGGATGCGCCAGTGCCGCGGCGGATGCCTGGTGCTGCGCCGGATGCCCGGTGCCGCGCGGGATGCACCAGTGCTCCGCCGGATGCGTCAGTGTCACGCGGCAAGCATCAGCGTCACGCCGGAAACATCAATGCCGCGTTGGAACATCAGTGAAACCAGTGAGTCTTTTTGCCGGGGACCGCGCACACACACATCCGGCGAATCCGACGCACGAGGTGGCGCTTATGGCGAACCAGAATCTTCACACTGGAAGCATGCAGGGCGGCACGAATCCACCTGCATCAAGCACCGATAAATCGAATACCCCCGGCTCCAATGTCCCGCAACCCGAGAATGCCGCGCGTAGCGGCGACGGCAATGGTCACGGCGCCTCGCGCGGAGACGGCGCCGACGCTCTCAATCAGCGTCGCTCGCCCTACAGCGGATTCGAGCAACAGTACATCGCCGGAACCTGGCGCAGTGGCCGAGCCACTGGCGCAAATGACGATATCAATCCATGGACCGGAGAGCTTCTCACGCAGATCCCACAAGCCACTCGCGAGGATCTGGACGAGGCCTACACCTGCGCCAAGGAGACCCAACGAACCTGGGCCGCGCGTATGCCCAGCGAGCGAGCCGCGTTGATGGGGCGAGCCGCCGCGATCATGGAAGCGCGCTACGACGAAATCGTCTCCTGGCTGGTGCGCGAAGCCGGCAGCACGCGGCTGAAGGCTTCGCTCGAATGGCAAGCCGTGCACGGTGTGCTCCAGGAAGCGGCGACCCTGGCGCACGGGGTTGAAGGGCGGATCCTGCCGGCCGATGCACCCGGGAAGGAAAGCCGCGTGTACCGCAAACCCGTCGGGGTAGTGGGCGTCATCAGCCCGTGGAACTGGCCGCTGCAACTCACCGCGCGATCGCTGTTTCCGGCTCTCGCGGTGGGCAACGCCGTCGTGATCAAGCCCGCAAGCGATACGCCCGTAACCGGTGGCCTGCTGCACGCGAAGATCCTGGAAGAGGCCGGCTTGCCTGCAGGCCTCGTGAGCGTAGTGATCGGAGCGGGCAGCGAGATCGGTGACGCGTTCGTCACGCACGACGCGCCGCGCGTCATCTCGTTCACCGGCTCCACGCCGGTCGGCCGACACATCGGACGACTCGCCGTCGAGGCGCCGATCATCAAGCGCATCGAGCTGGAGCTCGGTGGCAACTCGCCCTTCGTGATCCTCGACGATGCCGATCTCGATCAGGCCGTCGATGCGGCGGTGTTCGGCAAGTTTCTACACCAGGGGCAGATCTGCATGATCGCGAATCGCTTCATCGTCGATGAGCGGCGGTACGACGACTTCGCGGCCCGCTTCAGCGAGCGTGTGCGCCAACTGAAGGTGGGTGACGCCGACGCAGACGATACGATGATCGGCCCCATCATCAATCAGAGTCAGTTCGAAGGCCTCACGAAGCGCATCAAGGAAGCGCGGGGCTCAGGCGCGCGCGAGCTCGTCAGCGGCGAGGCGCAGCGCTGGGTACTGCCCCCTCACGTGTTCGGTGATGTCTCGAACGAGAACCCGCTCGCGCGCGATGAGATCTTCGGTCCTGTTGCGCCGCTGATTCGCGCCAGGAATGAGGCCCACGCGCTCGAGCTCGCAAACGCTACGAACTACGGCCTGTCGAGCGCCGTCTTCACGGGGAATATCGAACGGGGCGTGCGATTCGCACAGCAGGTGGAAGCCGGCATGACGCACGTCAACGATCAGCCCGTGAACGATCTGCCGTTCAGCCCATTCGGAGGTGAGAAGAACTCCGGCATCGGCCGCTTCAACGGTCGCTGGGCCGTCGATGCGTTCACCACAGACCACTGGATCACCGTGCAACACCAGGCACGCCAGTATCCGACCAACGCGCGAGAGCTGCGCGGAACGTGGGGTGGAGGATAGCGTGGGGTGAATGATAAGGAGCAGCAGTCGACGTTCCGAGAGGCTGGTGGCGCAAGCACGGGGGTGGGCGATTCCCTTTCTCACGCCTGCCGCAAAGCCTCCGCGACCGGCAGGCGCGCACTGCGGATCGCGGGGCCGAGTCCGCCGAGGAGGGCGAGGACGAAGGCCCATGCCATTCCGAGCGCGATGAGGCTCGGCGAGATCGATAACGTGAATACGGCATTGAAGATCGCCTGGAGCCTGCCATCGAAGACAGCCCGGGCCACCAACGCGCCGAGCAGCGCTCCGGTCAGTGACAGTACAACGGCCTCGAGCACCACCGACATGGCGACCGGAAGCGCTTCGTAGCCGATGGCGCGCAAAGTTGCGATCTCCCGCGCCCGTGAATCGACGGTGCCATGCAGGATCTTCACGGATCCGAATAACGCTCCAAGCGCCATCACCAGGCCGACAACGTACGCCACCGCCGTGAAGAAGCCCGAGTAGCGCCGCGCGACGCGTCGGTAGTATTCCGATTGTCTTTCGGCCGTGAGGCTCAGGGCCGGATTGCTCGTCAGCCAACGCTTGAACTCATCGAAGGATGCTGGAGTTTCAAGGTCGACGAGCACGCTGCTGTAACTGGTAGTGCGCCTGATTGCGGACATGACCGTCAGCGCGTCACCCAGCAGCTCGCCTTCCATGATGCCGCCGCCCGCGGAGAATGCGCCGACGATCGGCCACTCGCCGTCCGGCATGATCACCCGATCACCCACTTTGAGGCCGAACACGTGCTGGGCGCCGGTCCCGACGATGATCTCGTGCAGGCCGGGCCGAAACAGGCGTCCGGATGTCAGCTTGAAGTCGGGTCGCATGGCGAAGCTGCCAGTCCCGACACCGCGCACGAACAGCGTGCCGAACGCAAAGCCTTCAACGGGCGGAAGCAGCGCGAGCGACTCCCCTTCCATGATTGGCTTACCGTCGGGACGTCGCGCAATACCTGGAGCACTTACCAGAATCGCAAGCGATTCCTGAGGAATGTGGCTCCCTTCCTCGGCCCGTCCGCCGGGGCGGGGATACGCGTCGTTGGAGAACACGATGGCCCGACCCGGGCTGCCTGCCACCTCGGATGCGTGCAACAAACCGGTGGTCACCGAAAGGACCGAAAGCAACACGCCTGCGACGCAGGCCATGCACAGGACAATCACCAACGATGGGCCTTTCCGCAGAGGCAGCGTCAGCAGACCGAGGCGCGTTACGACCAGCATCTGGGCCAGGACTCTCATCGGGCCGCGTTCCGCAGCTGCAAGACGACACTCACACGTGCCACTCTCATCAGCGGAACTACCGAGCTGAGCAAGGCGAGCACAACCGCGAATCCGATTGCCTGAAGCATTACGCTCACCGACATCGTGGGTACCGGCAGATTGGCGAAATCCCCCGGCAGGAATTTCGCGGGCCAGCGGGCAAGCTGCCCGGCGAGCAGCAGCCCCAGAACGGCGCCCGCGACGCAGGGGATCGCCGCCTCACAAACAACCAGGCCCATCAGCGTCCGGTTTCCGAAGCCGAGTGCCTTCAGCATCGCGAGCTCCGGCGCGCGCTCGCGGACCGATTGAGCGATCCCGTTCGCGATCAGCAGCAGGATCATGAAGAGGCCCGCAGCCCCTACGACAGACGTTGCGAGTGCGCGATGGCCGTCGGAGTTCGCCATGTTCTCACTGGCCTCCCGCCGCGAGATGCTGTTTGTCGGAGTGCCTGAGGTTGCGAAGAGCCGAACGATCTGCCGACTGATCTCGCGGCTTCGCGCCGTTTCGAGCACGCGCACCTGGAACGAGACGTCGCGGCCGCGATCCTGAGCCGGCCGCGATTCATCGATGTAGTGATAATTGCCGAGGAGGAATCCGTCGGAATCCGGCCTGTCCGGAACGACCCCGATCACCTGGAACGGCCACGTTTCGGAGCCGTCGGCGCGCGGCATGCCGGTGATGACGAACGTGTCTCCTTCGCTGAGATCCCATCGAGATGCGGCCTTACGGCTTACATAGAGCGCATCGGGCTGCAGGAACAATCGCGCCCATTGAGCCGGCGTGATGTCGAAATCGGATAGCGCGCGAAGGGCGCCCTCGCCGACAGTGAGGATGTGAACGGAGTTGCGGGGGTCGATGTGATGACCGCTGAGTCCGTAGAGAACCGCGACGGCGGAGACGCCGTCGATGCGCTCGATCGCGTCGCGCATTCCGACGTGCAGACGAACGGAGGGGAATCGTGCGAATACGGAAATGATGTCGGCGGGCGCGGACTCGATGTACGACTGCAGGGTCGCGTTCACTCCGAGCATGAGGCCGAAGAGGGCAAACGCTGCCGTCGCCGTCAGCCACGTGAGAACCGCTTCTGTCGGCTTGCGCCAGAGGGCGCTCCAGACCAATGGCGCGTATTTCACCGGGTGCTCCCTTCGCGCGGGAGTATTGCAAGTTCACGGGCGGGACGGCGGAAAAAGAGATCGCGCGGAATTGCAAAGGCGGTTGGGCGGTTTCGCGAAAGCGGTAGGTAGGGCCGCAAAAAGCGCTTGGGGTAGGTTCAAAAGGAGCGGTTGGTAGGTTCAAAAGGAGCGGTGGGGCAGGTTCCTGGCTAGGTTCGCAATCGCTGTCTGGCGGGTTCTTAGGCGGGTTTAGCAAGTGCGGTCTGGCGGGTTCGCAAGGGCGGTTGGGTGCCACTCGCAAAAGGTCGGGCGGATTGGCTGAAGCCGTCGGCAAACCGCTCGCCCTGCGCGCCGGCAGGGCTGGGCGCGCGCGACCATGGACCCAGCCGGCGCTTTCCGAAACGTTTCCGATCAATCAGTATCGGCCCTGGATGCAGATCCATGGGAACGGCCCGCGCTGTCGATCGAGGGCAGCGTGCCCGCGGGACAGAGCGGGTCCAGAAGCTGAGACCAGACACTGCAGCAGGAGACTCGAAGATGGCGACCGTAACGCTAAAACATTACTTCGCCGCGACGGCGGAACGTGTCTACGACGCGTGGCTCGATCCCCAGACGGTTCGTCGGTTCCTCTACACCACCGCCACCGGCGAGATCGTGCGCTGTGACATCGATGCGCGCGTCAGCGGCCAGTATGCCATCGTGGATCGCCGGCACGGTGAAGAGGTGCTGCACGAGGGCGGATATCTCGAGCTCGACCCACCAAGGCGCATCGTCTTCACATTGCGTGTGCCCAAGTATTCTCCGGAGGAGGATCGGGTAACCCTCGACATCAAGCCGCTCGAGCAGGGCTGCCAGTTGACGCTAACGACGCAGACTCCGGACGAGTGGGCCGCAGACACGCAACTTGGCTGGGCGATGATCCTCGATGTGCTGGACGAGATCCTGCCGGGTGACATAGCCACGTGTGGGGCCGGGCTCGCGCAACACGCCAGCGTGCCGAGAAGAATGGCTGTTTACCTGAGCGAGCTTGCTGAGACTCTCGAGCTGCACCGTGCGATGCTGGTTCTCGAGGACGAGCACTCCAAACAGGAAGATGGCGTGTACGCTGATCTGGCCAGGAGCTACCGAGAGATCGCTGCCCGGCTGCGACAGACCGCCGCGCGCATGGCGGCCCAGCGCAACCTGCAGATGGGCGCGCATGACGAGAGCAAATGGACCGACACGCACCTGAAGGCCTTTGCGCGGTTCGTCCATGAGCAAGGCGCACTCGCGTCTGTGCTACGCGCCTCGGCGACGCGCGATGAGCAGATGCTCGCCTCGATGCGAAAGCCCGCATGAGTAAGCCCACATAGGATGCACATGGCAATAGATATGGACATCGCGTCGAACATGGACATCGCATCGGTTGTCGGCATGCTTTACGGCGCATCTGAAATGCTGCTGACGATCGCGAAGCGACGCGGTCAACGGGACAAGGCGGCCGATGCGGGTTCGCTGAGGTTGATCTGGGTCGTGGTGGGGGCGAGCATCGCGGCTGCATTTGTGGTCGCGAATGCCTTTCCAGGCGGCGCGTTCGCCCGCATCGATCTCGCGCGGATCGCAGGGCTCGCGATCTTCATTCCCGGCGCGCTGCTGCGTTGGTACGCCATTTTCTACCTGGGTCGTTATTTCACGGTGGACGTCCGCGTCGCAAAGGATCAGCAGGTTATTGACACCGGCCCGTACCGACTGATTCGCCACCCAAGCTACACCGGCGCGTTCATGCAGTTCCTCGGTTTCGCGCTCTGCATCGGCAACGTATGGTCGGTGCTCGTGCTGATGGTGCCGACCCTTCTCGTCTTCTCGTATCGCATACACGTCGAAGAGCGGGCGCTCGAGGAGGGCTTGGGCGAGGTGTACGCGAGCTACCGGCGACGGACGAAACGGCTCATTCCATTCGTGTACTGACTCGCGCGCACCCGTGACGCGGTGCATTTCTGGGTGCTTCCACCACGAATGCGCGTCGGCTTTTTTCGTTTCGAAGGGCATTCTCGGCGCAGTTCACCGCGCGTTTGATGCCTCCCCGGACGGCGCGGCGAGAGTCGTTTCCCCTCCCAGCCCTTCAAGGATTCGAAAAATGCTCGACGCTTCACTTGCTCTCGGTCCGGGTGATATCTACACTCTCGGCCGGACGTCCGGTGCCATGCACCGCCTCCACTTCCGAGGCCCGCGCGAAAGCGCGGGCTTTCGCGCTTCTGGCACGTCGAACGCTGTGTATGTCGCGTATCTCGACGAGTTCGGCCACGTGGGTCCCTTTGTCAGTCGCTCGCACGCGATCCACAACACGAGCCCGGTTTTCGGCCTTGGCGGGATCGTGCTTCCGGTGGAGCACGTCCGGCCGTTCGCGTCCTTCTTCTACCATCTCAAGTGCAGCCTTTTGTCGTTTGAGATCGAGAGGGCGGGCGTGCCCGCGCATCGCTGGGAAAAGAAGGGGGCGTCGCTGTACACGACGCGGAACGTACTTCGGTACGCGCAGCTTCGGCGCGCTACGGCGCGGCTCCTCAATCGAATCAAGAAGGAGCAGGGCATGGTCTTCTATGTGGGAGTCGAGAAGGCCCGATCACCGGAAGAGCACGACTCAAAGCGCCTTTACCGAACGGTGCTGGAGGAAGCCATCAACCGGCTGGACGAGTATTGCGATCACTGCAGCAGTCTTTTCCTGACCGTGCTCGACGAGCAGGACAGAAGATCGCGCGAGGAACTCATCGCCTCGGCCTCGGGCGACATGTTCCGGGACTCTCGGCTCGTACGAATGATCGAGCCGCCCATGCAGGCGGAAAGCCACCTGTTTCAGACCCTGCAATGTGCTGACTGGATTTGCGGCCTGGTCGGTCGTGTGGGGTGCCACCTCGTTGCACCGTGCGAGTACGCGGAGCTCTCGTGGGTTCCGAAATACTTCGCGCAGCGGCTCGCGCACG
Source organism: Pseudomonadota bacterium (assembly GCA_040255575.1). Lineage (GTDB taxonomy): Bacteria > Pseudomonadota > Gammaproteobacteria > Steroidobacterales > Steroidobacteraceae > JADGHX01. The sequence continues at coordinate 10,935 of JBDZVF010000007.1, read as the reverse complement.
TCGCACCGATCAGCGGAATCTGCCGGGTCGCGCGCGACCGAGAAGCGAAAGCGGCCGATTGAGCCGGACGATGGCGGCGCCGACATCTCTGAAAAGCGCGCAGCAAGCGGCTCCAAGGGCGGTAAAGCAACCCGCCCGTTGGTGGCGTCATCGGCGACGGTCTGCGCCAGCGTGCCGCTCGCGTGAGTGACCGTCCGCTGCGCTTCGCCAGCCGCTACCGATTGCGCAGCGCGAAATCCACCGCCGCACACACCGCCGCAACCTGCGCCGCATTACATTGTTCGGGGCTGGCTCGCGGGCTATCCGGATACACTTCAGTCACCGTCGTGTAGCGAGCGCCCGTGATCCCCGTGCACAACCCCAGCTCCCGCACGGGATATTCGATCACCCCGGGCGCGATCACGTCTGATCCAATCAACTGGCCGTTCTGATCTGCCGGGGCGATGTGCGTCACCTTTGCTACCGAGGCGATGACCGCCTCCTGGAAGAGCAGTTGTCGGTTTTCGCTATTGGCCACGAGATAGAAGCCATCGGGGATGGTTCCGGGCTCGAAGGGTTTGCCGTCGCGCGCCGCCAGGGCCGGACGAAACTCGCTTTCGTCCGTATCCGTCGTCTCGTGCAAGTCAATGTGGACGAGAACGCGCGCACGCAGCGGGGCGATGAGCCGCATCAACGCGGCGCATTCTTCCGCGGGGCTGTTTTCGCGGAAGGAACGGTTTGGATCGATGGCGTGTGGATTCCATCGGTGAATGCGCTCATAGCCCCACGGACTCACGCACGGCGCCACCAGGAAATCGATCCGGTCGGTGTAACGTTGGGCGTGCTGCGCCAGAAACTCGAGCGCTCCGTGGACGCCGCTGGTTTCATAGCCGTGAACGCCGCCTGTGATCAGCAGCAGGGGCTTGTCGTCCCGCCAATTCCGATTGCGGATCGAGAGCAGGCGGTAGCGGTCGGGGGAGTAGTTCAGCTCGCCGTATCCGGTTACGACGAACCGCGCGGAAAGAGGCTCGATTCTCGCGACCACCTCGTCCGTGTAACTGCGCTTCCAAGCCTGCCGCGCCCGCCACTGAGCGCGCTCTGCTTCGCCCCATGCAATGCCGGGCGTGCCGATGGGATAGGGTGTGTGCGTCTGGGTCATGGAAGTTCCAGTGCTGTGTATGCCTGCCAGAACGGAGGGCGCCAAGCCCCGCGCCAAGGCCGCCGAACGAACGACATACACTACAGGAACCGATCCGGCCAGCGCAGCAGCCAGTCACCGCCGAGGCCGGTCAGCGCAGTGGCCCATCAGCGCGCAGCGGCTCGCCAGCGCAGTCGCCGGCCAGCGCAGCAGCCAGTCAGCGCCGAGGCCGGTCAGCGCCGAGGCCGGTCAGCGCAGTGACCCATCAGCGCAGAGCGGCTCGTCAGCGCAGTAGCCGTTCAGCGCAGTAGCCGGTCATCGCGACCGACAACGGCTACACGCCCCCGCTGCAGCATTACACTCCCCCGCGGCGGCGCGCAGCCGCAATCGACGTAGGGGGAACGCACGATGAATCGGCGGAATTACATCCTGGCGGCCGCGGTGACGCTAGCCACGCTCCTCAGCGCAAAGACTGTGATCTCGCACGGAGCCGAGCCGAAGTTCGACATCCAGGAAAAAACGATCGCGCAGATCCAGCAGGCGATCCTCAGCAAGCAAATCACCACGAGGGGCGTCGTTGAGGCGTACCTGAAGCGCATCCAGGCCTACAACGGCACGTGCGTCAAGCAGCCGCAGGGCATCCTCGGTCCCGTCACCACGATCAAACACGCGCGACAGATCAACGCGCTGTCCACGCTGAATCTTCGCCCCGCGGCCCGCAAAGCGTGGAAGTTCGACGCGCGCAAGGCACGCAGCATGACCGACGCGTCCGACGATGCCGCGAACATGCCGGACGCGCTCGAAACCGCAGCAGCACAGGATCGGGAGTTCGCCCGCACCGGCCGACTGGTCGGTCCGCTCCAGGGGGTCGTCCTCGCTATCAAGGACCAGTACGACACGTTCGACATGCGAACGACGTCCGGCGCGGACGCCGACTACGCCAACGACCGCCCGCCTGACGATGCAACCTTCGTGAAGCGACTGCGCGAGGCCGGCGCAATCATTCTGGCGAAATCGAACCTGGCCGAGTACGCAGTGGACGGAGCGCGCAGCTCATTCGGCGGCACCTTCTGCAACCCCTACGACACGGAACGTGAGCCCGGCATGTCGAGCGCGGGATCGGCAACCGCCGTCGCGGCGAATCTCGTCATGTGCGGCATCGCTGAAGAAACCGTAGTTTCGGTGCGCTGGCCGGCGTCGGTGAACAGCGCAGTCGGGATCGCTCCCACTCAGGAGCTCGTGAGCCGCGACGGGATGATCGGATCAGGCCTCGTCATGCGGGTGGGTCCGATCTGCCGGACGGTCGAGGACACAGCGAAAATCCTGGACGCCTACGCGGGCTACGACCCCAAGGACGAAATGACCGCGTTCAGCATCGGCCGCAAGCCCGAGCAGCCCTACGCAAGCTTTGCCCATGCGCAACGTCTCGATGGCGTTCGCGTCGGTGTGCTGCGGGAGTACATGCGGCGATCGCTGGTGACGAAGGCTGACGAAGAGAGCATCGCGCTCATCGAGCGCGCGCTCGTCGATCTGCGGTCGCTCGGCGCGACCGTCGTCGACCCCGGCCCGGAGGGGGAGTTGTTTACCGCGTGCATGGCGCGCTACGCGCCGGAGCTTCTGAACTCCGCATTTGCGCGACAGTTCCCGAAGCTGTTCCCCTCCGCGTCTTCCAGCGCGTCTGGGCCCTCCGCCGGATCGGGGTCTTCCGCCACAACCGGCGCCGACATCGCCACGCTTCTCACGCTGCGTGAAGATCCTTCGCGCGTCACATCGCAGCTTTCGTTGCGTAACTTCAACGCCGGTGGGTTCGAGGCGCCTGGCGAAGGCAAGTACCAGATCAATCGGTATCTGCGCGAGCGGGGCGACGCGAACATCAAGAGCAACGCGGATCTCATCACCAAGGCCCGTTTCTATCAGGACCCGAACTTCCCGGATCGCAAGCTCGCGCGCGAAGAGGCCGAGCGTGCCACTACGCTCGATACCGCGGTTCGCCTGCAGGGGCGCTTCGCCGCGCGGACCATTCTTCTGCAGTGTATGCAGGAGCAGCAACTCGACGCGCTTGTGGCGCCGATGTCGACCGTGCCGCCGCGCAAGCTCACCTCGCCGCGCGAGCCGCCGTCGAACGGGCGGCTGCCGATCGGGTGGTCGCTCATCGGTCAACAGGGCTTCCCGGTCATCACGGTGCCGGCAGGGTTTACCACGAACGTCTGGGATCGCGTGGCCGACAACAAGGAGGGGTCGGTCGATGGCACGCGACTCGTCGGGCCTGTGCCGGCGGCACTGCCCGTGGGCGTCGATTTCATCGCGCGCCCGTTCGAGGAGCCACTGCTGTTTCGGATCGCCTCAGCCTATGAAGCGGCGACCCGCCACCGCAGGCCGCCGCCCGAGTTTGGCGCCGTTCGATAGCAGCGCCGCGGGTCTGTCGAGCCGGGGCGCGTGACCTTCCGCGCGCCCCGCCCTCACGCCACGGCTTCACTCGTGGCGAGCCACTTCGCGAGCGCCGCCGCCAGCTCTTCCCGCTTGAAGGGCTTCGCAATGTGCTCATCCATGCCGGCCTGCAGGCAGCGCTCGCGGTCTTCATCCAGCGCATTCGCTGTCATCGCAATGATGGGAATGCGTCGGTTGCCGCGTGCTCGCTCCCACAACCGTATGGCCATCGTGGCAGCGTAGCCATCCATCACAGGCATATGGCAGTCCATCAGCACCGCATCGAAGTGGCGCTGCTGCACGGCCTCGAGCGCCTCGCGCCCATTCATCACGACGTGAGGTTCGATGCCGAGCCCCTTCAGCGCATGCAACGCGACTTTCTGGTTAACGACATTGTCCTCAGCCAGCAGCACGCTAACGCCCGCGAAACGCGCGATCTTGCGCACACCCGTGTTCGACTGCGCGGTGCTTTGCCCGACGAGGCCAGCCAGAACTCGCAGCAGCGCCGCGCGTCGCACCGGCTTGCCGAGCCACGCGGACACCCCGCGTGAATGCGGCAAATCCGCGCGATCACCCAGCGAGCTCAACATCACGCACGGAATGCTCGCGGCACCTGCCTGGTCTGGCAGGCTCGCGATGAAATCGAGCCCATCCATCTCCGGCATCTGGTAATCGAGCAGGATCACGTCGAAGCTCGTGCCACGACCCCGCGCGGCACTCACCGCCTCGAGCCCTTCGCGCGCGCTGGCCGCGGACGCATGCTCGACCCCCGCACTCGCGAGGTAATTCTCGAGCACAAATCGATTCGTGCGATTGTCGTCTACGATGAGGGCCCGCAGGCCGGCGAGACCCGCGATATTCGACCGCGGTGTGCCCACAGGCGCGCAGGGCAGGGTGAGCGTCACCGTGAAAGTCGTGCCCACACCCGGCTCGCTCTTGACGCTGAGCTGTCCGTCCATCGCTTCGATCAGTCGCCTGGCGATCGTGAGGCCGAGTCCGGTGCCCCCATAGCGCCGCGTGGTCGAGCTGTCCGCCTGCGTGAATGCCTGGAACAGCCGGGCCAAAACGTCCTGGGACATGCCGATGCCGCTGTCACGCACTTCCACGCGGATCTTCGCGGCATTCCGGCCATCCGCAAGCGGCTCGAGGCCCGCGAGCTCCACACCCACGAACACCTCGCCCCGCTCGGTGAACTTGATGGCATTCGAAACGAGATTGGTGAGCACCTGGCGCAGCCGCGTCGAGTCGCCGCGAACGATCGCCGGCACCTCGGGATGAATGAAGCACGAGAGCTCGATGCCCTTGTCATGCGCCTGCCGCGAGAAGAGGGTCGACACCTCCTCGACCAGGGGCGCGAGCTCGAGGTCGATCTGTTCGAGCGTCAGCTTGCCCGCTTCGATCTTCGAGAAGTCGAGCACATCGTTGATCACGGAGAGGAGGGTGTCCGCCGAGCTCCTCGCGGTTTCCACCATGCTCTGGTTCTCGGCGTCGAGCGCTCCGGTATCGAGCAGGTCGAGCATCCCGATGACGCCGTTCAGCGGCGTGCGGATCTCGTGGCTCATGTTCGCCAGGAACTCGCTCTTGGCCTTGTTGGCGGCCTCGGCGGCGATGCGCGCCTGCACGAGCCGTTGCTCGTCGAGCTTGCGGTCGGTGATGTCGTTCGCGACGCTGAGCACGGCGACCTGCGAATCGAGCTTGCGGCGAATGGGTCGCCGCGTGATCTGCAGCCAGCGCTTGCGACCCTCCGCATCCTCGCAGGCGACTTCCGGGATGTGGGTTTCGGCGAGCGAGGCGATGATCGCCCGATCGTCATCTGCGTTGCAGATCACGTCATCGGGTTTCGCGGTGATCTGCTCGATGCTCTTGCCGATCATCTGTTCCGGAGTAGTCCGGTACATGTCGGCGACGGCCCGATTCGCGAGCGTGAAGCGGCCGTCCGCGTCGTTCACGAAGATGAGCGTCGGTGAGCTGTCGATGACTTCGCGAAGGAACGCGCGCTGTTCCTCGATCTCGTGGGTCTGCACGCGCACGCGCCTTCGCAGGAGCCACACCCACGCCAGCACAATCAACGTCGCGCAGGCGAGCCCTCCGACCAGCAGGGTCGCATTGCGCGCGTTCCAGCGAGGGGCCGCGACCAGCACCTTGATGTAGTCGGGACCGGGAACCATGATCTTGAATGCACTCGGCACCAACGTGGCGCCGCTGGAGTTAGCGGACTCGATGATGCAGATACCGGTCAGCGAGATGATGGAGCCATCCGCAATGGAAAGCGGCACGCGCTGACTCACTTCGGCGCGCAAGCTGTAGTCGTCGCTCTGAAGGATGAGCGACTGCTGGTTGGCACCCGGGCTTTGGCCCAGCACGCGTGCTTTTAGCGTCACGAGTCGATACTCGTACTTGCCGGTGAGCGCCTCTTCCGCGGTAATGGCCTGAGGCTCGGGCAGCATCCCCCGGCCACGCTTCTGGATTCTCCCTTCCGTCAGCACCGGTCGATAAACACCCGGCGCGGCATAACCGACGGCATCCACGCGCTCGCCCGGATTGACCTGAACATTCGCAGCGGTGACCTTGAGGCCACCGGTTGCGTCCTGCATGTAGATCGTCGGGCCCTGTTGCAGAAGAACGGTGCCGGAGACGTGCGTACGGTTCCCGTTGAAGAAATGCCTGTGGTGTAACAGGTCCCCGATGGGAGTGGGCTCGAGCGTGAAGGGATCGGGCGGCGATGAGGCCAGCACGGTGATGCGCGAGAGGGGGAATGCCGCGAGCCGGCGCCCGACCACCTGGCCATCGGAGTTCACGAGCGCGCCCAGCACGCCGCCGATGCGAATCCTGGCATCGGTGAGGGTTGCGAGATTCAGGTCTGCCGGCGGATCAGACACGCTCACATCCACGCTCGCACCCATGTTGGTCACGAGCTTGAACACGCTGAGGCCCGGGAACGGTGTTTCGATGGTGCGGACCTTGCCTTCGATCTCCACCCACCTTGCGTCCAGCGAGCCGTTGTTGAGATCCTCGGCGGTCACGGGGGCGGGGGAGGGAAGCGGGCCGGGCTGTCCAGGTTCCAGGATGGCGTTGGTGATGATCGGTGCGAAGTCACCGGCACTCGTCACGCCCCGCACCGTGATGTGCTGCCCGAGCGAAAGCGCCAGAGGTTGATTCGGGACTCTGACGAACGTGCCGCCGGTTGCATCCTGCACGAAGACGTTTCCGAGCGTGGCGTGGGTGCCCGTCACGACACCCTTCATTTCCACGGCAATGCCCTGTGATGCGGCCGACTGTCCCAGTGCCTGCAACCCCGCGGAGGTGACTTGGCGATGAGCTTCCGAGGCGCTCGGGGAGAGGAGGGGCAGACCGGCGGACACGATCCGCGAGCCCTGCAGCACCATGGCGTGCTGCATGTCGACCGGCCAACCTTCCACCTCGACGATCTGCCCTTCGCGTGCGTCCAGCGGGTCCAGCGACTCCACGGGAACGGACACGGTTTCGTCAGTGAGCAGGAAGGACGTGGGACTGAGGATTTTCAGAACGCGGCCGCGCGCGCGCACGCGATGCCCTTCCGTGCTCCATCTGGCTTCCGCGACCAGCGCCCGCAATGAGCCGACGAGCGGCGTGCTCGCGGGCGCGCGTTCGGTCACGACGATGTCACGCGCATCGTTTGCCAGAAGCATCCATGCCACGGTGGGTGTGAGCGCCACGAAGCGCACACCCTGCGTGGACACGCGCGCATCGACGAGCGATTGCAGCTGCTGAAGCTCGCCGTGACCAAGCACGACGACGAGGTTGGTTCCATCGCCGGCCACATCGACGAGGACTTGCCCGTCCTGCAGGCGAACCGATTTGACGATACCCGAGATCTCGAAGCGCGCCGGCTCGAAGCCGCCGTACAGATCCATGATCGACACGCGGCGGGCAGGCAGCTCCACGTTCTGCTTGAGAACGGTCACGTCGGGTCGCTCGAGCGCCAGGGGCAACGGCGCTAGCGGGTCATAGTTCGCCGGCAGGACACCCTGGAGCGCGACGCGCTGGCCGATCTGGAAGACCACGCCATCAGACATGGAGACGGCGACGGCGGCCGTGTCATCCTGGAGGACAGCGACCTGATGCGTTTCATCGACGTAGGTCACCGTTCCTTCGAGGCGAACTGGCTTGCCCCTGGGGGCCACTGGCAGACCGGCAATATCCACCGTATTCGCGCGCGACCCACCGTGAAGTCGCACGGTGTTGCCGATCGCGGCCAGCAGTAACAAAACCGCTGCCAGGGTGGCAGCGGCGACGAACGTCATGCGGATGCGAGGCGTGCGGGAGAGCATGGCTCATTATGAAAACGCCTCAGTGCCGAGACAGGGTGCTGCTTCGCACATCCTGCGGCGACTGGCGTCCGCGGCCTAGGGACTTGCCGAATCAGGCTGCGAGTTCGATCACATTCGATCCCGGCAAGAGGCAACCCGGCGCAGGTCCCTCCCCGAAGTAGTTGCCTTGACAAATATTGCCCCTGCAACGATTATCGCGCCCCTTTCACGCCAGCTCCGTTCCACCGTGTCTCGTTCTGCCCACGCCGCCCCAGACCCCGACCGTACCGAGCCCGCGCGCAACGTGGGCCCGTTGCTCAAGCGGGCGTTCACTTCGCTGCTGCGGGGGATCGACGTGAAGATGCAACCGCTCGGGCTCACGGCCATGCAGTGGGAGCCGCTCGCGCTCATCTATTACGAGAACGTGGATACCGTGGCGGCACTCGCGCGCGAGAGCCAGGTCAACTGCGGGTCCATGACCCGCATGCTCGACCGGCTGGAGAGCAAAGGCCTCCTGCGCCGCCGGCGCAGCGCGACCGACCGACGGGTCGTGCACCTGGAGCTCACGGCCAAAGGCCGGCAGGTCGCGCGCGCGATCCGCCCGCTCGCGCTCGAAGCCGTCGCCCAGCACCTCAGCGACTTCAAACCCGCGGAAGTCTCCGTTCTGATCCAGCTCCTCGAGCGCATGGTGACGAATGGGTCCCGCCTCAACGATGACAATTCCGACGCCGATGACCAGCCATAAGAATGTTCGCCCCGTTGCTCTTCTCGTCCTTGGCCTTGCCGCCGGCCTCAGCGGTTGCGGTGGCGCTCAGGGCAGTGGTGGAGGCAGCGCGCAGGTGCCCGAGGTCGCAGTCGTCACGCTCGCACCCCGTAGCGTGAGCATCACGGACACGCTCCCCGGCCGCACGACGGCGTTCCGGATCGCGGAGGTGCGCCCGCAGGTCTCCGGCATCGTGCAGAAGCGGCTGTTCACGGAAGGCACCGAAGTGCGCGCGGGGCAGCAACTGCTGCAGATCGACCCTGCCACTTACCAGGCCGCCCTGAGCTCCGCGGAGGCGACCTTGAAACGCGCTGAAGCGCATCTCGTGTCCGCGAAGTTGCTCGAAGAGCGCTACAAGCCGCTCATCGCAGCGAACGCGGTGAGCCAGCAGGATTACGACAATGCCGTAGCCGATCACGCGCAGGCGGAGGCAGACGTTGCAGCGGCGCGCGCGCAGGTAGAAGCCGCGCGAATCAATCTGGTGTACACGCAGGTGCGGTCTCCGATCTCCGGCCAGATCGGCCGCGCGCTGGTGACGGAAGGCGCGCTCGTGACCGCCAACCAGAGTCAGGCGCTCGCGCTGGTCCAGCAGCTCGACCCGATTTACGTGGACATCTCACAGTCGAGCGCTCAGATGGTGCGCCTGCAGCGGCAGCTTGCGAGCGGCGAGCTGCGCAAGGACGGCGCAAACCAGGCGGAAGTCACGCTCACGCTCGAAGACGGACGCCAGTACCCGGAAGCCGGCAAGCTGCAGGTGTCCGAAGTCTCGGTCGATCCCGGCACCGGCGCGGTGGCGCTGCGTGCGATCTTTCCGAATCCCAGGCGCGAGCTGTTACCGGGCATGTTCGTGCGCGCGGAGCTCGTCCAGGGCCAGCGACCCGACGCGCTGCTCGTGCCCCAGCGCGGCGTCACTCGTAACCAGCGCGGTGAAGCGACCGTGCTCGTTGTCGAAGCCGATGACACCGTGGCAGAGCGCGTGATCGGCACGGATCACGTCGTGAACAATGCGTGGCTCGTCACCCGCGGTCTGAAAGCGGGGGATCGGGTGATCGTCGACGGCCTGCAGAAGGCGCGGCCAGGTCAGAAGGTGCGTGTCGTCGAGGCGGTGGAGTCCACCGAGACACCCAAGGCTGGCGCGGCGACTGAAGTCGCGAGCCGCTGAGGGCTCACCGCATGCTGTCGCGTTTTTTCATCGACCGTCCGGTCTTCGCGTGGGTCATTGCTATTCTCATGATGATGGCCGGCACCCTGGCCATGATCAATTTGCCGGTGATGCAGTATCCCGGCATCGCGCCTCCGCAGGTTGCCATTGCGGTGACCTATCCCGGTGCTTCTGCGCAGACGGTGCAGGACACCGTCGTGCAGGTGATCGAGCAGCAGCTCAACGGCATCGACAACCTGGACTACATCACGTCCGAAAGTAACGCGGACGGCACCGCGGTCATCACGCTGACCTTCGCGCAGGGTACCAATCCCGATACGGCGCAGGTTCAGGTGCAGAACAAGCTGCAACTGGCCACGCCGCTCATTCCGGCGGAAGTGCAGCAGCAGGGCCTGCGCGTCACGAAGCCGACGCGCAACTTCCTCATCGTGCTCGGGTTCATCTCCACCAACGGCTCGATGAACAGTGAGGATCTGTCCGACTACGTCGCCACCAACGTGCTGGACCAGCTCAATCGCACGGAAGGCGTGGGCGACGTGCAGATGTTCGGCTCGCAATACGCGATGCGTATCTGGCTCGATCCGTCAAAGCTCAACACGTATGGCCTGACGACATCCGATGTGGTCTCGGCCATTCGCTCGCAGAACGTGCAGGTCGCGGTCGGGCAGATCGGCGGCTTGCCGGCGGCGGAAGGCCAGGCTATCTCGGCCAGCATCATCGGGCCCACCCGCTTTTCGACGCCCGAGCAGTTCCGCGACATCCTCCTGCGCGTCAATCAGGACGGCTCGCAGGTGCGCATCGGCGATGTGGCGCGGGTCTCGTTCAATTCCGAGAGCTACATCCGCGATACCAAGTACAACGGGCAGCCCGCGGCAGGCGTCGCGGTCCGTCTGGCTGCGGGCCGTAACGCGCTCGATACAGTCAAGGCGATCCACGCGACACTCGACCGCCTCGAGCCGTTCTTCCCGGCGGGCATGGAGATCGTGTATCCGCTCGATACCACGCCGTTCGTGCGCACCTCCATCGAAGAGGTGGTGAAGACGCTGATCGAGGCGATCGTGCTCGTCTTCCTGGTGATGTACCTCTTCCTGCAGAACGTGCGCGCGACGTTGATTCCGACGATCGCCGTGCCGGTGGTGCTGCTCGGTACTTTCGGTGTGCTGGCCGCTGTCGGCTA
>JBDZVF010000346.1:0-6994 GCA_040255575.1 Pseudomonadota bacterium | reverse complement strand
TGGTGTTCCGTATCGCGCCGACGGCGCGGTGCCTCACTGGCGCGGCATCCTCGACGACACGGGGCGCGTAATGGTGATGATCGCGTTCAACAATGACATGGGCGACTCCTGGCAGTGGGCGGACGACCCGGATTACCCGCAATCGGGGGCGAAGCTCGGGATGCAGATGGGCGTGAACTTCGCGGTGTATGCGCTGACGCACTGAAGCCTGAGGCGCGAACGCACGGACGTTTGCACGTCAGCTGACGCCTCACCCCCGCGGTGGCATCATCCGCCCCAATGTCCTCCCCACCGGTCGGCACGCTTCAGGTGGCCCTGAACCACGCGGCGGCATTGCTCGCGTCGAACCCGGCCGCCGCGGCGGAACAGGCGGCCGAGATACTCAAGGTCTTTCCGGGCCAGCCGGCCGCAGTGCTGCTGAAGGCCAGCGCCCAGCGGCGCATCGGCGAGCGCGACTCGTTACACCAGGCGCTCACCACCCTGGCGTCACTCGCCCGCGATCATCCCACCTGGCCCGCTGCCCACTTCGAACTGGGCTTCGCGCTCGGCGCGGCGGGGCAGGGCGACGCTGCCGTCGTCGCGCTTCGCCATGCCCTCGAACTGAACCCTGAAGTGCCCGACGGATGGCGCGCGCTCGCGGACCATCTCACCGCCGCGGGCGACACCGCCGCCGCCGACGCCGCGTATGCACAGCAGATCCGCTACTCCACGAAAGATCCCCGGCTGGTCCAGGCAGCGACAGCCCTTCGCGACAACAACATCCCCGAAGCCGAAGCGCTGCTCCGCCAACACCTGAAGCAGCACCCCACCGATGTCGCCGCCATCCGCATGTTCGCGGAAGTCGCCGCGCGTCTCGAGCGTTACCAGGACGCCCAGAACCTGCTGGAACGCTGTCTCGAGCTCGCCCCGGGGTTCGCCGCGGCCCGCCGCAACTACGCCACGGTTCTTCACCGCCAGTACAAGGACGAGCAGGCACTCCAGCAGGCCGAGCAACTCCTGGCGCTGGACGCGAACGATCCGACCTATCGCAACCTGAAGGCCGCAATACTGGGAGCGTTGGGTCGATACGAAGAATCCATCGAGCTCTACGGCAGCGTGCTCGCGCGCTATCCCACGCAAGAGAAGGTCTGGCTCAACTACGGTCACGCGCTGAAAACGGCCGGTCGCCAGCAGGACAGCATCGATGCCTACAGGAAATGCATCGAGCTTGCCCCACGTTCAGGCGCAGCTTACTGGAGCCTTGCAAACCTCAAAACCTTCCGCTTCTCACAAGAAGACATCGCGGCGATGCGCGTGCAGCTTCAGCGCACCGATCTCACCGACGACGATCGCGTGCAGTTCCACTTCGCTCTCGGCAAGGCGCTCGAAGACACGGAAGAGTACGAGCACTCGTTCGCGCACTACGCCCGCGGCAACAGCCTGCGACGCACGCAGATGGGTTACGACGCGGATCGCACGTCAGCGCGTGTGCGCCGCTGCCGCGACCTCCTGACCGCGGAGTTCTTTGAGCAAAGGCGCGGCTGCGGAGCCGATGCCCCCGACCCGATCTTCATCGTCGGTCTGCCGCGCGCCGGCTCGACACTGATCGAACAGATTCTCGCGAGCCATTCCGCCGTGGAAGGCACGATGGAGCTGCCGGACCTCATCTCCCTCGCCCGCACGCTCCCTGGGACGAACGCCTCCGGCGCGCGTTTCCCCGAAGGGCTGGCGAGCCTCACGGCCGCCGAATGCCGGGCGCTCGGCGAGCAATACCTCGGGCAGACCCGCATCCAGCGCAAAACCTCCGCGCCGTTCTTCATCGACAAGATGCCGAACAACTTCGCGTATGTGGGCTTCATCCAGCTCGTGCTGCCGCATGCGAAGATCATCGACGCCCGCCGGCACCCGCTCGGCTGCTGTCTGTCGGTGTTCAAGCAACACTTTGCGCGGGGCCAGGGCTTTGCTTACGACCTGGACGACCTCGGCCGGTACTACCGCGACTACGTCGCGCTCATGGCGCACTTCGATAGCGTGCTGCCCGGCCGGGTGCACCGTGTCGTTTACGAGACAATGGTGCAGGACACGGAAGCCGAAGTCCGGCGCTTGCTCGATTACTGCGGCCTGCCGTTCGAAGAGGGCTGCCTGCGCTTCTACGAGAATGCACGCGCAGTGCGCACGGCAAGCTCCGAACAGGTGCGCAAGCCTATCTTTCGCGAGGCTTTGGAGCATTGGCGTCACTACGAGCCCTGGCTCGAACCCTTGAAGCGGGCGCTCGGCCCTGCGCTCGAGGCCTACCCTTCACCGGACTTTTGATTCGGCACGATTGACGCAGCTACACTGCGCGCAAACAACAAACCGGGGAGTGCCACGATGACTCGTAGCAAGCGACGGAAGCTGGAGCGCGCCCGAAACTCCACGGTACACACGGCGCTCCGCCGACTACCTCTCGCCTCCGCAACCGCTCTCCTCGCCGGCGCACCTGTCGCCTTTGCGCAGCAAGCCGACGACGGCGCGCTCGCAGAAGTGATCGTGACCGCGCAGAAGCGCACCGAGAACATTCAGAACGTTCCCATCAGCGTGCAGGCGATCGGCACCGAACGGCTCGAACAGCTGCAGATCCAGGGCTTCGATGACTACGTGAAGTTCCTGCCCAGCGTCACCTTCCAGGCGGGCGGCGCGGGCGGCGGGCCTAATGGCCCGGGCTTTTCGCGCGTGCTCATTCGCGGCATTTCGAGCGACAGCAATCTCAACCACTCAGGTCCGCTGCCAACGGTCGGCACGTATCTGGACGAGCAGCCCATCACCACCATCCAGGGCGCGCTCGATCTGCATCTCTACGACATCGCGCGCGTCGAAGCGCTCGCAGGTCCGCAAGGCACGCTGTACGGCGCGAGCTCCGAAGCGGGCACGGTGAGGATCATCACGAACAAGCCCGATCCGGATAAATTCGCGGCCGGGTGGGAAGCGCAGGGCAATCGCATCGCGCACGGCGACCCGGGCGGTGTGCTGCAGGGTTTTGTCAACGTGCCGCTCTCACCCAACGCCGCGATTCGTCTCGTTGCATGGGGCGAGCACAAGGGCGGCTATATCGACAACATCCGCCAGATCCGCACGTTTCCGCAGTTCGGCATCACCATCAACAACGCGAACCTCGCGGAGCGCAACTTCAATGACGTGACGACGTATGGCGCCCGCGCGGCGCTGCGCGTCGATCTCAATGACAACTGGACGATCACGCCGACGCTCATGGGCCAGAAGACCAAGGCGAACGGCTTCTTCAGCAGCAACCCCGCGCTCGGCGACCTGAACGTGGCGCACTATTCGCCGGATGATTCCGAAGACCAGTGGGGCGATGCCGCGCTCACGATCGAAGGCCGCATCAGCAATTTCGATCTCACTTATGCGGGTGCCTTCCTGAAGCGCCATGACAGCGCGCGCACGGACTATTCCGATTACTCGCTGGCGTACGACATCTCGATCCCGAGCTACACGGATCCGATCGTGGACAACTCGGGCAATCACATCAATCCAACGGAATGGATTCTCGCCAAGGACCGTTACCAGAAGATCAGCCAGGAGCTGCGCATTGCGTCCCCGACAGAATGGCGTCTGCGCTTCGTGGCGGGCCTCTTCTATCAGCGCCAGCAGCACGGCATCGAGCAGCGCTACGTCATTCAGAATCTCGCGGATTCGCTATGGGTCACCGGCTGGCCTGACACGTGGTGGCTCACGGAACAGGTGCGCGTCGATCGCGACCAGGCGGCATTCGGCGAGGCGACTTTCGACGTCACCCCGTGGCTGGCGCTCACCGCGGGCGTGCGCCACTTCAAGTACGACAACACGCTCGCCGGATATCGCGGCTTCGGCATCGACAATCCACTCGGCATAGGCAGCGGGCTCGGCGAGGCGGGGGACTGTCTGCCGGTGGAGTTTCATGGAGCGCCTTGCACGAGCTTCTCCAAGCGCACGTCCGATACGGGAAACACGCCGAAGTTCACCGCGACGGTGCGCTTTTCCGATAACAAGCTGATGTATGCAACGTACTCGAAGGGCTTCCGCCCCGGCGGCATCAACCGCGTCGGCGATCTGCCGCCGTATGGCGCGGACTTTCTCAAGAACTACGAGATCGGCTGGAAAACGAGCTGGAACGGCAACCGCCTGCGGCTCAACGCCGCGTTCTTCTGGATGGATTGGAAGGACTTTCAGTTCGCCTTCCTCGGCGCGAACAGCCTCACGCGCATCGCGAACGCGGGCTCGGCGCGGGTGAAAGGGTTCGAGTCCGAGCTTGCGTGGGCGGTGAGTAGCTCGCTCACCTTGTCGGCCGGCCTGACCATGCTGAACCCCGAGCTCACCGAGAACTACTGCGGTGAGATCGATGAGAATGGCGCCGCCATCACGGATTGCGACGCGCCGCTCGCGCCGAAGGGCACGCAGCTGCCCGCCACATCGAAGATCAAAGGCAATCTCGTGGCGCGCTATACGTTCCCGCTCGGGGGATTCAACGGGCATGCGCAGGCCGCGTATATCTTCCAGTCCGCGCAATGGGCTGACCTGCGCATCCAGCAGCGCATGGATCTGGGTCAGCAAGGCGGTTACGGGCTGGCGGATTTCGCGTTCGGGATCGGCGAAAAGAATTATACGTGGGAGCTCTTCGTCACGAATGCGTTCGACAAGCGTGCGGACGGCTACCGCTTCACTCAGTGCAACTCGTGCAGCATCGTCGCGAACTATGTGGCGCCGGTTCAGCCGCGCCTGGTGGGGCTGACTTACAGCCAGAAATTCTGATTGCGCGCGTGCGACGTGAGTCGGCCCGGTCGCGCGCGACCGTTCGCGCCTGCACCGTCTGGCCGGCGCGGCGGGCGCCGGGAGCGCCCGGCGCTATTTGAGCGCGAGGGCCACGCGCACCTTGCCCTCCGTCGGCGGGGCGGCGCGCGGGCCGAGCAGGAACAGGCGGCTGTGATCCACTTCCCCTGAGGCGAGGAGGGCATCCTGGATCGCGCGCGCACGCGCCTGCGCGAGCTCTTCGAGGTCACGTTCCGCGACCTGCTCCGTGCTCTTGATGGCGCCTTCCAGCTCCTCGTTCGCGGCGGTGAGTGTTGCCGGCTCCACCTTTTTCCTCGAGGTTTCGAGCACCGCGGCCGCCGTGCTCGGTGGCGCGGCGTCGCGCCCGTGGTCGAGGCGATATTGCGCCATCAAGAGATCGAAGCGTTGCGAGGGATCTTCGAGCATCGCCTGGATCGCCTCGGGGGTCGTGCCACGTTTGGCCTGCTTCTCGGCGAGAAGCTGGAGTTTCGCGTCGAGTTTCTGCGTGGCGAGCACGGCGCCGTCGGCTTCAGGCGAATACGCGGCGGGGATATCCAGCTGTATCTGCGGCCGCTCCGTCAGGGCCTTCGTGATCGACGCCGCGCGTTCCTGCGCGATGTTATCGAGCGTCGCGGCGCCGGGCTGGAAGTCGATGAGGTTCATCTCCTCGCTGCCGCCGAAAAGATTGCCGAGCAGCGCGAACGGCGCGGTGACGATCTTCGTGAGGAGCCCGACGAACGCCTTCCAGATGATCGGCCCGAGCTTGAACTGCGGATCATCGAGACTGCCGCTGACCGGCAGGTTGAGATCGATGACGCCGTTGCGGTCCTTCAGCAGCGCCACCGCGAGCCGCAACGGCAGGCGCACGGCATCCGGGCTCTCCACGCGCTCGCCGAGCTGCAGCTGATCGACCACGAAGCGCTGCCTGGCATCGAGCTTGCGATTCTCGACGTGATACTCCACGTTGATGGACAGCTTGCCTTTCTCGATCTTGTAGCCCGCGAAACGCCCGGAATAGGGCGTGACCGAGCTCATGTCGACGCCCTCGAAGTTCACCTTGATGTTGGTGAAGAGCGCCGCGGACAGCAGGTTCATCTCGCCGCCGATCTGCGCCGGCGCGTAACGGTCCACCTTCCCCTCGAGCGCAACTTTTGCGCGCGATTTTGGATTGGAGGAGAGGCCGACGACGCTGCCGTTGAGGCCTTGCAGGCTTACCGCGTAGTTCGGCTGGATCCAGAAATCCGCGAAGTTTGCCGAGCCATTGGTGATGTGCACGCGGCCAATGTCGATCTTCATGCCGCCGGGGTTGCCTGCGGGCGCGCGCTGCTCCTCCGGCGCGGTTTGCACGGTTTGCACTGCGGGTGGCGAGGTGCCGGGCGTGGGCGTCATCGCCTCAACGACGTTCAGCGATTGATCCGGTGCGATGATCAGGCGAGCGTACGGAGCGCGCGCCACGAGTCTCGCGATGGTCAGGGTCTGCGGCTCGGAGCGGTAGCGAAGGCCTTCGAGGCTCAGGCGATCCCATTTCAGGAGGTCCTGGCGCAGGGCGTTGTCGACTGTGCGCAGCTTCGTGACTTCGGTGTTGCCCTTGATGTCGAGGGCGCCGCTGGCGTCGCGCTCGATGTCCAGAGCCGATTTCAGCACGCCGCTGAGGAGCGTGATCTGCGTGTAGGCGTTGATGTACGGCTGGACGGACTCGAGATCGAAACCCTCGAGATCGACGTGGCCCGTGAGGGCGCCGCTGTCGGGCGTGAACTGCGCTTTCGCCTGGAGTTGGCCGGAGTCGTCGATGCGGAGATTGGCGTCGAGGTCGAGCGGGGCTTTCGAGGCGCTGGTGTAGCCGCGCACGTTCACGTTGACGGGCGCGAGGGTGAACGAGGCGCCCGGTTTGAGGAGGCGATCCTCGAGCTCGACGCGGAGGTTTTCGATGGCGATGTCGGGGGCGGAGACGATCCAGGAAGCTGGCGATACGGGCTGTGGCGATGTGGCCTCTGGCGATGTGGCCTCTGGCGATGTGGCCTCTGGCGATGCAGCCTCTGGCGATGCAGCCTCTGGCGTTGCGGCCGCGGGTGATACGGCCGCGGGCGATGCGGCCGCGGGCGATGCTGTCGCGGGCGATGCTGCCGCCGGCGGCCGTGCCGCTCCCGCCGATGGGGCTGATGCCGCGGCTGTTTCCGATGTTGCGGCTGTCGTTGATGTCTCCGCGTTCGAG
>JBDZVF010000345.1:0-7013 GCA_040255575.1 Pseudomonadota bacterium | reverse complement strand
GCTGACCGACATCACCTTCCGCCATGACGGCACGATCTTCCACATGGCAGGCGATTGCCTGATGGTGGGCTTCGGCGTGCCGATGGCCCAGCCGGATGCGCCGGAGCGCGCGGTGCTGACAGCGCGTGAGATGCTCGAAAGCTTCGGCGCGCTGGCCCAGGCGTGGAAGGAGCATCACGACATCGAGACCGGGCTCGGCATTGGCATCAACGAAGGTGAAGTGATCGCGGGGAACGTCGGATCCGCGGCTTACATGAACTACACCATCGTGGGGGATACGGTGAATGTCGCCTCACGGCTGTGCCAGCGGGCGCGGGCGGGGGAGATGTTGTTCTCGCGATCGTTCAAGCGCTCGCTGGACGAGAACGGCATCGCGGTGGATGCGATGGAGCTGCCGCCCATGACGCTGCGCGGGCGGCGGAACCCCATCGACATTTATTGCGTGCCGCTGAACAAGCGCCTGGAGACGGGCACGCATTACGAGGATCTGTCCTCGACCGGCACGTTTCGCGCGCCGTAAGCCCCTTCTCTAGGAAAACGCCGGTGCCGGCGGTGGCGGCTGCTCCGCGGGCAGCGGAATGAACTCGCCGTCGTCGAGGTCCGGCAATTTCATGCGTCCGGCGCGCCAGTCCGCCTTCGCCTGCTCGATGCGCTCCTTCGACGAAGACACGAAATTCCATTCGATGAAGCGCTCACCCAGCGGCTCCCCGCCGAGCCCCATCACAATCGCATCGGCGTCCGCGGTCACCGTCGCATCCGCGCCTTGGGTGAACACCAGCAACTGCCCCGCCCCGTAGCGCTGCCCGCCCACCGAGACCGACCCCGTCGCAACATACGCCGCGCGTTCCGGATACGTGGTGGGCAACTGCACGCGCGAACCGGCCGCGAGTTGCCAATGGACATAGAAAAGCGGTGAATGCGTGCGCACCCCGGACTGCACCCCGAACGCCTCGCCCGCGAGCACTCGCATGAAAACCCCGGGCTCCTCCGCTACCGGCAACTGATCGCGCCCGTAGTGAATGAACTCGGGCTCCACTTCCTCATGCTCGCGAGGCAATGCGACCCACGATTGAATGCCATGCACGGCATCGCCCTGCGCGCGCGCGCGCTCGAAGCGCTCTGAATGCGTGATGCCGCGACCGGCCGTCATCCAGTTCACTTCGGCGGGATGGATGGGCATCTCGAACCCGAGGCTGTCCCGATGCACGATTTCGCCATCGAAGAGATACGTGACGGTGGAGAGGCCGATGTGAGGATGCGGCCGCACGTCGACGGTGCGCGGGATGCCCGGCGGAAAATTCACCGGCCCGATATGATCGAAGAAAATGAACGGGCCGACCATGCGCCGTTTCTGGTACGGCAGCACGCGTCCCACCTCGAAGCCGCCGAGATCGCGGCGCCGCTGATCGATCACCATTTCGAGCATCGTTCGAATCCTCCGGCTGTATTGAACGTTTCGATCATCGCGCATCATCCCTCAGGCTGGTGTGTTTCGCGCCCGTGTGCGCAGAATAAGAAAAAGCACGGCGGACATCATGATGACTCAGCACACCGATTTCCATCTCACGCTTCCGGTCAGCAGCGTCGATCACACGTTGGGGCCCGATCACGCGCCCGTCACGGTGGTCGAGTACGGCGACTTCGAGTGCCCGAACTGCAAGCAGGCTGCGCCCGCCGTGAAACTCTTGCTGGAGCGTTTCAATGAGCGCGTGCGCTTCGTGTACCGGCACTTTCCGCTGGTGGATGTACATCCGCACGCGCTCCTCGCCGCGCAGGCGGCCGAATGCGCCGGTGCGCAGGGCAAGTTCTGGCAGATGCACGATCTGTTGTTCGCCAACCAGCAGCACCTGCAAGCCAGGCACTTGCACGGCTATGCGGAGCAACTGGGCCTCGACATGGCGCTCTACACCTCGGAGATGGACGACGAGGTGTACCTGCAGCGCGTGCGTGAGCATATCGATAGCGCCCTCGAGAGCGGCGTGCGCGGCACTCCGGGCTTTTTCGTGAACGGGCGCATCCAGGACGTATCGTTCGGCATGCAGTCGCTGTTCGATGCCGTGGAAAGCGCCCTGCACCACCACCACCGCTGAACGCGGAACCCGGCCGCGCGACGCTGCGTTCCTAATCGTGGCCACCAGAAAACTCGCCAAATACCGCGCCAAGCGCGACTTCGAGAAGACGGCCGAACCGAGCGGATCGCGCCGGGTCGCCGCCTCGAAGGAATTGCGCTTCGTGATCCAGAAACATGCCGCGCGCCGCCTGCACTACGATTTGCGGCTGGAGCTCGGTGGCGTCTTCAAGTCCTGGGCCGTCACGAAGGGGCCTTCGCTCGACCCCGCGGACAAGCGGCTCGCCGTCGAAGTGGAGGATCATCCGCTCGACTACGGGGATTTCGAGGGCACGATCCCGAAAGGCCAGTACGGCGGCGGCACGGTGCAGATCTGGGATCGCGGCTACTGGCGGCCCGAGGGCGACGAATCCGCGGAAGCGCAGCTCGAGAAGGGTGAGCTCAAGTTCACCCTGCTGGGCGAGAGGCTGAGTGGCAGCTGGGTGCTCGTGCGCATGCGCGGGGATCGCTGGGGTGGCAAGCGCACGAATTGGCTGCTCATCAAACATCGTGATGAGAGCGCGCGGCCCGGCGAAGGCGATGCCGAGCGGATGGAGGACAAATCGGTGGCCTCGGGGCGGCCGATGGAGCAGATCGCGGCGGGCAAGGGGCGCGGGCCTCGCCCCTTCATGCTCGCGACCAAGGCTGTCGCGAAGCCGGATGCCGTGTGGCAGTCGAATCGAAGCGAAGCGCCTGCGGAGGACGATCGCCAAGCAGATGCTGGCAGCGCCCGTCCCGCTCGCAAAAGCTCGAAGCCTTCCCGTATGCCCGATTTCATCCCGCCGCAGCTGGCGCGTCTCGTCGAGCGTCCGCCGGAAGGCGAAGGCTGGGGACACGAGATCAAGATCGACGGCTATCGCCTCCAGCTGCACGTTGCCGGTGGCGAGGCCAGGCTCTACACGCGCAAGGGGCTCGACTGGACTGACAAGTTCACCGGCATCGCCGAGGCGGCCGCTGAGCTGCCGGACTGCATCATCGACGGTGAGGTCGCCGCCTTCGACAGCTCGGGCACGCTGAGCTTCCACGCGTTGCAGGCTGCTATCTCAGCGGGCGAGAACACGCGCATGGTGTTCTTCGCTTTCGACTTGCTGTTCGAAGGTGAAGAAGATCTGCGGCCGCTGCCTCTCGTGGAGCGCAAGAAGAGATTGAAGGCGTTGCTCGCGCGCGCCAGGAAAGGCTCGCCACTGCAGTACGTGGAGCATTTCGAGGACAGCGGCGAAGCTGTTCTGGCTTCCTCCTGCCGCATGGCCCTTGAAGGCATCGTCTCGAAGGCCCTCAATGCGCCGTACACCTCGGGCCGTGGCGACACATGGACGAAGGCGAAGTGCCGCGGCGGGCAGGAAGTGATCATCTGCGGCTGGACGCACGACAACGGGCGCGTGCGCTCGCTGCTCGTGGGCGTGTATCGAGGCGGCGAGCTCACCTATGTGGGCCGCGTGGGCACGGGATTCGGTGCTGCGGTCGAGAAGACGTTGCGCGCGAAGCTGCGCCCGCTGGAAATACCCACCAGCCCATTCAAGGGACCGAACGCTCCGCGCAAGACCACCAGCGCGAAATGGGGCAATGTGAAGTGGGCGAAGCCGCAGCTCGTCGCCGAAATCGAGTTCGCCGGCTGGACGGGCGACGGCAACGTGCGCCAGGCCGCGTTCAAGGGTCTGCGGGAAGACAAGCCCGCATCGGAGGTCAAAGTGGAACTCGCTGCCCCGCCGCCGCAAGACGCGCCAACGCCCAGTCGCAGCGACAAGGCTGGCAGAAGGAAGAGCGCATCAGGCTCATCGAGTTCGTCGGACGAAGCGCGCGCGTCACGGACATCGCGGACATCACGCGGATCGGGCTCATCGCGCGCGTCAGCCGCGAACGCGCGTGGCGCCGGCTCGGTGCCCGTCGTCATGGGCGTCAGCATCTCCAAGCCCGACAAAGTGCTGTGGCCCGATGACGGCGCCGGCAAGCCGGTCACGAAGCTCGATCTCGCGCACTATCTCGAATCCGTTGGCCCGTGGATGATCGAGCACCTGCGCGGCCGACCGTGCTCCATCATTCGCGCGCCGGATGGAATCGGCGGGCAGAAGTTCTTCCAGCGCCACGCGATGCGCGGCACCTCGAACCTCTTCCATCTGGTCAAGGTGGAGGGTGATCGCGAGCCCTACCTGCAGATCGATCGGGTGGAGGCGCTCGCGCAGGCCGCGCAGATCGCGGCGCTCGAGCTGCATCCGTGGAATTGCGTGCCGGGCGATCCCGAGCTGCCCGGCCGCCTCGTATTCGACCTCGACCCCGCGCCGGACGTGCCGTTCGACCGGGTGATCGAGGCGGCGCTCGAGCTGCGCGAGCAGCTCGAGAATGTCGGCCTCGTCAGTTTCTGCAAGACGACCGGCGGCAAGGGCCTGCACGTTGTCACCGAGCTTTCACAACCCCGCAGCGGCAAGGTGGACTGGCCCACCGCGAAGGCGTTTGCCCAGGCTGTCTGCACACAAATGGCGGACGATTCACCCGATCGCTACATCATGACGATGGCGAAGAAAGCGCGTACCGGCCGGATCTTCCTCGACTATCTGCGCAACGACCGAATGGCCACCGCCGTCGCGCCGCTGTCCCCGCGGGCGCGAGAGGGGGCGCCCGTCTCAATGCCGCTGACCTGGAAGCAGGTGCGTCGCGGCCTCGATCCCAGCAAGTACACGGTGAGCACCGCGGCCGCCCTCCTCGCCCGCGGCTCCGCCTGGAGCGATTACGCGGACAGCGCTCGGCCGATCGACCAGGCGATTCGCAAGCTCACGGGTGGCAGTCCGGGGAAGGCCCGCCCGCCGTCCGTACCGAACAGCGCACGAGCGGGCCGGACGTCGTCACCAAACGGCACACGAAGCGGCCGGAAATCAGCACGCAAGGAAGCACGCGCCGGTCAGACGCCGGCGCCAAACGAGGCACGAAGCGGTCGGAAGTCGGCGCCCAACGGAGCACGCGCCAGTCGGACCTCCGCGGCCAATGGCACCCGAGCCGGCCGGCCCGCTCACGCGCGAAGTTAGCGCGAAGTCAGTAGTCGCCGCAGAATGGAAGGTACCCACCGCAAATGCGAAGCCCATCCCGGATCGCAAACTGGGGCGGGCTTATGTTGCCCTCCATGCGCTCACATCAACACGGTCCCGCAAAAGCACTGACACAGCGGGAGGTCATGGACCTGATTCGTGCTGGAGTGATTCTCGTGCTGACGATCGCTGCCGCCATCGCCGTTCCGGCGCAGGTTCTCGGGGGCGGCTAGCAGCGCCGTCGGGTTGAACAGGCGGACCACCACCGTCGGGCTGAACAAGCGAAATACCACCGCCCTCCGGCTGAACCAGTCGGATGCCCACCACCTCGGAATGAATTAGCGGAGTGCCGCGCCTGGGCGGCCGGTGCGCGAAGCGCGCGCCCTTCGGTTCAACACCATCCGGTCGTACAAGTGCTCGATGCACTCGCTCCCGGTCCGCGGGAAGAGAAAGGGCAGTAGCGCGTGCACCAGGCAAGCGACGCCGCCGAGCACCATCTGGATAGCGAACCCGGTGGCCGTGCACAGGTGCTCGAAGTAGGTCTCGCCCACCGAAGCCGGATGTTCTGTGAAGAGCCGCCGTAGTCGCATGGCCTGGAGCATGAGCTATCTGGCGTGAGATTCGGTTGCGTATTCAGGCATCAGGCCCTAACTTCCGGCAACAATGTTGCGCGGAACCAGCCTACCGTGCATCATCGTTTCGTGGACAAGCAAGACATCAAAATTCTCGATCTGCTGCAGAAGGACGGCTCCCTGCCTGCGGCCCAGATCGCCGAGCAGGTCGCGCTCTCAAAGGTGCCGTGCTGGCGGCGCATCCAGCGCCTGCAGGAAGACGGGGTCATCCGCCAGACCGTGGCGCTGCTCGACCCGAAGAAGCTCAACGTCGGCACGACGGTGTTCGTGATGATGCGAACCGCCCACCACTCGGCGGCCTGGTTCGAGCGCTTTCAGAAAGCCGTGCGGGACATTCCCGAGATCATCGAGATCTACCGCATGAGTGGCGAGGTGGATTACCTCATGCGCATCGTGGTGCCGGACATCCAGGCGTACGACGCCGTGTACAAGAAGCTGATCGCCTCCGTCGAGCTGCTCGACGTGAGCGCGAGTTTCGCCCTCGAAACGATCAAGAGCACGACGGCGCTACCGCTCCACTACGTGAAGACGACCTAGCCGCTGCGCTCGGCCGAGCCGCGGCCCCGGTGGGCGGCATCAGCCGAACGAGTGCCGCAAAACGATCGTCTCCTCCCGATCCGGCCCCGTCGAGATCATGTCGATGGGCACCTTCACGAGCTCCTGCACCCGTTCGAGGTAGCGGCGCGCATTGCCCGGCAGCTTGCTGTAGTCGGTGATGCCGATCGTGGACTCCTTCCACCCCGGCAGATCCTCGTACACCGGCTGAATGTCGGCGTAGGCATCGGCCAGCATCGGCGGCTCGGCGACCACCTTGCCATCGATCTTGTAGCCGGTGCAGATGCTCACGGTGTCGAGCCCGTCGAGCACGTCGAGCTTCGTCACGCACAGGCCCGAAACGCTCGAATGCACCACCGAGCGCCGGAGCGCAACCGAATCGAACCAGCCGCAACGACGGCGCCGGCCGGTCACCGATCCATATTCGTGCCCCACGCGGGACAGATGCTCGCCGGTGCCATCGAACAGCTCGGTCGGGAACGGCCCGCCACCCACGCGAGTGGTGTACGCCTTCACGATACCGAGCACTTCATCGAACACACGCGGCCCGAGCCCCGTGCCCGTCCCGGCAAAACCCGCAGTGGTGTTGGAAGATGTGACGTAGGGATACGTCCCGTGGTCCACGTCGAGCAGCGCGCCCTGCGCACCTTCGAACAGCACGTTCGCGCCCTGCTCCTTCAGCTGGTTCAGCGCGTGCGTCAC
>JBDZVF010000344.1:0-7028 GCA_040255575.1 Pseudomonadota bacterium | reverse complement strand
AGCCGTTCTTCGGCGCATGCATCAGCACTTTGCGCGGCTGGCCATCGATCGTCAGCGTGGCGAGCTGGATGTGCTGTGTGGCCGTGTAGTCCCACTGGTCGCCCGGCACTTCCTGGTAATACCAGACGAGACGGCCGGTATCCGGATTGATCGCCAACAGCGAGGACAGGAACAGGTTGTCACCGCCCTTGGGGCTGCGCAATTCACGATTCCACGGCGCACCGTTGCCCGTGCCCACGTAGAGCAGGTTGAGCTCCGGATCCCACGCCATGCTGTCCCAAGCGGTGCCGCCGCCGCCCAGCTGCCACTGGCGGTTCGGATCCCAGGTCTTCGCAGCCTCTTCGAGTTCGGGATTCTCGTACGGTTTGGAGGGATCGCCCGGCACGATGAAGAAGCGCCACGCCTGCTTGCCGTCATCGAGGTTGTACGCAGTGATGTAGCCGCGCGCGTCGAGCTCTGCGCCGCCGTTACCGATCACCACGACATTGCCCGCCACTTGCGGCGCGCCCGTCACGGTGTAGCCGCGCGTACGGTCGACAATCGTGTCCGCCTTCCACAGCACCTGGCCATCGCGCGCGTCGAGCGAATACAGAATCCCGTCGATCGAGGCGACGTACACGCGACCGTGCCACACGGCCACGCCGCGATTGACCTGATCGCAGCAGGAACCGCGTGTGTACCTGAGGTCCGCCGGAGGCTCAAAGCGCCACAGCAGCTTGCCCGTCGCGGCCTCGAGCGCATAGACGCGACCCGCGACACCGGAGGTGTACATCACGCCATCCACCACGATCGGCGTCGCTTCCATGCCACGATTCGTGCCGGTGGCAAACTCCCAGGCGAAACCGAGCGTGTTCAGGTTTTCGCGCGTGATGGACTCGAGAGGTGAGTAATGCGTGCTGCCAAAGTCACGACCGCCGGTCAACCAGGCGCCCGGCTCGGCAGCGACTGCGAGCAGCCGCGTGGCGTCCACCTGCCCCGGCGCCGCTGTTGAGGCGGACGCGCCGGCATCCGACGGGGAGGATTTCTGGCACGCACTGAGTGCCAATGTAGAAAGCACGGCCAGAGTCAGGCCGGTGAATCGCAACATGAGTCTTTGCCCCCGGGGGTCGACGCTGTGGTCCTTCAGAGCATTCTAGTGATGGGGAGCATGCCCGACTTTCCCGTTCGGAAAATCTCCCACACCGTGGCCCATCGACTCGCGCCAGGAACGGGAAGAACTCCCGGAACCGCGGGACGAGCGGGAAACTCGCGCCTCGAACACCCCCCGGTTCACCCTGCTGTACCGCCCAGAAAGGGCCGCAAATGCGCGGCGAGCGCCGGGCCCAGATCGATCCCGTTCGAATGATGGGGGATCGAGTTTGCGGTGACGATCCGTGCAGCGCCCGCCGCACTGAGCGCCTCGTACGCTCCGTCGGCGAACACAGCATGCACCCCGACGCAGATGGGCGCGGGCTGCCCCGCCACTTTGCACTGACCGACACTCTCGATCATGGTGCGCGCGGAGGAAATGATGTCGTCCACGAGCACGGGGGTGTGACCGACCCAGCGCTCCACCTCCGGGATCCGTGATACGGCAACGGCGCGATCGCTGAACCGTACCTTCTCGAGCACGACATGCGGACACGTCGCGGCGCGGGCCACCGCGCTGACCCATTGTTCGCTCTCCGCGTCGGGCCCGACGATGAGCGGCGCCGGAACGTTCGCTTGAATCCACTGCGCAAGCAGTGGCGCCGCGTGCACGACGTCCGTCGCAATGGTGTAGATCTCGGAGAGCGACTGCCGACGATGCAAATGCGGATCGACAGTCACGAGCCAGTCGAACCCCGCGCTGATGACGCGCGCGAAGCTTGCGGACGTCAGCGCCTCGCCCGCACGAAAGCGCGTGTCCTGCCGCATGTACGCGAGATAGGGGGCCACGAGACCGACGCGAGCTGCGCCAAGATCCCGCAACGTGTCCGCCATGAAAAGAAGCGGCAGAATCTTCGTATCCGGGTCGCGCAGTGTGCAAAGAATGGCGACCTGCCGGCCCCGCACGTCACTTTCGATGCGCAGATAGCT
This sequence comes from Pseudomonadota bacterium, assembly GCA_040255575.1. Lineage (GTDB taxonomy): Bacteria > Pseudomonadota > Gammaproteobacteria > Steroidobacterales > Steroidobacteraceae > JADGHX01. Next base: position 4,970 of record JBDZVF010000344.1, on the reverse strand, counting down.
TTCACCATCCGGAAAGGCTCGCATCTCGAAGAGAACGGGCTCGGCCGAGAGCTCGCGTTGCAGGCTGGCACCGAGCAATTCCTGGCCCGGGTAGACAAGCAGCATCGGATTCATGCGCCCTCCGCCACGATGATGCTCGAATGTCGGGCGGCGTAGCCCGCTGCATACTCGAGCTCACCGAGGGCTTCCGCGTGAATCGTGTACAAGGGCGATCCACGTTCCACCCGCTGGCCGACCCGCACGTGAAGCTTTACGCCCGCCGATGGAGCACGGGGCGCCCCGGAAAGCTTCGCGATTCGCGCGATCCGCCGGTTATCGATGGCCATGCAAACACCTGCGTGCAGTGCATGCACTGCACGAGTCAGCGGTGCGACCGGGGGCTCTCGCAACCCGCCTTGTGCGCGACAGATCGCTTCGAACTTCCGCAGCGCTGCACCGGATTCGAGCAGGCTGCGGGCCGTGGCCAGGCAATCCTCCGGCACCGCTCGGGGCGCAAACTGCAGCACTTGCGCTGCGAGCGCCAGGGCGCGCTCGCGCAAGTCCTCAGGCGCATCGGGCTCCCCGCGGAGCACCGCCATGACATCCCGGGCTTCCAGTGCCGGACCAATTCCTCGCCCCACGGGTTGCGTTCCATCGCTCAGGTATACCCTCGCGTGGAGGCCGAGCGCCTGGCCTACCGCCTCGAATCGTTTACTCAGCAGCGCTGCCGCTTCGGCCGAGCGCACTTTCGCGGTCGGGCCGACGGGGATGTCGATCAGCGCGTGGGTGGAGCCGGCAGCAATCTTTTTCGAGAGTACCGAGGCGACCAACTGGCCTTCGCTATCGAAGTCGAGCGGCCTCTCGACGCGGATCAGCAGATCGTCCGCGGGGCTCAGGCGCACGTTGCCACCCCAGACCATGCAGCCGCCTTCTTTCTCCACCACGCGACGCATGTGCTCGACCGTGACATCCACCGGCGCCAGCGTTTCCATGGTGTCGGCCGTGCCCGAGGGCGATGTGATCGCACGTGAGGAAGTCTTGGGGATCGTGAGGCCGGCCGCGGCGACGATCGGCACGACGATGAGCGTCGTGCGATTTCCCGGCAGGCCGCCGACACAATGTTTGTCGACCACCTGAGCGCTTGGCCAACGCAGCTGCTCGCCGCTCTCGACCATGGCCTGCGTGAGGGCAATAGTCTCGGCGATATCCAGCCGGTCCCCCGCGCACGCGGTGACGAGGGCCGCCACATGCAGCTCCGAATAGTGGCCCTGCACGACGTCCGCCAGCACCTCGCGCCAGCCGCCGAGCGCCACCCGACGGCCATAAACCTTGGCTCGCAATACGCTCAGCGACTCCAGCGGCTCCGGATGCGACACGTGGATGAGCGCGCCCTCTTCCGCCGCCAGTGCCTCCCATGCGCTCTCGGAAAGACTCGCTTCACCATGCGCAAGCAGCGAGCCTGACACCACGTTTACCGTGGCGATCAGATGACGCGAACCGAGCGTCACCTGCACGCGGGACTGCGCGACAAAACCCTCCGCGCGGCAGACGTGACAGTCGCGCGTCATATAGACGACAGCTTCCTGGTATGTGTCGATTCCGAGTCGTCGCAGCCTAAGGGCGCCGCGGGCATTGGGCGCATGGCCGCCTGCTGATTGCGTCATTCTTCCTCAGTTCGGAGCGGACCGGTGAGAGGTCCTTCGATCAGGCGGGAATTTATCACTGCCGCGCTGACTACTTCTGGGGCAACGGCTTCACCCGCGCGCCGTCGATCAGCTCGTTCGGCGGATGGCGTACGACCTGATCGCCCGCCATGAGCCCGGAGACGAGTTCAGCCTCCGTCGAGCTCATGTGCCCGACCTGCAAAGTTCGTCGCCGCGCCCGATCTCCCTCGACCACATACGTGCACCACGCCCCATCGCAACGGAACAACGCGCTCACAGGCACCTTCAGCACCGACGGGCTCTGCCAGATGATGATGCGCCCGACGACGCGGTATCCATCGCCCAGGGTTCCTGGAGGATCCACGAAGTCCAGTACGACGTTCGTGCGCTTTTCTTCGACGCCGAGCGCCGAGACTTTCGTGAAGGCATACGGCTCCACCCGCCGCACCTTTGCACGCAGCGGCCGCTCGCCGCCCCAGTTGACGAGCAACGCGGGCATGCCAGCGGAGACCTTCACGGCTTCCGAGGACAGCATCTCGATGACCACTTCCAGATTGTCGAGGTCGCCGATCACGAGAATCGGTGCGCCCGCGGCGACCACGCGTTCACTCACCTCGAGGATTCTCAGTATCCGCCCCGCCGCCGGCGCCCGGATCTCGATGGTGTCGCGACCCGAATCGCGCAGCGCGACGAGGCCGGCCTGTGCCTGCCGCAACTCGGCTGCGGCCGCCTGCGCGCGATATCGCGCGGCCTCGACCTCCTTGCCGAGCGTCGAGGCGGCGTTCTGTGCCTGCTCCAGCGGCTGCCGGGCGACGAGCCCGCGCGCGAAGAGTTGCTCGATGCGCGCGGCCTCGCGTTGCGCCTGGGCAAGATCCTCGGTGGCATGGCTCAACTCGGCTTCGGCGCTGCGCTGAGCGGCCGCGGCGGCGGCCACACGTGCGTTCAACTCGTTGCGCTCGCGCGCGGTCAGCGGCGTGGGCGCGAGGGTCGCGACCACTTCGTTCTCAGCGACAGGATCCCCATCGTGGCTCAGGATGCGCAGCAGCCGCCCATTCACCGGCGCCGCGACCACGAAACGATCATGACTGCGCGTTTCGCCCTGCTCCTCGACCGTGACCTGCATCGGGCCGTTCTCGACCGTGCCGATCTCCACTGCGATCGGCGCAGGCCGGAAGGCGAGGTACACAACGGCCGCGAGGATGAGGCCGGCCGCGACGTAGACAGAAACCTTCAGGGATCTTTTCATCTTCTCGCTATTCCCGCGATTTCAGCACCGCGACCAGGTCGAGACGCGCGATACGTCGTGCCACCAGCCAGCCGGAAGCAAGAGCGCCGGCAATCGTCACCAACGCAGCAAACGCGAAGGTGTCGGAGGTGAGAACGAACGGCAGCCGGAACATTTCGCGATCGAAGACCGGCGCGAGCAGCCGGCATGCCCCTGCTCCCACCGCAAAACCTAGCGGGATGGCCGCCAGAGTCAATATCGCCTGTTCGCCGAGCAGCAGTTTCGTCACCTCCGCCTTGCTGAACCCGAGCACGCGCAGGCTCGCGAGCTCATTGCCTCGTTCGGAGAGGGCGATTCGCGCGCTGTTGTATACAACGCCCGATACGAGCACGGCCGCAAAACCCGTCATCACCAGCGTCATGACAAGGAAGCTGCGATTCATCACCTCCCGCAGCGTCGTCAGCATCGCCGAGCGGATGGCCACTGCGCCGATGGCGGGCATGCGCTTCAGTGTCGAATAGAGCGCAGCTTCCTGCGATCGATCGATCTCGAGGAGCGCGCCTGAAATGTTACCGGCCTCGCCGAGCACCTCGCTGAGCGCGGAGGAGTCCATGTATGCGCTGACCCCGAGCGGCTCGTCCGACAGCGTGACGACCGGCTCCCGGAACGTGATCCGCCGCCCCTCGAGCTGCTCCACGGTCACGAAATCGCCTGGCTCAGCGCCAAGTATCTCGGCCAGTTTGCGCGTGATGACGAGCCCCTGCGACGGAACCTCGATCCGACGGCGCCGGATGTCGACGAGTTGCCTGAGGTCCGCATCTGGCGCTACGCCGAGAAGCGAGGTGCGCTTCTCGCGATGACCCAGACGCAGACGCACCGGAACGGCGCGAAAACCTTCCGCCCGCAGCACGCCGGGCAGGCGCGCGAGCTCATGGAGGGTGCCGGCACCGCTCACTTCGTTGAGCATCACCGTCACATCGTCACGTTGCGCAGAGTTGAAGTGCACCGCCATCAGGTGATTCACAGCGTCGAAGACGAAACGCCCCAGCACGACTGTGGCCACGGCGGCTGCGATTCCGGCGATGGACAGCCCGGCCCGCCACGGCCGCCGTGCGATGTTCCGCGCAATCACGCGCCCCGAGGCGCCGAGCCAGCGCGCGAGACCGATCGCATCGAGCGTGCCGGACCTGTAACTCTTCGGCGGCTCCGGGCGCATGCCTTCGGCGGGCGGCAGGCGCGCCGCGCGCCACACCGCGCCCAGCGAGCCCGCGACCGCGGCGATTGTCGCGATCGTCAGCGCGCCGATCACCACAGAGACCGGCAGCCTGAAACGCAGAGCAGGGAAATGAAAGTATTCCTGGTACAACCCCACCATCTCTTTGCCGAACCAGCTGCCGAGCGCCGTGCCCAGGGCCACGCCGAGCGCGACGATCAGCAACGCGAACGACAGGAAGTGCAGCCCCACACGCCCGTTCGAGAATCCAAACGCCTTCAGCAGCGCGATTCGGCCGCGCTCCATCGAGACAAGCCGCGACAGCAGCGTGTACAGAAGGAACGCGGAGACGCTGAGGAAGATCGCGGGGATGTAGGTGGCGCTCACCTCGATTTCGCCCAGCTCGTCGGCGAGGAAGCGGTTCGAGGCCTGCTCCTCCCGACCGTACGCATTGAAGCCGCCGTACGGAGCGAGCAGGCGGTCGAGCGCGCTGATGACATCCCCCTGTGACGCATGGGGCGCAAGGCGCAACGTCACGTCGTTGAAGGCGCCCTTCATGTCGAACGCGCCCTCGAGCGCCTCGCGGTTCATCCACATCACGCCAAAGCGGCGGTTGTCCGGAAAGATCATCGCCGGACTCACCTCGTAGAGATATTCCGGCGACAGCGCGAGCCCGACGATCGTGAGCTCGGACCAGCGGCCATTCACCACGGCGCCGATGCGGTCCCCGACCCCAAGCCCGTTGGCGCGTGCGAACGTTTCGCTCGCCAGGACCTCATTCCCCCGGCCTGGCGTCGGATAGCGACCCACCCGGATGAAGAGGTCGTTCAACATCGGCCTGCGCGAATCCGGGATGGAGATGAGCCGCCCGGTCGCAGGCTCCGCGAGA
>JBDZVF010000343.1:0-7036 GCA_040255575.1 Pseudomonadota bacterium | reverse complement strand
GTTGCCGTATTGCCCTGGCTCCACTCGGCTGTACACGCGCTCGAGCATCTGCTGGATCTCTTTCGGTCCCTTCGCGGAGCCGATGCCGCCTTCCCAGACACCCTCCGCGGCGAAGAGCTTCGAGTAGCCGGCCAGGTCTTTCGCATCCAGCAGGCGTCCGTAGGTGACGATGAGATCCTGGATCGCCGCGCGGTCGTCCATCTTCTGCATCCACGTCTTGACGGCTGCATCCGTCACCGGCGGATCGGCGGCAAACGCGGGAACGGCGAGGACGATGATCAGTAATGCGAGTTTCTTCATTCTGCTCTCCCGACGATGGCGAGCAGATGGTAGGCGGATTTCGCGAAAGGACTTTACCGGGAGCGAATGGACGAGTTGACCGATACCGCATCGCCCTTACCTGGCGCATGCGTGGCGACTCAGCGTCCGACGGTGCGTGCGCGCAGCTCGCTCTTGTCGAGCGTCGCAAGCCCGACCCCTGTCGTTCCGAGGCCATCGCCCGTGTAGAAGAGCCAGATCTGCTCGCCCATGTCGACGACGCTCGCATACGTCTGACTCGTCGAATCGAATCCGCCGGGCGTGAGCGAGAGGACCGGCTGATCGGGGAAACGCGTCCAGCTCACTCCATCGGTGCTGTGCGCGTATTCGAGGCGGTAGCTGCCCGAACCCGCGGCTGCACCCGGACGACTGCCCGGCGCCATGTCGTAAACGCCGAACCACATGTGATACATGCCATCGAGCTTCAGCACCGCGGGTCTTGCGAGGCACGCCTCGTAAGGTTCCGCTGCACCCTCGCGCGCCAACATGGCCGGCTTCTCGAGCTTGTTCCAATGCACCCCGTCGCGGGAACGCGCGAGGCCAAGGTGCATGATTCCCTGATTGGTCTCGCCGAAGCGCAGGTATTTCTCCGCGGTGGTGTACCACATCAGGTAATCGTCCTGACCCAGTCTCAGGACGCTCGCCGAGGGAATGGCTCCCGCATCGAAACTGCCCGGCGGGCCGGACGGCAACACGTCCTCCTTCGCCACAGTCCAGGTGAGCCCGCGGTCGTGACTCACGGCGAGGCCGAGACGATTGAGGAGCTCCTGCTTCTTCGTCCAGTCCCCGCCCCATGTGCCGTAGTACATGAGCCAGGGGCCATCATCACGCGGCAGAACATAGGGAAAGCCGACGCCGCGATCGCGGATGGGGCTCGACGGGTCGGGCCCCACCATCGCTTCCTTCGACACCACGCGCCAGACGAACGGATTGGCCGCATCGTTTTCCGCGGCGATGACAATGTGTCGGCCGTTGAGCCAGGGCGGCGTGCCATCGGCCACCCACACGTACATGCGAAGCCGCCCATCCTCGAGCCGGACCACCGAAGGCGAAGACACGAAGTGGGAAGAGCGGCTGCCGGCAAATCCCGGCTGCAGGATGATCCCCCGTTTCACCCAGTTCTGGGCGAGCGGCGCCTTGCTGAGCAGCGTTTGCGCGCACGCTGCCATCGACATCGCGAGAGCCGCGATACCCAGGAGCGCGCGCACTAGAAGCGAATGCCCGGTCATGGTCGAAGTGTCGGCCAGGCGCGGCCGCCTTGCTTGACTGCGCTGTGGGGTGGCACTTGATCGAAAACGAACCTCGTGCCCGGCAGCCTGCTACTGATAGTAGCTCAGCCCCTTCAGTGCCTGCTTGCGGAACTCGCGCGCGCTGATCCCGTACTCTTCCCGGAACACGCGGGAAAAGTGCGCGGAGCTGTTGAAGCCCCAGTTGAAGGCGATTTCCGTGATGCTGTGATGGAGCCACGCCGCGTCGGCGAGCTGGCGTTTGCAGCCCTCGAGGCGCTGGCGACGGATGTACTTGGACACCGTGCAGTCCTCTTCCGAGAAGAGCCGCTGGATATAGCGCACCGAGCAGCCGAACTGTTTCGCGAGATCGCCGACGCACAGGTCGGGCTTGCGCAGGCTCTGGTTGATGGCGTGCTTGATCTTCTCCTGCTTCACGAGCACGTCGGCCTGCTCGGCCGCTTCCCGGTCGCGGCCCACCTCGCGACTGGCGGCGAGGATCGCGAGCATGTTGCTCGCGAGGTCGGCGCCGACCGCGCCGAAATTCCGCGATTCCGCGTGCTCCCACATCGTGAGCAGCATGTAGGACACGATCTTCGAAAAGCCCGTTTTGCCCGGGAAACGCACGCCGACGAGGCTCTCTGGATCGGGAACGTACGTGCGCAGCAGGCTGCCCGGCACGGTCAGCCCGATGGTCGAATACGGCTCCTTGGTCGTGATCGATACCGCCGTCGCGGAACCCGTGACGGTCACATCCCCCGGCTCCAGCACGAGCATCCGGCTTCCGCTCACGATGCTGTGCCGGCGATTCGAGAGATACACGTTATAGGAGTGATCGGACTCGTCCGCACACGCCCGACCCAGGTTCGAAACCTGCGCCTGCGAGAGCGTCGCCTGGGACAGGTTCATGCGGCCGAACTGGACTGACTTCACGACCATGCGGAACTTGGAGGAACCCACAGGCGTCACGTCCCAGTTATGCCCGAAGACTTCCTGCATCACCTGATGCAGGTTCGCCCGTTCCGCATTGGAGCCGTTCGTGCCGATGGTATAGGTCAGCATGTCTACCCCCGGCGCGCGTTGCTGCCGAGTTCTTCTACTTTGGCCATCAGTGTGCGCTGAGCTCGGTTGCCTCCTCAGTCGCTGCGGTACTTAGTCTCAGCCGCGGGAAAAAGTCAATCCGGCCCAGCCCGGTATGGAGGCCGGCCTGCAAACGAGACGCCCGCCGGGAGCGGTTCGTCTTTCATCAAGACGAGGCGTCGCTTGCGGGAAAGAGACGACAACGGGGCGGTGCTATCTATGCCCCATCATGTCCATCGCCTTCGAACTCAACGGCCGGCCCGTCGACCTCGACCTCCCGGACGACACCCCACTGCTCTGGGCGCTTCGCGACCACCTCGGCCTCACCGGAACGAAGTTCGGCTGCGGCATCGGAATGTGCGGGGCATGCACCGTCCACCTCAACGGCCGGGCGATCCGCGCGTGCCTGACCCCTCTTTCCGCCGTGGCTCGTAATCGAGTCGCCACGATCGAAGGGCTGCAGGATCACCCCGTGCAGAAGGCCTGGATCGAAGCGCAGACACCTCAGTGCGGCTATTGCCAGTCTGGCCAGATCATGCAGGCCGTCTCGATCCTCGAGGCGAACCCGGATGCGTCGGACGCCGATATCGATGCGGGGATGACCGGCAACCTCTGTCGGTGCATGGCGTATATCCGCATCCGCAAGGCCATCCGGCTTGCCGCCCTGGAAATGAAGCGGACGCGATCCGCGGGCAACGCGAATGGCTAGCCTTTCACGCCGCGGCTTCCTGATCACGAGCGCCGCAACCGGCGTGACGCTTGCGTTCACCGGCGCGAGTGAGGCCCTGGCGCACACATCCGCCGGTGCCGGGAAAACGTTCGAGCCCGATATCTGGTATCGCATCGACGGCAGCGGGACCGTGACCGTATGTATCGCGGAAGCCGAGATGGGCCAGCACGTCGGCACGGCCCTGGCGCGGATCCTTGCCGAAGAGCTGGAAGCGACCTGGGCTTCCGTGCGCGTTGAATATGTCGACACGCATCCGAAGTGGGGAACGCTGCTCACCGGCGGCAGCTGGTCCGTCTGGAGCAATTTCGATCTGCTGAGCCGAGCCGGCGCGGCAGGCCGCCTCACCTTGATTGATGCCGGTGCAAAGCTTCTCGGAGTACCGGCAAGCAGCTGTCGGGCGCGGGACAGCGTCGTGCGGTCCGGAAAAAAATCCATCACCTACGCCGAGATCGTCCAGCGAGGCGATCTCAGCCGGCGCTACTCGCCTGAGGAGCTGAAGCACCTGGTGCTGAAGAAGCCCGCAGAAAGACGGCTGATCGGCCGGGAAACCCGCGCACTCGATATTCCGCAGAAAGTGGATGGCTCCGCGCGCTACGGCATCGACGCGCGCGTCGAAGGCATGCTCTACGCACGAGCCATCATGCCCCCGACGCGGTTCGGTTCGCGCGCACTCTCGATCGACGACAGCGCGGCGCGTGACATCCCCGGATACGCCGGCATTCGGACGCTGGAGGATCCTTCCGGCACGGCGCCCGGCTGGGTCATCGCCTACGGCGACTCGTTCGCGACGCTGAACAAGGTCGTCTCCAGCATTCGCGTCGAGTGGAGCAAAGGTGCCGCCGCGGATGTGACGGAGCAGGATCTGCTGGATCGTGCCGAGCAACTGATCCGCACGAGCGATGCGGGCTCTCTCATGCGCGCGGATGAAGGCGTGGATGAAGCCTTCGCGAGCGCCGCCAGGACACTCGAAAGCACTTATCTCACGCACTCGGTTCTGCACTTCCAGCTCGAGCCGGTCAACGCGCTCGCCTTCGAGAAAGATGGCACCTGGGAAATCCACACGGGTAGCCAGTGGCAGTCGCTGATACTGCCCACGCTCGCCAAGGCGCTGGGTGTGCCGGAAGAGAAGGTCGTGATGCGAACCTACGCCCTCGGCGGCGGGTTCGGGCGCCGGCTCTACGGGGATTACGCTGTACTGGCGGCGCTCGCTGCCAAGGCCATTGGCAAACCCGTGAAGTTCCAGTGCACGCGGGAAGACGACGCGCAGCTCGACTGCTTCCGCTCCCCCTCCGTTCAGCGCATGCGTATGGCGTTCGATGCAACGGGCCGGATCACCGGGATGGAACAACATGCCGCGGCAGGCTGGCCGACACAGGCCATGGCGCCGAGCGCGCTCTCGCCGGGACTCAACGGCCAGCCTTTCGATCAGTTCTCGATCAACGGCGCGGATCACTGGTACGACACGGGCAAGCACCGTGTCCGGGCCATTTCCAACGATCTCGCGATGCGCTCGTTCGTGCCTGGCTGGCTGCGTTCCGTCGGTCCGGGCTGGACGAACTGGGCGCTCGAATCGTTCATGGACGAAGCAGCGCATTCAGTCGCGAAGGATCCATTGGCGCTGCGCCTCGAACTGCTGAAGCCCACGGGCCGGAACGCAGGCACGTCTCCGAACTCCGTTGGCGGGGCCTCGCGGCAAGCGAACGTGCTGAAGCGCGCGGCCGCGCGATCCGGCTGGGGCAAGCCGCTTCCCAGCGACACGGGCCGCGGAATCGCGACGACGTTCGGACAGGAACGCGAGATGCCCACCTGGACCGCGTGTGTCGCACAGGTACGTGTGGATCGGCAAACCGGTGTCGTGAAGGTCGAGAAGATCACGATGGTGGTCGATGCCGGGATCATCGTTCACCCGGACGGTGCGCGGGCGCAGATCGAAGGCGCGACGCTCTGGGGCCTCAGCATGGCGCTGCATGAGGGCACCGAGTTCCACCACGGTCAGGTTCGGGACACGAACCTCAACACGTACACGCCACTGCGCCTTGCGGATGTTCCCGATCTCGATATCGAGCTGATCGAAAGCCCGCATACGGCGGTCGGCCTCGGCGAGCCATCCACCACCGTGGTGGCACCCGCCATCGGCAACGCGATCTTTGCCGCGATCGGTGTGCGCGTGCGCACGCTCCCGATCCGGCCCGAAGCAATAACCGCCCTGCTCCGCGCCTGAAACGCCATTGAGGTTCTCTTAGGACTCGCATGACCCACCTCACTCGCAGACATCTTCTCGGTGCCGCTGGCCTTCTGGCCGCGGCTCCCTCGCTTCTTGCGCAGAACACCGCCACGAGCGGTGCAGCCGCCAACACCTACTCAGGGCCGGATCGCTCGCGCGCCCCTCGTACCACGACTCGCGCCCGCGACCTCACCGACGCCGAGCTCGAAGCGATATTCAACCGCTGCAACAACGCCGGCCGCTGGGGCGCGGACGATGAGCTCGGGACGCTGAACTACATCACGGCACAGAAGCGCGTCGCGGCTGCGAAGCTGGTAAAGACGGGTCAGGTGATCTCCGCAGGGCGCGATCTGTCGACGCTTCAAAGCAAAGTCGACTCACGCCCGATGCAGCACGCCATCCTGCACGACGGGAACGGCATCAGTCTGAGCGACTTCATCACGCTCGCCCCGCACGGCATGTCGGTTACCCACCTCGACGCGCTGTGCCACTTCTCACTCGACGAGCGCTTCTATAACAACCGCAAACGCACTGACACAGTGAATGCGTCCGGCTCGAAATGGGGCTCGGTGCAGGCGATGCGACAGGGCATCTTCACCCGCTGCGTGCTCCTCGATGTGGCGGCCGCTCGCAACGTGCCCTGGTACAAGTCGGACGAGTACGTCACCGTCGCCGACTTCGAAGCCGCCGAAAAGAAGCAGAACGTGCGTGTGGAGCCGGGCGACGCGATCTTCGTCCGCACTGGCATGGAAGCGATGGAGCGCGAGCACGGCGTGCAGGATGTGTATCCCCGCGCCGGGCTTCATGCCGAATGCGTGGAGTGGATGCACAAGCGCCAGGTTTCGGTTTACGGCGGGGACTGCATCGAGAAGCTCCCGTATCCGAGCGAGCGCTTCACCTCGGCGCTTCACATCATCGCGCTCGTCGCGATGGGCATGCCGATTCTCGACTGGCCCGCGCTCACCGAGCTCACCGCAACCTGTAATCAGCTGCGGCGCTGGGATTTCCTCCTGACGACGGCGCCGCTGCGCCTGCCGGGTGGCACGTCCTCGCCGTTGAATCCCCTTTGCGCGTTCTGAGACGCGCGCCCCGTTCAGGAGCCCCAAGACGTGACCGACCCGAAGACCCCTTCTCCGAAGCCCCGCTCGCTGCAGGACGTGATGGATGCCGCGAACGGCAACATCGTCGAAGTCCTGCGCAATGCGCAGAACCCCGCGTACATCGTTCCCGTCGTTTCTTCGGAGTTCTCGAGCTGGCGACTCGAGCAGAAGGCGTGGCGCGAGACCGCCGTGCTGTTCGACCAGTCGCATCACATGGACAACGTAATCCTGCGTGGGCCGGATGCCATCAACGTGATCCGGGACACCGCGATCAACAGCGTGGCCAACTTCGAGGTGAACCTCGCCAAGCAGTACGTGCCGGTTAACGAGAACGGCCACGTGATCGGCGACGGCGTGC
>JBDZVF010000342.1:0-7042 GCA_040255575.1 Pseudomonadota bacterium | reverse complement strand
CGCAAACGGCGTCGGACCGTGCGTCGTTGCGGCCAAGGGTTCGTCCCACTCTTCTTGCATGGACGTAGAGCCGCCCCCCCGGCGACCACCCGGTGGCGTCTATGCGGCGCTCCTAGTCCAGAGCAAGCAGCGTGAACCTCCTGCGCGACGCCATCGGAACCACCCTCTTAAACTGGGGAATGAGGTACATCGCGCACGGAGCAACTGGTGCGAGCGAGCTGGTAGGAGTGTGGCAGGAGTGGTGAACCGCCTCGCGACCGCAACCAGCACCTACCTGCGCCAGCACAAGGACAATCCCGTCGACTGGTGGCCCTGGGGCGACGACGCCTTCGCCGAGGCGCGTCGCCGGGACATTCCGGTGCTGCTGTCCGTCGGCTACGCGTCGTGTCACTGGTGCCATGTGATGGCGCACGAGTCGTTCGAAGACGAAGCCACGGCGCGGCTCATGAACTCGCTGTTCGTGAACATCAAGGTGGATCGGGAGGAGCGGCCCGACATCGATCGCATCTACCAGATCGCTCAACAGATGCTCACGCAGAGGAACGGCGGCTGGCCGCTCACCATGTTCCTCTCGCACGAGGACCAGCGGCCCTTCTTCGGCGGAACCTATTTTCCGAAGGAAGCGCACCACGGCCTGCCCGCGTTCACGGACATCCTGAAACGCGTCGCCGAGTACTACAGCAGCCACCAGGAAGAGCTGCGGCAGCAGAACGAGCAGGTCATGGAGGCTTTCAACGAGCTGGTGCCGCCGCCAGTCGAAGGGCAGGAGATCAATGCGGATCCGCTGCGTGCCTCCCGGGAAGTGCTGGCGCGCACGTTCGACAGCAATTACGGCGGGTTCGGCAGCGCCCCGAAGTTCCCGCAGCCGAAGCAGCTGGAACGGCTGCTGCGACAGTGGTACTCCACCGCCGCGAAGCATGACGTCGATCTGCAGGCGCTGTACATGGCCACTCTCACGCTCACCCGCATGGGCGAAGGCGGCATCTACGACCAGGTCGCGGGCGGGTTCTACCGCTACTCGACCGACTCCCACTGGATGATCCCGCACTTCGAAAAGATGCTTTACGACAACGCGGCCCTGATGGCCGTGTATGCGGAAGTCGCGATCGCGACCGGGGATATGTTCTACGCGCAGATCGCCGCGGAGACGGGCGAATGGCTCATCCGCGACATGCAATCCCCCGAAGGCGGCTTCTATTCGAGCCTCGATGCCGACTCGGAAGGGCACGAGGGCAAGTTCTACGTGTGGGATCGTGCAGAGGTCAAAGCAGCGCTCACGGCGGAAGAGTTTTCGCTGTTCGAGCCACGGTACGGCCTCGATCGCTCGCCCAACTTCGAAGGCAAATCCTGGCACCTGCATGTGTTCCGCTCGGTGGGCCAGGTGGCCAAGACCACGCAGATGGACCTGGAGCACGCCGTGCGCGTGTTGAACGCCGCGCGCGTCAAGCTGCTGGACCTTCGGGAAAAGCGCATCGCGCCCGGGCGGGACGAGAAAATCCTGACCTCGTGGAATGCCATGGCGATCCGCGGGATGGCGATCACTGCCCGCATGCTCGCGCGTGACGATCTGGCGGAAGCCGCGACCAGCGCGCTCGACTTCATCCGCAAGACGCTGTGGAAGAACGGGCGGCTGCTCGCCACGTACAAGGACGGTCGTGCGCACCTCAACGCGTACCTGGACGACTACGTCTATCTCGCCGATGCGATCCTGGAATTGCAGCAGGTGCGCTTCCGTGCGGATGAGCTGGCATTCGGGCGCGAGCTGCTCGATGCCACGCTGGCGCACTTCGAAGACCCGCAGGGTGGGTTCTTCTTCACATCGGATGACCACGAAGCGCTCATCCATCGCATCAAGTCGTACGGGGACGATGCCATCCCTTCCGGTAACGGCGTCGCTGCGTTCGTGCTTCAGCGAATGGGGTACGTGCTCGGCGAGCCCCGGTATCTCACCGCCGCGGACCGCGCCGTTCGCGCCTCATGGCAGATGCTGGAGCGCTATCCCACCGCGGCCACAACGATGCTGAATGCGCTGGAAGAGCTTTTGACGCCGCCGGAACTCGTGATCCTTCGAGGCGAGCGCGAGGAAGTGCTCAACGCCCAGCGGCAGCTGGCGACCGTCTTCGGACCACACCGCGTGGTGCTGCCCGTGCCGTCAGATGCCACCGATCTGCCGCCCGCCATCGCCGAGAAGAAGCCGGGCACCGGGCTCGTGGCTTACGTCTGCACGGGGAGCGTCTGCTCCGCGCCGATCAGCGGCCTCAGCGCGCTTGCCGTACACCTTCGATTGAAGTGAGGTTCGGCAGGGGTGCCCGCGCCGCCTGCTCGAACAGCCATTCACGGAAGGCCGTGACCTTCTCCATCGAGATGTAGCTCGGCGGGCAGACGAAGTAGTACGACCGCGGCGCCTTCACGATGCGCGGGCTTGCGAGCACCAGCCTGCCGTCGCGGATCGGCTCGTAGGCGAGACTCCAGCGCACCAGCGCAAAGCCCTGGCCCGCTTCGGCGGCGCGCACCACCGTGACCGAGTCGTCGAACGAGGCGCCACCGCTGCCCCACTCCTCGGTTGCGATCTTGATGTCCGGCCATTCATTCCAGGGCTCGCTGAGCGAATGCAGCAGTGGCAGGCGCTTCAGATCCTCCCGCGCTCGTATCGGCCCATGCTTCGCGAGCAGCGCCTTCGAGCACACCGGCACCAGCCATTCGTCGAGCACTTTCTCGACGTGCAGCTGCGGCCACTCGCCACTGCCGAAGCGCACCGCGGCCTGGACCTCGGAGCGCAGGAAGTCCACGAGCTGCGGCGAGGTGTGAACGCGCAGATCGATCTCGGGATACTTCTCGTTGAACCCTTGCAGCCGCGGCAGCAGCCACTGCTGCAGGAAGGACGCCAGCGTCGTGATCATGAGCGGGCCGGTGCGGCGATCCGAACGGGCTTCGTCGATGGCGCGCTCCAGCTCCTCCAGCCCTTTCCGGACCCGCGGCAGCAGGCGCGCCCCTTCCGGCGTCAGCTCGACGACCCGGCCGCTGCGATTGAAGAGCGTCGCGCCGAGATACTCCTCCAGCGAGCGGATCTGCATGCTGACCGCGCCGGCCGTGATCCCCAACGCGCTGGCGGCGCGCGTGAACGAAAGCCGCTCGGCCACCGCCACGAACACGCGCAGGCTGGAAAGCGGCAGGCGACGGAAGGCCGTGTTGTTCGGCCTCGAGCTTCTGGTAACGGAGCGCTTTGGGGCTGGCATCTGGAACACCCGGACGGCGCGACATGCTGTCACGTCGCCCGGGCGGCGACAACGCCTGCCCCCTCTTTTCAGCTGGGACCAGAACGCTCAGTCGTCTCCTGTCAACGGTTGGACGCAACCAGGGCGCGCTTGCCGGTCTTCGCCCGGTAGATCGCGGAGAGATTCGCATTGCCCACGTTCTGAACCGCGGCGTCCACCGCCCTGGCGATGCACTTGCTCTCGATCAACAGCGCGCGCGAAGCCGGCACGCTGTTCTCCGCACAGACCGTGCTCGCGGCATGCTGGATACGCTGATAGAGGGCGCCCGCCTGGTCGGCCCGGGTGAGGTCGAGATCGCTGTAGGAGACCTCCATCTGCCTCAATTCTGTTGAATGCGCGAATCCGGAAACGAGGAGCGCGGCGGTGACGCCGAGCGCGAAAGTGGAACGTTGCATGTCAGCCTCTCCTGTCGTACCCACAGGCTGGAATGCTGGCAGCACGCCAAAGGTTTGAGTTTCAGGGTGGTAAAGGTTGCTTCAGTTCAGCTGAAACAGGGTCGAGTTGCTCACGCACTTTCGCTTCGTCGACAGCGCCGCACCACTGGCCGACGACGAGCGTTGCGACCCCGTTGCCGATGAGGTTCGTGAGCGCACGCGCTTCTGACATGAAGCGGTCGATTCCGAGGATGAGCGCCACCCCCGCGACCGGCAGGTGCCCGACGGCCGACAGGGTGGCGGCCAGCACGATAAAACCGCTGCCCGTCACACCGGCCGCGCCCTTCGAGGTCAGCAGCAGCACGAGCAACAAGGTGATCTGTTGCCACAGCGTGAGGCTCGAGTCCGTGGCTTGCGCGATGAAGACGGCGGCCATGGTGAGATAGATCGCCGTGCCGTCAAGGTTGAAGGAATAGCCGGTCGGAATCACGAGCCCGACGACAGATCTCTGCACGCCCAGGTTTTCCATCCTCGTGATCATGCGAGGCAGGACGGACTCCGAGGACGACGTGCCGAGCACGATGAAGAGCTCCTCCTTGATATAGCGCACGAAACGCGTGATTCGGAAGCCGTGCGCGCGTGCAATGACCCCGAGCACGCCGAAAATGAAGAGAAGGCACGTCACATAGAAGCACGCCATCAGCTTGCCGAGCGAGGCGAGCGTGCCCACGCCGTACTTGCCGATGGTGAATGCCATCGCGCCGAACGCGCCGAGCGGCGCGAGCCGCATGATCATGCCGACGATGCCGAACAGCACCTTCGAGAACTTGTCGATGACCTGGAACAGGATGTTGTCGCGGCCGAGCTTATGCAGCGCGAAGCCGAACAGCACGGAGAACACGAGTACCTGCAGGATCTCGCCTTTCGCGAACGCATCCACCACGCTCGTCGGGATGAGGTGCAGGAAGTAGTCCGCGACGCTCGTCATGGTCTGCGATTGCGTGTATCGCTCCACGGCCTTCATGTCGAGGCTCGCCGGATCTACATGCATCCCGGCGCCCGGCTTCACGACATTGACGATGACGAGCCCGACGATGAGCGCGAGCGTGCTCACCGCTTCGAAGTACAGCAGCGCGAACGCGCCCGTCCTGCCCACCTTCTTCATGTCTTCCATGCCGGCGATGCCGAGCACCACCGTGCAGAAGATGATGGGCGCGATCAGCATCTTGATGAGGTTGATGAAGCCGTCGCCGAACGGCTTCATCGCCTCGCCCGTCTGCGGCCAGAAGTGCCCGAGCAGAATGCCCAGGGCGATGGCGATCAGCACCTGCACGTACAGCGAGGAGTAGAACGGGCGGCGCGAAGTCGACGCGTCCACTTCGTGTGTGCTCCCCGTATTGCTGGCGTGCCTTACCCGACGACTTGCGCGACTGCTTCGGCGAAGTAGCCGATGTCGGTGCTCTTCAGGCCTGCGATGTTGGCCCGGCTGTCGTCCATCATGTAGATGTGGTGCTTCTCGCGCAGCTCGCGCACCTGATCCTTGGTGATGCCGAGGAACGAGAACATGCCGTGCTGGCGCTCGATGAAGGAGAAGTCACGGCTTGCGCCGGCCTTCTTGAGGCTCGCCACGGCCTGGGCACGCAGGCCCGCGATGCGCGCGCGCATCGAGCCCACTTCATTCGCCCACGAGTCACGCAGCGCCTCGTTCGTGAGAATCTCGTGCACGATGGCGGCGCCGTGATCCGGCGGCATCGAATAGATGGTGCGCGCGATGCGCACGAGCTGCGTGATGATGGCATCCGCGCCGGCCGCCGTCCGATTGACGACGTGCAGGGCGCCGGTGCGCTCGCGATAGAGACCGAAGTTCTTCGAGCAGGAGACGGCGACCAGCAGCTCGGGCAGTTCCGCCGCGAAGAGGCGCGGGCCGAAGGCGTCCTCGGCGATGCCGGTGCCGAGGCCCTGATACGCCATGTCAATGTAGGGTGTGAGGCCGCGACGCTGCACGAGCGCGAGAATGTCCCGCCACTGCTGCTCGGAGAGATCCGCACCCGTCGGGTTGTGACAGGAGGCGTGCAGCAGGACGATGGCGCCCTTCGACAGCTTGTCGAGATATTCCATCATGCCGCTGAAGTTGATGCCGCCCGTCGCGCCATCGTAGTAGGGATAGCTCTCGAGCGTGATGCCCGAGCCCGTGAGCAGCGGCACGTGGTTCGCCCAGGTGGGCGTGCTGACGTGAACGACCGCCTCGGGATAGGCGCGGCGGATCAGTTCTGCCCCCACGCGCAGGGCGCCGCAGCCGCCTGGGGCCTGGATGGTGCGAATGCGGTTCGCCTTGAGAGTCGGGTGATCGTCCCCGAACACGAGCTTCTCCAGGGCCTGGTTGAAGCCGGCATTGCCGGCCGGCGCCACGTAGGTCTTGCTCGTCTGGCGTGCCAGCACGGCCGCTTCCGCCTTCCGCACGGCCTCCAGCACCGGGGTTTCGCCTTTGTCGTTCCGGTAAACGCCCACGCCCAGGTCCACTTTCCGCGGGTCCGTGTCCGCCCGGAAGGCGGCTATGAGGCCCAGGATGGGATCGTCGGGCATCCGCTCGAGGCGTTCGAACATTGCGAAATCTCCGGGAACAGACAGGGGAAGCTCGCGGGACGGCGAGTCTACCGCATGCGTCACGCGCCGCGTAGCGGATGAAAGGAGCTGTCGCGTGAGCCACTTTTTGGGGCAACCGCCGGCTGTGTCGGCCGATGACGTCGCTGAGCGCGGCGGGTGTATCGAAAATCTGCCGGATGCATAGAGGTCCTTATGTAAGAGCGTGACGGCGCTCGCTCCATGGCAGCAACGCCTTGCCTCAATATCAAGGCATCTCACGCGTGCCTTTCTTCCATGATCCAGATCATCGGTTCCGTCATCGTGCTCGGCTGCGTCATCGGCGGCTTCGCCATGGAAGGCGGTCACATCCTCGCGCTGTGGCACCCGAGCGAATTTCTTATCATCGTGGGTGCAGCGTTCGGCGCGTTCCTCACCAGCAATCCCACCAAGGTGGTGAAAGCCGCATTCCAGGGCGCGGTCTCGTTGCCGAAGGGGCCGCGCTACCGACGTGAGGATTACGTCACACTTCTCAAGCTGATGTACGACATCCTGATGAAGATCCGCAAGGAAGGCGTGATGGCCATCGAGGCGGACCTCGAAGCGCCCGACAAGAGCGCGCTCTTCAAGAAATATCCCAGGATTCTCGAAGACCAGCACATGATCCAGTTCATCACGGATTGCCTGCGGCTCATCGTCGGCGGCAACCTGGATCCGCACGAGCTCGAAAGCCTGCTCGAATACGAGCTCAAGACCTATCACAAGGAACAGCACGAGCCCGCGCACGCCGTGCAGAAGGTGGCCGATGCGTTG
>JBDZVF010000341.1:0-7064 GCA_040255575.1 Pseudomonadota bacterium | reverse complement strand
CCGGAACGGGAACGGGTAACGAGGCGGTTGGTGGTTGAGTCAGGCGCGTGCCGCGTCCAGTACTCGGGTCGCCGCGAGCCGATAGCCTTCGACGCTGCGCACGAGCTTTCCAGCGTCGGTGAGTGCGGCAAGCCGTTCGTGCAGTGTGGCGTTTCGCACGCGACACTGGGCGCGCAGTTCGGCGATGGGCAGCGCACGATTGGCGGTGGCGAGTGCCGCGGTGATGCGTTCGTCGACCGAGCTCGGCAGCGGTGGAGGTTCCACGGCCGACTGCCGTACTTCCAGCGCGAGTGCACCGTCGCGTTGAACGAGTTCCAACGCCATGCCCGGCAGCGACGGCGCCGCCCGATGCTCGACGGTGAGCGTGAGGTCATTGCCCGACCGACGCAGATACAGGTTGGAGTCGCCCCAGGCGTGGAACTCGGAAGAACCCCGCAGTGCCTGGCCGGCCCGAGCACGGCCGGCGGACTTCTTCGCGTGATGAACGACGAGCACGGCCAGATGATGCCGCCGCTGCAGCTCCCGCAGGAACGCGAGCAGCGGCGCCACTTCGCCGCTGGCATTTTCGTCGACTCGATGCAGCCGTACGAACGGATCCAAGATCAGCAGACGTGGCGCCAGTTCCGCCACGGTGCGCTCGAGACGCTCACGATCGGCCGGCAGATCCAGTCGCAGCGAGGGCGCGGTGATGACCTGCACGTCCAACTCCTCGAGGCGACAACCCACGGCGGCGCAGATGCCTTCGAGCCGGGCGCGCACGACATGCAGCGCATCTTCGGCCGCATAGAGCATCACGCGCCCGGGATGCGGCACCTCGAAGCGCCGCAGACACGGGCGACCCGAAGCCACCGCAACGGCCAGATCGAGCGCCATGAAGGATTTGCAGCACTTGGGCTCGCCACCGACGATCCCGACCGCTTCCTGCGACCACAGATCGGTGACGAGCCAGCGCTGTTCACTGGCCTGCGGCGACAGACGCCACGCCGGCTCCACCGGCAGGGTCTTCACCGCCGGCGTCCGTTGGCCGCCTTCGCCTGCGCCGGCGAAGGGGTAGCGAAGATCTCGAAGAACAGCTTCTCGTCTATCTGGGGCGCTTGGCTCTGCGCGGCAAGCGCGAGCAACTCTCCGGCCATGTTCATGAGCGCGCGCGGATTGCCCTGCGCGTGATCGCACAAGGTGGCGATAAGCTCGGGCGCCATCAGCTTGGGGGCACCGGCCTTTTGAAGCGCGTGCTGCAGGGTCACCTGTAGCTCTTCAGGCGTGGCGCGTTCGAGCGTGAGTCGCACGCGCATGCGGCTGCCGAGCGGCAGCAACTCCTCGCAGCGGAAGCGCTCGAGCAACCGCTGGTCGCCCGCCAGCACCACGGTGAGCAGCAGATGCGAGTCCAGTCGCGCCGAACACAACAGGCGCAGCTCGTTGAGCACCGGCAGGAGCATCTCCTGGGCCTCATCGACGATGAGCACCGGCCGGCACATCGAGGCATCGATGTGCGACTGCCAGCGCTCGCGCAGGAGCTTGGCGCCGCCCCAGCGGTTGTGCGGATGAAGCTCCACGCCGAAGAGCTCGCCGAGTTCCCGATAGAAGTCGGCGAGCCCGGCTTGCGGGCGGCTCAAGATACCAACCTGCACGTCGCGCAGCCCGGAGAGCCGTTCGGCGAGCAAGCGCAGTGTTACGGACTTGCCCATGCCGGGCGAACCTGTGACGAGGGCAAAGCCACCTTCGCCGACCAACTGCTCGACACGCCAGCAGAACGACTCCACGCGTGGAGTGACATGCAATGCCTCCACCGGAACATCTGGCACAAAAGGGTTCCACTTCAGCCCATACAGCGCGAGTAGCGTCTTGTTCACGTGTCGTCTCCTTCATCCGGGGATGGGTTGTCGTTGGGGATCTCGTCTTTGGGCAGATACGCTGGCGGCAGGCCCGTAGCCGCTCGTCGCGCCATGAGCTGGGCCAGCAGTGGCGCCATGCCGGTGGCGGGCGTGACATCCGCGACGCTCGTTGCTGGGTCTGCAGCGTGTGAGGCCACCGACTCCAGGGGGCGGCGTACGCCCTGGGCGTTGCGCGCCTTGTCCTGGGGATACAGCCGGCAGAGCACGTTGCCGGTGCGCTCGTCGACCAGATGCACCTGAGTCAGGTCCCAGCTGGCGTAGCGCACCTGCAGGCGGTTGAGATGGCGATAGGGGTTGGGGACTTCGAAGCGGCGCGAGTCGATCACCACCGTGCCGTCGCTGATGCGCTGGGTGCGCGACTCGGTCCGGGTGAACGCCAGGCGAAGCGCGGCGGCATCCGGGCTCGGGCGAGTGACAGCAGGGCCTGCCAGCAAGCGCGCAAGTGGTGTCTGGCCGGTCTCGCTGTGGACCTTGCGGTTGTACTCGTACTCCACCCACGCCTGGGTGGCTTCGTTGAGCCGCTCGAGCGTGAGATCGGTGACACCCTCGAGCATGGCCAGAAGACGGCCTTCCACGTTCGCCCACAGCACTTCGATCTTGCCGTTCTGGTAGGGCGAGTAGGCAAGGGTCGTCTCGTGCAGGATGCCCAGGCGTGCAAGCCCTTCGGTGACCTCCGCCGCACACATGGCGCCACCGTTGTCGCTCATCGCCGCACGTGGCAGACCCCGACGCATGAACGCCTGCAGCAGTCCGTGCACGACGTTGTGGCTGTTCTCGGCCAGGAACCACTGCAGGTGACAGGCCAGGCGCGAACGGTCGTCCAGAACGCCGAAGAGCACAGGGGTCACCCACTCGCCGCCGGCGGTGAGCACCTTGAGCGATCCGTTGTGGCAGTCCCAATGCCACAACCCGCCCACGTACTCGGCCTCGTAGCTGCGCACTTCAAACATCGCCAGCCGGTTCTCGGCACGCTCGGCGCCGCAGGTATCCCGGGAGGTGACTCGGCGGCGCTTGCGCAGACCCTGCGCCTTCAGGAAGCGCTGGATCGTCGAGTAGGACGGGATCGGTTGCAGCTCGGCGCGCGCTTCGGCGAGGGCGACCAGGTTCGCGTGGTGAAGCTGGGCAGACCAGCTCGGGTGGGAGGTGTACTGAGCGGTGAGTGCCTTGCGGATCGCAAGACTCATCGAGCCCTGGGTGCCCAGGTCCTTGCGCACCTTGCGCCGGAGCACGTGGACTGGATCCCGACGCTCCTTGCGGACACGGTGATACCAGCGCTCGATCGTGGACAGACCAAAGCGCGTGGGCTCACCGGTGATCGGATGGCGCCACTGTCGCGCGGCGAGCCGCTTGAGCTCCGTGCGCAGCATCCCCTTCGGGGGTGGCGCGGCCAACAACTGACCCACCACCGAGAAGCGCAAACGCGCCCAGCGTTCGTGACTGGATGAGTTGTCCGGTCCGCTCATACCCACCTGCATGCCATCTGCGAGGTGGGCGGACCCTAAGATGCGTCTCGCGCACGGCGCGAGACGCATCTTCTGCGGAACGGTGAGGTCCGTTACAAAGCGCGCACGGCAGAAGCGCCCGCCGTCATCGGTGCGAGAAAGCGCAGAAGTGCGATGAGTTGCGCCTGAGGATGTCCGCCAAAGCGAGCCAGCAGCGAGGCCGGCACAGCGGCCGTCTCAATCGGCGGCATGAAGTCCGCGCAGGCGACACGCCAGAAGGCGCTTTGCGTGAAGATCTCGCGCCACCACCGCTGCCAGCGCAGAACCGTGCGAGGGCTGACCCCGACGAGTTCCTGCAATCGTGTCATCCGCGTCGGTGTCGGCCCATGACGCAGGGCCGAGATCAGTACGACGAGTCCACCCAGGTACACCTTGCGACCCATGAAGCGCAGCGACGGCGCAGTGGCGCGCTGACGGCAGCCGTCCTTCGCGCAGCAGAAGCTCAGACGCTGACGATGCTCCCGACCCAGTCGCACCTGCGCCCCGCGCGGCTTGCGGGTAAAGCAGGCCGAGTGCAGCACGGCGCCGCAGCTCAGGCACCCACCGGCCCGCACGGAAGCGGCCAGATCCTGATCCAGTCGCAATAGCAGTTCGTGGAAGCGTTCGTCGTTGAGCACCGTCGCCAGGGTCTGATGCACGCTCGTTCTCCTTCTTGGTAAAGTGCCTGCCACGATGACCAAGACGGGCCGCAACGATCCCTGCCCCTGCGGCAGCGGCAAGAAATACAAACGGTGTTGTCTGGCAAACGACGAGGAGGCCGAACGAGATGCCCGCGCCTCCGTCAATGCGGCCCGGCAGGCCGAGTACCACACCCTGTACGAGTCACTCTCTGATGAACTCGACGAGGCCGAGGAGCTCACCGCCGCTTCCAACGGCGTGATCGACATGATCCGTGCGGGCAAGCTCGACGAAGCCGAGGCCGCCGCGCGCGATCTGCTCGTGCGCTACCCCGAGGTGCACGACGGCTACGATCGACTCGGAATGGTCTACGAGGCACGGGGCGATCACAAACGCGCCGCCGAGTGCTATCGGCAGGTCATCGACTTCGCCCGTGCACACCCGGATCAGTACGAGCCGGCGTTCGAAGACACCTTCCACCGCCTGATCGCCAAACTCGATCCGCCCGCAGCGGGCTGAATACCCGCTCCCGCCGCTCTCTGAATGTTCACGATCCGCGAGGGCGCTCCCGCTACGTCCCTCAACGTTCGTGATCAGAAAACCGGGGCGCCCGCCTCAAATTGCGTGCGCGGGCTCACATACCTCACCTGGCGAGGCTCCCTTGTCCACAAAGGACGCGTCACGCATGACGCCCTCTTCTTCACACATGACTGCCGACCGATTCCGAATATCGGTTATCCGTACGATCGCTGGCGGAAGACACTCCGGCGGCTGCCGCTGCGCTACCGCAAGCCCTACACCGCGCGACACACCTCGGTGAGCTGGAACCTCATGCTCGGCAAGAACCCGTTGTGGGTGGCGCTTCAGCATGGGCACCGAATCGCCACGATGCTGAGTGTCTATGCTGCGTGGGTCGAGGGTGCGCGAGAGTGCGACATCGCCGCGATCCGCCGAGCGATGGGATACGAGAAACAGCGGCTACCGAGCACCACAGGCTCGCTGCTGACACCGGTCGGCGAGCTACTGACGGGATGGGGTACAGAATCCGAACGCTTCCGGATCCGGATACGGCTCGACGGGTCCGCCAACGGAACCGTTGTTTGGCCCGCGGAAACTCGCCCGATAGAAGAGTCGAGGGCGGAAGCCGCCCGAGAAACCGAGCGTCCAGCTGGCCAGCGATTGGCCAGCGGCATGCGGCTAGACATCGCCAAGTCGCTGAAGGGATTGAAGAAGACTGGCGGAGCGGACGGGACTCGAACGAGGTGGGCGCAAGCGAAATCAGTAACTTGCTGAAATGCTTGGAGTGCCAAACCCCTGTGACGCCCGGAAATCCCCGAATTTGCCACTAGAACTGCCACTAGGAATTTCTGGATTCGTGTGCATCGTGAACCCGCTCCTCTGATCTGATGCGCGCTCACGCTCCATGTGCGACTCGACGTTGCGCCTGGGCATTCCTTCGTGGAAGCACCTCAGTACCTGGAATAGCACGTGAGCCACTACACCAAGATCGGTTCCGGTACTTCGACGATCCGCAGTCTCGGGACGTCCATGATCAGTGGCCCGTGCTCCATGTGCTTTTGAAGCTGAGCGCGAAGTCTGCCAACCAGCTCGATGTCGCAGCTTCCAATGAGTACGAGAAGGATCTTGTTCTTCTCCGGACCCAATCCCATTACTTGCCCGACTAGTCGACTAAGCTCGGTTTTGCGTGTCAGGCAACGCTTGACCTCGAGGAAGACCTCGTCCTTAGACAGGATTCCGCTATACCGCACATAAACGTCGATCGTTTCGCCGGCATGTCGATATTCAGTCTCGACGTGCGAGTCCGGCGGCAGACACTCACGCAGGTATACGGCAAGCATGCGGCTATATTCGATCTCTCGCTTCAAGAGCGGCGGCCGCCAAGCCCTCACGCACTCCGTTAGCTGATCGAGAAGACCGCTCCAACCGACGCCCAACTTGCTGACCTGTGGCATTCCTTGAACCCTTCCACTGCTTGTTGCAGGCGCAGATTCTAAGTCTCGTTGCATAGGGCTTCTAGAAAGGTCTAGGGGCTTCTAGAGCAGTCTAGAATCCGCTGTTTTGCTCACTCGTGCCAACTTCGGGTTTTCCGGCCTTCTCACAGTTCGCGGTACTCCAGATCGAGCCGCTTTAATCCTCGAGCCAACTGGCGCAGATGCCGCCTCGCCCGCTTGGACTGCGCGTCCGTGTGCCAGTAAATACCTCCGTGCTTCCAACCCAAGTGCTCGACTATTGCAAGGCTGTTCAGACAAATCGTGGGCAGTCCCGCCAACTCGATTGACCAGCCCTGCGCGCCGAAGTGAATGAAGTTGTTCCGAAGCTCGTTTAGGTACCGGATTGCCTTGTCGTGAGACTCGCTAGCAGCAAACTTCGAGTGTTCCTTGGCCTTCTTGTAGAGCTCCTCAAAGTAATCGAGGTCAAGCCTCCCTGTAAAACGTTCACCCTCTCTGTAGGCCTTCAGCCAAGCGGCAGCGTGCTTTGTTTTGAGTGTCATAAGGCCATTACCTAAGGAAAGTGCCAGCACAAACATACCCTGAGCCGCGGAATGGATGGCAATTAACGCCCACTTCCATTCCGTTGCATCGGACCGAACCAGCGCAATCGTCTGGGCCGCCTTCCTGAGAGATCCCTCTGTGTCCAAACGCTCATCGGTTCGAAGGTAACGGTGAGTTTTCTTCATTGCCTCCGCCCTTTTCTCATCCACACCCCACCCGTGGTCGAGCGGGTACTAGCCCTCGATGCCCGGGATGCGGCATATCCTCGTAATCACCACCCTGCCCGTCTTCGTAGTCGCCGTCGCGCGAGTCCCTGCCGCCTTTGCCCTCATTCCTCTTCATATCCGTCGGCGCTCCTTATGTCGAAGCGCTCCGGCATCTGCGCGCACTCAATTCGGCGCTCGCCTCGATCACTGCTGCGGTCGTTGGCGTGATACTGAGTGCTTGGCGCAGCGTATATTTGGGCCCGCGACTATGCTCTCGGATGAAGATAGTCGACCTCTGCCGACAACGTAAGCTGTAAATAATGGAGAGCGATT
>JBDZVF010000006.1:0-35873 GCA_040255575.1 Pseudomonadota bacterium | reverse complement strand
TCCAGGGGTCGGTGATCTTCTTGCGCAGGAGCGGCTTCGTGACGCGATCCTTGTGAGTGGTGTAGCCGTACGCGAAGCGACCCTTCACGCACGCGTGCCCATGGTTCGCGTCGCCATCGCGGCTCGGCGCCATGCGAACGATCTGCGTCTGCCCTTCGATCTCCTTCGTCTCCGCGCGGAACGAGCAGCCGACACCGCAGTACCCACAGGTGGTAGTCGTGACCTTCTCGGCCTTGCCCATGGCGACGATCGACTTCTCGATCAACGCGCCGGTCGGGCAGGACTCGACGCATGCGCCGCAGGACACGCACTCGGAGTCCATGAACTGTTCGTTCTGGCTCGCGGCAACCGTCGAATCGAAGCCGCGGCCCTGGATCGTCAGTGCGAAAGTACCCTGCACTTCGTCACAGGCGCGTACACAGCGCGAGCAGACGATGCACAGCTCGGGATTGAAGCCAAAGTAAGGATTGCTGACGTCGTGAACCGCATCGGCCGGCGTCTCGGGCCAGTGGGTCTTGCCCTTGGCGTAGGAGCTTTCCGTGATGCCGACTTCCGCAGCCATATCCTGCAGCTCGCAGTGCTGGTCGGCCGGGCAGGTGTCGCACTCGAGCGGGTGATCGGAAACGTAGAGGTCGATGACGCCACGGCGCAGCTGCGTGAGCTTGTCGGACTGCGTCCTGACCTTCATGCCCTCGGCGACGGTCGTGGTACAGGAGGCCGGGTAACCCTTGCGCCCTTCGATCTCCACGAGGCACAGGCGGCAGGAGCCGAAGGCCTTCAGCGTGTCGGTGGCGCAAAGCTTCGGTACCTTGACCTCGGCGATGGCAGCGGCGCGCATCAGGGACGTGCCCTCTGGCACCGTGACCTGGACGCCATCGATCTCGAGCGTCACCTGCTTCGTTGAGGTGCTCGCGGGCGTCCCAAGATCTTTGTAGTCAATGGCAAACATAGGCCGTCTCCAGATCGCTAGCGTCCGTGCTGGCTACATGCAAAATCAATGGCGGGCGCCGCGCCCGCGGAAATCTTCGCTGAAGTGCTTGAGCGCACTCGTGACCGGGAATGGGGTCATGCCCCCGAGGCCACACAGCGAGCCTTGCAGCATGGTCTCACAGAGATCTTCCAGGAGCTTCAGATTATGCTCCGTGTCCACCCCGGCCATGATGCGGTCGATCACCTCCACGCCACGGACCGAACCGATGCGGCAGGGCGTGCACTTCCCGCAGGATTCGATCGCGCAGAACTCCATCGCGTAGCGGGCCATCTTGGCCATGTCGACGGTGTCGTCGAAGGCGACGATGCCACCGTGACCCAACAACGCGCCGATGGCCGAGAGTTCCTCGTATCCGGCAACCACTTCGAACTGGCTCGCCGGGATGAAGGCCCCCAGCGGCCCGCCGACCTGCACCGTGCGAATGGGCCGCCCTGTCGCAGATCCGCCACCGTAGTCGTAGAGCAATTCCTTCAACGTGAGGCCAAATGCGCGTTCCACCAGCCCCCCGTGCTTGACGTTGCCGGCGAGCTGGAACGGCAGCGTGCCGCGCGACTTGCCGACGCCATAGTCCCGGTAAAAAGCAGCGCCCTTCGCAAGAATGCAGGGCACGCTCGCAAACGTGATGACGTTGTTGACGATGGTGGGCTGGCCGAAGAGGCCCTTGATGGCCGGCAGCGGCGGGCGCACGCGAACTTCACCGCGCTTGCCTTCGAGGCTCTCGAGCATCGAAGTCTCTTCGCCGCAGATGTAGGCGCCAGCACCGAGCCGCACTTCGAGATCGAACCGGCGGCCGCTGCCCATTACGTCCGCGCCCAGATAGCGCGCCTGATAGGCGGCCGCGATGGCCTCCTTCAGCACCTGATTGGCGTGTGGATATTCGCAGCGAAGATAGATGTAGCCCTGGGTCGCGCCGACCGCGAGGCCCGCGATCGTCATGCCCTCGATGAGGCTGAGCGGATCGCCTTCCATCAGCATGCGGTCCGCGAAGGTGCCGGAGTCGCCTTCGTCCGCGTTGCAGGTGATGTATTTCTGCGGCGTGTTCTGATCCAGCACCGTCTTCCACTTGATGCCGGTGGGAAACGCGGCACCCCCGCGGCCACGCAGGCCTGAATCGAGCACAGCCTGCACGACGTCGGCCTGTTTCATGGCAAGCGCCGCGCGCAGGCCCTGATAGCCGCCGTTGGCCACGTACTCCTGCACGCTCACGGGGTCGATCACGCCGACGCGCTGGAACGTGAGGCGCTGCTGGGACTTGAGGAACGGGATTTCCTCGACCACGCCATGGGAGAGCGCGTGCTTGCCGCCGGTGTGGAAGTGCGCGTCGAAGAGCTGGGGAACGTCCTTCACGGTGACGGGGCCGTAGCCCACACGGCCACCGGCAGTGGCCACTTCGACCAACGGCTCCAGCCAGTACATGCCGCGCGAGCCGTTGCGGATCACCCGGATGTCGACGTTGCGTTTCTTCGCCTCGGCACTGATGGCCTGGGCCACTTCTTCGGCCCCGAGCGACAAGGCGCCGGAGTCACGGGGTACGTAGATATCGATGGTGCTCATTCGCCACGCTTCCACTGGGCCAGCAACTCGTTGAAGCGCTCCGGTGTGACCCGGCCGAACACGTCTTCGTTCCGCATCACGGCCGGCGAGCAGGCGCAGTTGCCGAGGCAGTAGACGGGCTCCAGCGAGAACTTGCCGTCCGGCGTCGTCTCGTGGAAGCCAATGCCGAGGGTCTTTTTCACGTGCTCGGTGAGACCGTCGGCGCCCATCGCCTGGCAGGACTCGGCCTGGCACACGCGGAGGGTCTGCTGACCCGGCGCCGAGTGGCGGAAGTAATGATAGAAGCTCACCACCCCGTGCACTTCCGCGCGGGAGAGGTTCAGCTCCTGAGCCAGGACGGGCACGGCAGCCGGCGGGATGAACCCCAGTTCGGCCTGCAGGCCATGGAGAATTTCGATGAGGGCGCCGGGGCGTGTGCGGTGGGCCGCAACGACGCGCAGGACGGTTTCGCGCTGTGTTGGTGCAAGGGTTTGCATTGTGGGCGTGGGACGTTAGAGGGGCGCTGTCAGGCGCGCAATCAGTTTTCCAAATCGGAGCTATTCGCCGCCAATATAGTCGGAACCCTCTGGGAAATCACGGAATTGTGCCCCGCCACCGGACACGGCGTGTCGCGCGGGAGACACCGGCCCGTTGCAGCTCCGGGGCAACATCGCCAGTATTCCGGCCCCAATGCAGCTCAACCGCTTCGATCTCAACCTCCTCATCGCCCTGGACGCGCTCCTGCACGAGAAGAACGTGACCCGGGCGGCCGAGCGGGTGTTCGTGTCGCAGCCGGCCATGAGCGCCGCGCTTCAAAAGCTGCGGGACTACTTCAACGACCCCCTGCTCGTCCGTGTGGGCCGGGACATGGAGCTCACGCCTCGGGGACTTTCGCTCGTCGAGCCGGTGCGGGAGGCGCTGCTGCGCATCCAGATCACCCTCGGCACGCAGCCGACGTTCGATCCGGCGAAGGTGAAGCGCAGCTTCACGATCATCTGCTCCGCGGACGCGCATCTGCGCGTGATGCCGAACGCCCTGCGCCGCGCGGTTCGCGAGGCGCCGAACGTTCAGTGCCACATCGAGCAGTTCTCGGAGACGACGCTCTCGCGTCTCGAGTACGGCGATGCGGATCTGTATCTCGGAATGAACATCCTGCCGGTATTCGGCGAGAAGCAGTTTCCGGACTGGCTGCGCGTCGTCGACATCCGCCCCGTGCAGTGGGCGTGTGTGTGCGCGGCGGATCACCCGACGCTCGTCGATGAGCTCACGGAGGAGCAGTACCAATCGCTGCCCCACCTCGTCGGCTGGCCGAACAGTCACAGCGTGCCGCTCGAGGAGTACATCCGCCGCATGCTCGGCGTCGAGATCAACGTGCGCGCAACGGTGCAGAGCCTCGTGGAGATTCCGTTTCTGTTGCAGGGAACGGAGTTGATCGCGACGCTGCCGGAACGGCTCGTGACGGCGCTGAGTCACACGGTGCCGGTGAAGATCTTCCCGCTGCCGATGCGGGTTCCCGAAACGCGCGAAGTGCTGGTGTGGCACAAGAGAAATGAGCCCGACCCGGGCCACGCGTGGATGAGGGACATCCTGGCTGAGGTAGCTCGCGAACCGTAGCATCGGCTGAGGCGGAAGATCTTCCAGCTCAGGCCGCACAACACGGTTCGCAAGCCACCTAGACCCCCTGTTTGACGAACCTCGCTCGCGCTACCCCCTCAGTCCCCTGGTAGCCCCCGCGTCAGTTCGCTCTTCTCTTCGCTTCCCCCCCGTAACCGGGAATCGCTAGCGTGCTATCAGGTACATCGCTATCGACTAACCGAGTATACGAGCATGATGACGCAAATGGTCATCTATGAACGAAGAGATGAAATAGTAGCCGTGGTCGTACCCGGGCTGGCGACGCAGGGTGAGGGCCTGCCCCGCGTCCCGGCAGGCGTCCTCGAATCGATGCGGATGCAGCTCCCGCTCCAGGAACTGATCGGCAAGTCCCTGATCGATCAGGATCGCCGGGCGTGACGAGGCGTTGCCGAGCGTCTTCATCAGTTCGGTAGCATCGTACTGATTCCAGGCGGACTGATCCGGCCCGAGATAATTCGTGAAGGCCTTCTGGCCCCACGGCACCTCCTTGGGAGCCGCGATCGGCGCGAACGCGCTGATCGAGCGGTACCGGTTTCCCGGATTTTTCAGGCCGATCGTGAGCGCACCATGCCCGCCCATCGAGTGCCCGAAGATGCCCTGCCGCTTCGGATCCGCCGGAAAATGCTCCTCGATGAGCGCCGGCAGCTCCGAAGTGACGTAGGAATACATCCGGTAGTGCTTCGACCACGGCGCCTGCGTGGCGTCGAGATAGAAACCCGCGCCCACTCCAAAATCCCAGGAATCACTGTCACCGGGTAGCGGGACTCCGCGTGGAGAGGTGTCCGTCGCCACCAGCATGAGGCCGAGCTCAGCGGCGCGCCGCTGAGCCCCGGCCTTGATCATGAACGTCTCCTCCGTGCACGTGAGGCCGGCGAGGTAATACAGCACCGGCACCTTGCCGCGTTCCGCCTGAGGCGGAGCGAACACCGAGAACTTCATCGCGCAGGCGGTGGTGCTCGATTGGTGCTTGTAGAAGCCCACCGTGCCACCGAAGCAGCGATGCTTCGAAAGCGTCTCGAAGGGGACGTTCGGCGTCGCCATCGTCACGCCTTCAGTGTGCCTTTCGCCTTGGCGGTATGCGTGGCGATCAGGTCCATGAGCTGCGGCGACAGGGAGTCGTACGGCTCGAGTCCGATCTCACGCAGGCGCGCGCGCACGGCCGGCATCTCTTCGGGCTTCGCCCCGCCACCCTCGATGATGGAGGACACAAACGCGGCGAACTGCGGCGGCGACCAGCCCTGCTCCTTCGAGAGCTCCACGTGCACGAAGTCGAGCCCGTAGAAGGGGTGATCGGTCTTCTCGATGCGACCGTACATGTGCACGCCGCATCCGGTGCAGGCGTACCGCTGGATCACCGCCGAAGGGTCGACGATCTTCAGCTTGTTCTGGTTGGCGGTGACGGAGAGGTTGTTCTTCGAGATCACCGCGACCACGGAGAATATCGCGCCTTCCGGCTTCCAGCACTTGGTGCAGCCGCAGACGTGATTGAACGCGACGTTGCCCTTGAGGGCGACCGTCACGGGGTTGGAGGTGCACTTGCAGACCAGCGTTCCGCCCGCGAAATCCCTGGCACCGAGCCCGTTGTCGATCGACGGATGGAGTGAAAGAGCCATGGTGTTGTCCCCTTGTTTGATTGGAAAAAATGGCCTGCGGCCCTTTTTTCAGACAGTGTCTTCGTTGTCGGCTGCAAGAAGCGCGGTTCTTGCAGCCTGCCCCGCCGCGTGGCTACGCCCGAAGCTCGTATCGCCGCACAGCCTTGCGCCTCAGTAAGTCACCACCGAACGAATCGACTCACCCTTGTGCATGAGGTCGAAGGCATCGTTGATCTTCTCGAGCGGCATCACGTGCGTGATGAGATCGTCGATGTTGATCTTGCCGTCCATGTACCAGTCCACGATCTTCGGCACGTCGGTGCGACCCCGGGCGCCGCCGAACGCGGTGCCCTTCCACACGCGGCCCGTCACGAGCTGGAACGGGCGCGTCCGGATCTCCTGCCCGGCGCCGGCAACACCGATGATCACAGAGACGCCCCAGCCGCGATGGCAACACTCGAGCGCCTGACGCATGAGATCGACGTTGCCCACGCATTCGAAGCTGTAGTCCGCGCCACCATCGGTGAGCGCGACGAGGTGCTGGACGAGATCCCCGCCGACCTCCTTCGGATTGACGAAGTGGGTCATGCCGAACTTTTCCGCGAGTTCCTTGCGACGTGGATTCAGGTCCACGCCGATGATCTTGTTGGCGCCGACGAGGCGCGCGCCCTGGATCACGTTGAGCCCGATGCCGCCGAGGCCGAACACCACGACATTCGCGCCCGGCTCCACCTTCGCGGTGTTGATGACGGCGCCGACACCCGTCGTCACGCCGCAGCCGATGTAGCAAACCTTCTCGAACGGCGCGTCTTCACGAATCTTCGCCACCGCGATCTCGGGGAGCACCGTGTAGTTGGAGAACGTGGAGCAGCCCATGTAGTGGAACACCGGCTTGCCATCGAGCGAGAAGCGGCTGGTGCCATCCGGCATCACGCCCTTGCCCTGGGTTGCACGGATGGCCGTGCACAGGTTCGTCTTGCGGGACAGGCACGATTTGCACTGCCGGCATTCCGGCGTGTAGAGCGGAATGACGTGATCGCCCTTCTTCACGCTCGTGACGCCCGGGCCCACATCCACGACGATCCCCGCGCCTTCGTGACCGAAGATCGCGGGGAAGATGCCTTCCGGATCCGCGCCGGAGCGGGTGAACTCGTCGGTGTGGCAGATGCCGGTGGCCTTGAGCTCCACCAGCACCTCACCGGCCTTCGGCCCATCCAGATCCACGGTGACGATTTCGAGGGGCTTGCCCGCCGCGAACGCGACGGCTGCTTGAGTTTTCATAGGATTTCGACCTTCCGAATGAGCGCGGATCCAGACCCGGTAACCTGAAACAGCTGAAGAAGCGCTGAGTCGCCGGTCAAAGTCGCGTCTCTTGCCGGCGGCAACGAAGGCACTTTGCCGAGAAAGCGCAGCAGGCGACTTTCTCTCCGGTCAACTCAGGGTGCCGGATGTTGTCACTCTCACAGCGTGCCGACAATCCATGCGTATCGATGCGCCATAGGTAGGTGATTTCGCAACCATCCGATGCCACAAGTGTCCCGAAAGCGTGACACTTCTGTCGCGCGCATGCGGACATGCCTTTATCCTTTCCACATGCCAAACACCTACGACGCACCACTGAAAAAAATCCGCTCAACGCTCGAGCTCGCCGCTTCCACTACCGGATTGCACTTGATCGGGGCAGCGAAGGAATCGCTGAGCGCTGACGTCACCGACTCCGTTCTGGACAACGCGGCCAGGTTCGCTCGCGAGGTACTCTCGCCGCTCAATCCCGTCGGCGACCGCAGTCCGGCTCGCTGTACCGACGCGGGTGTTGTCACTTCACCCGGCTTCGCCGAGGCATATCGCCGCTTTCGCGAGGACGGTTGGTCTTCGTTGAGCGCTCCAGCTGAAGACGGAGGCATGGGACTGCCTACGCTGGTAGCCGCAGCAACAGGCGAGATGTGGGCCGGCGCGAACCTCGCATTCGCGATGTGCCCGGAGGTGGCGGTCGGCGCGGTCGAGGCGCTTCGTCACCACGCGCCGGAGTCAGTGCGCGAGCGATTCGTGCCGCAGATCGTGAGTGGGGAATGGACCGCGGCCATGTCGCTCACGGAGCCCCAGGCAGGGTCGGATCTCTCCACGCTTCGCACGCGCGCCGAGCTGGAAAAAGGCGAGACGGACGATGCACCGGGGAGCGCGTGGCGACTTTTCGGTCGCAAGATCTATATCTCCTGGGGCGACCACGACTTCACCGACAACATCGTGCATCTGGTGCTCGCGCGCACGCCCGATGCACCGGAGGGCCTGAAGGGTATCTCGCTCTTCGTCGTGCCCAAGCAGCTCGCGGGGGCGGATGGGCAGCTCGTTCGCAACGACATCCGCGCCTTCTCGATCGAGCACAAGATGGGCATCCGCGCGAGCCCGACGTGCTCCATGGTCATGGGCGAGCGCGAAGGTGCGCTCGGCTGGCTCATCGGCAAGCGCCACGAAGGGCTCGCATGCATGTTCACGATGATGAACACGATGCGGCTCGGCGTCGGCATCCACTCCCTCGGCCTCGCCGAGCGAGCGCTGCAGCTCGCGCGCACGCACGCACACGAGCGCCTGCAGGGTCGCGGGACGGTGGGCACGGCTCAGCGGCCGATCATCGAGCATGCGGATGTGAGGCGGATGCTTCTGCAGATGAAGGCGCTCACGCACGCCGCGCGTGGGCTCGTGTACTTCACCGCCGCGACACTGGACGTCGCGCAACTCGCGGAAGACGCGGCAGCTCGCACCGCCGCCACGAACCGCGCGTCACTGCTCACGCCGATCGTGAAGGCATGGGTGTCCGAAGTGGGGAACGAAGTCGCTTCGCTCGGCGTGCAGGTTCACGGCGGCACCGGCTACGTCGATGACGCCGAGATCTCGCAGGTGTATCGGGATTCGCGCATCGGGCCCATCTTCGAGGGCACCAACTACATCCAGGCGCAGGATCTGCTCGGACGCAAGATCGTGCGCGATCGGGCGCAGACGCTGAACGCGTTGCTCGATGACATCGCCGCAACCGCGAACGACCTGCCCGCGGAGATTCCGGCGCTCGCGGGGCTGCGCTTTCAACTCGCCACGTGCAGCCAGCGATTGCGCGAAGCGACCCAGGACATCATCCATCTTGCGGTGGCGGATGTGGACCTGATCGGCTCTGTGGCCCATCACTACCTGCAGTGGCTGGGCGTGCTCGTGGGGGGATGGTAGGTGGCGCTCGCCGCGAACGCGGCTCTCGCCCAAGCCAAAGACGATCCGGAAGCGCGCTCGGCGCTCGATCTCGCCAGCTTCTACGGCTCGCACCTCATGCCGCGCGCGCTGATGCACGAGATGATCGTGCGCCAGGGCTCGGTGCCCGTGACCGCGCCCGACATCGCCCGGATCTGAATAAAACTACGCCGCGCTGGCACGGAGCCAGCGCGGCGCTGCGAACCCCCTCGCGATAACTGAATCAGACCTGCGATGGCGCGCCCTTGAGCGAGGAGACGCTCTCGCCCTCGCCCTTGCCCTCGTCCTCCACTTCCTCGCCTTTGTCATCCGGCCGCAGGCGCAGGAAGCTGATGATGATCGCGGCGATCAGCGAGCCCATGGCGAGGAACATCGCCACGGTCGGAACCGAGACGCCGGCCTTGAAGAGATAGCCCGCGATGATGGGTGACAGCACCGAGCCGCCGCGACCCACGCCGATGCCGAAGCCCGTGCCCGTCGCGCGCACGTGGGTGGGGAACGCATGGGCGAAGATCGCGTACATGCCGACGATGGCGGCGTTGGTGAAGAAGCCGGAGACGGCGCACAGCAGCGACAGGACTCCCAGGTCCTTCGGCGAGTGCCCGAAGATCGCCACGGCGATCGTCGACAGCACCATCGCGGCAATGGTCAGGCCTTTCACGCCGAAGCGCAGCGTGAGAAGACCGAGCACCGCGCCACCGAGCGCGCCGCCCACGTTCGCCCACACCAGCACGTTGCCGGCCGCCGCGGCCGGGAAGCCCATGTCCGCGACGATGTTCGGCGTCCACTTGAGCACGAAGTAGAAGGTCGTGATGTGGAAGAAATAGCCCGCGGCCACGAGGATGGAGGTGAGGATCAGGCCGGGACTGAAGATGTCCGAGATGGAGCGCTTGCGCGCTTCCTGCGAGAGGACGGGCAGCGCCGTGACGGCGGCATGGCCCATGCGGCGCAGGCTCTTGTTGATCTTCTCGAGCGCACCGACCGGCTGCTTGCGCGTGAGCCATGCGGGCGACTCGGGAATGAAGATGAGCGTGAGCGGGATGAAGAGCGCGGTGAACGCGGCCCCCAGGTAGAACACCGATGGCCACGAATAGGTCTTCAGCAGCGTGGTGGCGATACTGCCGCCCACCACCGCGCCGATCGGGTAGCCGATGGACATGATCGACACGCAAAGGTGCTTGCGCTTCTGGTTCGAAAACTCCGCCGCCACCGCATTGATGGCCGCGAGCACGCCGCCGATGCCAAGGCCCGTGACCACGCGCCAGGTCATGAGCTCGTAGATCCCGTTGGTGTGGGCGGCCATGAACATGCCGACGAGCATGAGGGCGAGACAGCCCAGGATGGTGGGACGACGGCCGATCTTGTCGGCCACGCCACCGAGGAAGAGCGAGCCCAGCGCCATCCCGAAGAGCTCCGCCGAGAGCACGTAACCGAGCTGCGCCTGGTCGATGTTCCACGCGGCCCTGATGCCAGGGCCTGCGAACGCGATCGAGAGCACATCGAAGCCGTCGAGCGCGTTGAGGCCCACCGTGACCGCGACCGCCGCGACCTGCATTCGGGTCATCGGACTCTTGGCAATGGTTTCCCGCGGATCGGTGCTCGTTACAGGCTGCATGTGCCCCTCAAATCGATTTTTTCTGAACAGGTGGGTGCCCCGGAGGCCGCAGCGTAGCATCACTTAGCCGCAGTGCACCCCCCCATGTGACAGTGCGCGTCCGCGCAGCGCTCACGCTCATCCGGCCTTGAAGCGCTCGAAGAGCTCGAGCGGCAGCGGTTTGGCCTTGATGCCGCCAGGCCGTACGGGGTCGTGCGCCACCCACACCCGTTTCTCGAAGCCCTCGACGGCAAGGTCTTCTCCCCGCATCAGACGGTGATGCACCTGGAAGCTGCTGCGGCTCCACTCGGGGATGCTGGAGAGGATGACCACGTCGTCGCCGAATTTGGAGGGGATGCGGAAGCTGGCACGCACGTCGACCACCGGGAACCCGGCGATGTCGAAGGCTTCGAGCAGCTGCGGCTTGCGATAGCCGAGCGCCTCGAACATCCCCACCGTGCTGATATCGAAATACTCGAAATAACGCGGGAAGTAGACGATGCCGGCGGGGTCGCAGTCGCCCCACTCGATGCGAACCTTGCGCGAAACACTCAGCACGGCGCTTCTCCAGCCCCCTTCATGTCAAGGCCCCTAGGCCTTCTCGATCAGCATGGCGATGCCCTGCCCGCCGCCAATGCAGGCGGATGCGATGCCGTAGCGACCGCCCGAGCGCTGCAGCTCCCGCGCGAGCGTGAGCGTGAGCCGCACTCCCGACGCGGCGAGCGGATGGCCGATGGCAATGGCGCCACCATTCACGTTGAGCGTCGACTCATCGAGATTGAGCTCGCGCACGCAGGCGAGCACCTGCGCACCGAATGCCTCGTTGATCTCGATGCGATCGATGTCGGCGAGCTTCAGGCCCGTGGCCGACAGCAGCGCCTTGATGGCGTTCACCGGGCCGATGCCCATGATCTCCGCGGGTACGCCCACTGCCACGCACGCGAGCACTTTCGCGAGGGGCGGCGCTTTCAGCTTCTTCAGGTAGTCACCGGAGGCCACGAGCACGCCGGCCGCGCCATCGACGATCGCCGAGCTGTTGCCGCCCGTCTGCACGCCACCAAAAGCGGGCCGGATGCGGCCCAGCGTCTCGAGCGAGGTCGGGCGGATGTGCGTATCGCGCTCTGCGGCCGGCTCCTTGCCGAGGAGCTTGATGCCGCGAGGCTTCAGCCCCTTGACCTCGAACGTCTCGTTCTTCACCGCGCAGATCTCGCCCGCGAGAAAGCCGTTTTCCTGGGCGGCGATGGCGCGCTCGAAGCTGCGCGCGGCGTAGGCATCGACCTCCGGGCGGCGGATGTCGTAGCGGCGCGCGAGATTCTCGGCCGTGCCGCCCATGTTGGTGTCCACCGCCGGGTCCATGAGGGCTTCCCAGAGAAAGTCCTTGAACTCGACGGGCGCGCCGAGCCGGAAGCCGGAACGATGGGTATAGGCGGCGATCGGATTGCGGCTCATGGACTCGGCGCCCACGCACAGCGCGAGCGCGGCGCGGCCGAGCGTGATCGTGTCGGCAGCCTGGCTGATGATCTCGATGCCCGATCCGCAGACCCGCTGCACCAGATGCGCGGGCACCTCCAGCGGTACACCAGCGTATAGCCCGATGTGCCGCGGTAATACGTAGGCGTCGTAGCTGGTCTGTGCCATGGACGCGGCGATGACCGTGCCGACGTCCGCGGCAGAGGCGCCTGAGCGGGCCAGCACCTCACGCGCGGCCTTGATGCCGAGATCGATGGGCGAGACGAGGCTCAGCGCCTGCGTGTAGTCCACGAAGGGCGTGCGGACCCCGGCGAGCAGCCAGGCATCGTGGAACTTGGAGACGAGAGCGCGTGATGAATCCATGGTGGGGGGCATGCGGTGACCTGTGGGCGGGCCGCTACATCGCGGCGGGCAGGCGGGGCGGCGTTTCCGAACAGCCTGATATGCACGTATATTAAACGATGACGCAGTTTCTGCCGTCACCTCGCGTGGCGCAGAGACACCGACCGTCCGAGCTGTGGGGAGCCCGCGGGCACCGGTCGCGTCTACGTGTTCGAAGAGTCCATCGAATCTCCGGAGAGACGACGTATGGCGCACCTCGAGACGTTCTCAACCATGGGCATGGACCCACGGCGCAAATTCGAGTTCTGGAACGAGACCGCGTGCGCATCCTTCACGCCGATCTCCTCGGACCCGACCGACCTGCGCTCCTTCACCGGACGGCTCGCGCGCACGCGCGTGGGCGAGCTCAGCATCGCGGAAGTGTTTTCCGATGCGCAGCTCGTGCGTCACTCGCGCTCGCACGTGGCGCGCTCGCGGCTCTCGATGTTCTTCATTCACATGCAGCTCGAAGGTCGCAGCGTGAATCGCCAGGACGGGCGCGAGGCCCACCTCGGCCCCGGGGACTTCACGCTCGCCGACACCAATCGGCCGTATGAAATCGAGTTCGACGGATCGAACCGGATGCTGGTGCTCGGGATTCCGGATGGGCTCATCCGCCGGCACATCACCTGCCCGGAGAGCGTCGTCGCCATTCCCATGTCGGGCAGCAAGGGCCTCTCCGCGCTCATGTCGGAATTTCTCAGGGGATTCTGGCGTCAGTGCTCGCAGGAGATCGATCCGGCCGTCGTGCCTCGCATGACGAATGCGGCGCTCGACCTGATGGCGAGCGCGTACACGGTGCTGCCGCAGGCGCATTCGGATCGCTCGGCGCTCTCCAACGCGCATCGCATCCGGATCATCAACTACATCGAAGCGCATCTCGGCGATCCCGACCTCACGCCGATGCGAGTCGCCGATGCCTGCAAGATGACGCCGCGGTACCTGCACCACCTGTTCTCGAACGAATCGGAAACGGTGGCGCGCTACATCCTGCGGCGTCGGCTGGAAGAGTGCTCCCGCGCGTTGACCGTGCCCTCGCAGCGGGGGCGCACGGTGACTGCGATCGCTTTCGACTACGGCTTCAACAGCCCGACGCATTTCGGCCGGGTGTTTCGCGCAAGGTACGGCATGACCCCGCGCGAATTTCGCCAGCAGCGAGGCGCATTCCTGCCGCGCAGCGACTGAGCGCCGCGCGGCGGGTTTGCTTCAGGCGGCAGCTGCGCTGCGCGCGGCGAGGTCCACTCAGGACTCGGTGATGAACTTCGTCACGAGGCAGGCCTCGAGCCCCTCGATGCCCTCTTCCGATCCGTGGCCGCTCTCCTTGATGCCGCCGAACGGGGACTCGGGCACCGCGATCTGGTAGCTGTTGATGCCGATCATGCCGGCCTCGAGCTGCTCGCCGAGAAGATTCACGCGCTTCGCGGAGTTCGTGAACGCGTACGCCGCGAGGCCATACGGCAGCCGATTCGCCGCCTTGATCACCGAATCAAAGTCCGAGAACGGGTTGATGATCGCGACGGGCCCAAACGGCTCCTCGTTCATGATGCGCGCCGACTCCGGCACATCCGACAACACCGTGGGCGCGAAGTAGAAACCGTTCGGCCGCCCTTCCACCTTCGTGGTCGTGCCGCCCGCGCCCACCTTGCCGCCGTGCGAGCGCGCATCGCTGATGAACATGTCCATCGCCGAAATGCGCCGCGGATTGGCCATCGGTCCCATGCGGGTCGAGGGATCGAGCCCGTCACCCACCTTCCAGCTCTTCGCCCGGGCGGCGAAGCCCTCGACGAACTTCCGGTGGATGCTCTCGTGCACGTAGTAGCGCGTTGGCGAAACGCAAACCTGGCCCGAGTTGCGATACTTCGCGCCGACCGAGAGGTCGAGCACGTGGTCGAGATCCACGTCGTCGAACACGAGCACTGGCCCGTGCCCGCCCAGCTCCATCGTCGTGCGCTTCATGCCTTCCGCGGCCAGTTTCATGAGCTGCTTGCCCACCGGCACAGAGCCCGTGAAGTGCACCGCCCGGATGATCGGCGAGCTGATGAGATGGGTGGACACGAATGCCGGCACGCCGAACACGACCGACAACACGCCCTTCGGCAGCCCCGCATCGACGAGACATTTCACGATTTCCAGCGCCGAGGCCGGTGTTTCTTCCGCAGGCTTCACGATGCACGTGCAGCCTGCGCCGAGCGCCGCACCGATCTTGCGGGCCGGATTACCGAGCGGGAAATTCCACGGCGCGAATGCGGCGACCGGGCCCACAGGCTCCTTCACCACGGTCATGCGCACACCGGAGGCCCGCTGCGGCAGCACGCGGCCGTAGGCGCGACGGCCCTCTTCCGCGTACCACTCGAAGATGTCCGCGGCGAGGCCCGCCTCCCACTTCGCTTCGGTGAGCGTTTTGCCTTCTTCAAGAGTGGCGATGCGCGCGATGTGCTCGGTGCGCTCGCGGATGAGATCCGCCGCCTTCTTCAAGATCTTGCCGCGCTCGTGCGGAGCGAGCGCGCGCCACTTGGGGAAGCTCGCCTGGGCGGCTGCGAGCGCGCGATCCAGGTCTTCCGAATTGGCGTGAGGCAGGTCGCCGAGCGTTTCGCCGGTGGCCGGGCTCACGACGGGCTGCGTCTTGCGGCCGCCACCCGACACCCACTCACCCCCGACGAACAGTTTCAGCTCCGCGTACGGAGTGGACGGGGAAACGGGGGCACTGCCAGCGCGCTGAGCTTGATTCGATTGCATGAACAGTCTCCTGGATCACGCCCGCGGCACGCGGCCACGTGGCGTCATGAACGGGGGGTGCAGGGATTCTACGCTGCTTGCGCGGCTACGCTCACTGCGCCTTCCTGAGCAGGGCGTCGAAATCGTCCTCTGGTGTCAGGTAATGGCCGCTCAGGCGGTCGTAGCGGCCGGAGGCGAGACGGATGCACATGTCCGCGCACCGGGCAAAGCCCTTCGCCGGGTCCTCGTCCGCGCGCACCTTCTTGAGCACTTCGAGCATGCCGGGCAGCCAGCGCTGCGCGTCGGGATCGTTGATCGTGGACTCGGCCATCTCGGTGTACACGGTGCCGGGCTCGATGGCGAATGTGCTGATGCCATGCTGCTTCACCTCGGCAGCAAGCTGCTCCGTGAGCCGGATCTCGGAGGCCTTGCCCATGCAGTACGCGGACAAATACGGCTCCACGCGCGTGCCGCCGAGGCTCGCGATGTTGATGATGCGGCCCTTCTTCGCGCTGATCATGTCCGGCAGCACGTTCGTCATGTAGAGGAAGGGGCCGAATACGTGCACAGCCTGCGCCCGCCACCATTTGTCCGGGTCGAGCGTGCCGATCGGCCCGAATGGGCCCGCTTGCCCCGCATTGTTCACGAGCAGCGTCGCCGGCCCGAACTTGGCTTTCGCTGCCGCGACAACGCGCTCCACATCCTTGCGATTCGTGACGTCGCCCGGCACGGCGAACGCGTGCCCGCCCGCGTTGTGAATCTCGGACGCGGTCTCCTCAATCTGCTTCATCGTGCGCGAGGTCACTGTGACGACGGCACCCGCTGCCGCAAAGGCCTTTGCGATCGCCTTGCCGAAGCCACGCCCTGCCCCCGTGACGATTGCGACGTGACCCGAGAGCTCGTTCGCCATGTCAAACCCTCCGCCTTGCACATTTGCCGGCCATTGCGTGCCTGCCACCGTACGGTGTGTTCGATTATCGGCAGGGCAGGCTTCCGGATACCGGTCGCGATGATACGCGTGCCCGCGCGTGTGCGCTTTCGTGCACGCAGTAGCGGATAATGCTGCTCCGGAGGAAATCAACTGTGACAGATACCAACATCAGCGCGGTCGGATACAAGCGTATAGCGAGCGAAGAGGCCTGGGCGCCGCCCGAGATCATCCAGGAAATCATGCGCATCGTGAATGCGCGCGAGCTCGATGACCCGGGGTTCAACAGCCTGTGGAGCTTCTACGGCGCGAGCAAGGCCGAGCGGCCGCGCATGCTGCTCGAGCGCATCCAGAAGATCGATGAGAGCCGCATCGCCGACATGGACGCGAGCGGGATCGATATGCAGCTGCTGCTGCTCACCGCGCCCGGCGTGCAGGTGATGAAGAAAGACACCGCCGTCGCGATGGCCGCGATGAGCAACGACCGCGTGGCCGAGGCGGTACGCAAGTGGCCGAAGCGCTTCCAGGCGCTCGCCGCCGTCGCCCCGCAGGATCCCGCGGCCGCGGCCAGGGAGTTGGAGCGCGCCGTGAACAAGCTCGGCCTGAAGGGCGCCGTGATCAATTCGCACACGCAGGGCGAGTGGCTCGACGACGAGAAATTCTGGGACATCTTCGCTGCCGCCGAAGCGCTGAATGTGCCGATCTACATTCACCCGTCGGGGCCACCGAAACAGATGATCCAGCCGTTCCTCGAGCGGGGGCTCGAAGGCGCGGTGTTCGGGTTCGGCGTGGAGGTGGCGCTGCACGTTCTGCGCATCATCGTCGCGGGGGCGTTCGACCGTTTCCCGAAACTGAAGCTTGCGATCGGGCATACGGGTGAGGGGCTGCCCTTCTGGTTCTATCGGCTCGACTACATGCACGG
Organism: Pseudomonadota bacterium; assembly: GCA_040255575.1. Classification (GTDB taxonomy): domain Bacteria; phylum Pseudomonadota; class Gammaproteobacteria; order Steroidobacterales; family Steroidobacteraceae; genus JADGHX01. The sequence continues at coordinate 18,878 of JBDZVF010000006.1, read as the reverse complement.
CGCGTCGGTGCGCGCGCAGCGTTATACGTCCCAGAAGCCGCTGAAGCGCAAGGTGAGCGAATACATTCGCGAGAATGTGTACGTCACGAACAGCGGCGTCGCGTGGGAGCCGTCGATCATGATGTGCCACAAGGTGATGGGCGCGGATCACGTGCTGTACGCGATGGATTATCCGTACCAGTTCGAGAAGGACGAAGTGAGCATCTGCGACAACCTGCCGATGAGCGATCTGGACAAGAAGAAATTCTTCCAGACGAACGCAGAGAAGCTGTTCAACATCACTGCGTGATCGCGATGCGGGCTGCGTGATCACCTGCGGGTGATCACGCCTCCGCCTTCAGCGGATCTTCGGGTCGCGTTCCCAGACATGCGAGGGCTCTCCACCTCGAACCTCTGGAAATCACGGCATTTCTTTCGTGCGTATCGAGAGATCGCGAACTGGGCGACATCCTCGATCCTGGGCTGGCGGAGCAGGCTGCGGCGCTGCGCCGTAAGGCGCCCCAGATTGCGTATATAGAAGAGTGCGCCGTCGGCCCCGCAAGCGATAATCGGCTGTGAGTTATACGACCCCATCCGGGCGGCCGTGCCAATCCGCACCGGCTAACAAGCCTCACTCGCCGGGCAACTCAGAGGCCCTCACGCACGCACGACCGAACCGCGGCAGGCGCGGGCCCTGCCGCAGCAAGTCTCAAACGAACGCGTTGATCACCGCGCTTCGCTTCTCTTCGCGCACGGCACGCACCGCGCGAGCCACGGCGGCCTCGACCTCGTCGACACGCTTGATGGTTTCCCCATGCGCGCCACCGGCCGCCACAGCAATCCCCGCATAATCCGGCGGCGACTCGAAACTGATGCCGATATCGTCACCCTGGCTCGCAAGCCCCTGCGGATGCACCCCGACCGCCGAAAAGCGCGGCGCCCGCCACCCGCCGTTATTGAAGATGACCTGCAGGAACGGCGCGTTGTACCGCTTCGACATCCAGTGCACCGTCGACGGAACCGTGAACATGTAGGTGCCATCGCCCGTCATCGCCGTGACGAACGCATCCGGCTTCGCCATCTTCACACCCACGGCCGCCCCGCCGTTCCATCCCAACGATCCACCGCCACTCGCCATCAGCGTGCCCGGCTTGATACGTCCCGCATGATTGGCGATGTTGTGGAAGTTGGTGACGCCTTCACTCAGCACAATCGCATCCGTGCCGATGGCGCGGCCCACGCAAGCACTCAGGTACTCCGGCGTGATGGTGTCGCCCTGGGGCTGCTCCGCACGGCGAAGCGCCGTGAGCCGCTCGTGATGCCGCTGCTCATAGTGCGCGCGTCGCTCGGCAACCGCCGACTCGTTCACCTTGATCGCATCCAGGTGCGAGTTGAGCTGCCGGAGGGCGACCTCTGCATCCGCCCGATAGGACCGCTCTGCCCCGATGTACCACAGCGGCATCTGCTGTTTGAGCGGATCCAGGTCGATGTGGATGATCTTCGCATCGCGCGACGGCTTGTTGATCTGCGGAATCCACGGCACGTCGCTATCGATCACGAGAATGACATCAGCCTCCGCCAGCGCGAGGTTCTGCCGCTTCTCATTCCATTGGCTGCCCTGATAGAGCGGATTGTCCGCCGGGAAGCTGAGATGATTCGGCACGGACTCCAGCACACCGACGCCCAGCCGCTGCGCGAACCGCACGAGTTGCTCGCTCGCTGCAAGATTGCGCCCCAGATACGAGGTCACGACCAGCGGCCGTTTCGCATTGGCAAGCAATTTCACGATCTCGGCGGGCGCATCCGGCGGCAGCGCCGTCGGCGCCACCGTGGGCCACCGCGCGGTATCCAGGGTGACGGGCGAAACCTCCTGCTCCATCACCTCACGCGCGGCCGCGAGATACACCGGCCCGCGCGGATCGCTGTGCGCGAACTGCATGGCGCGGTGGACGATCTGCTTCACGTTCGCGCCCACGCGAATCTCGTTGTCGTAGCGCATGTAGCCGCGCACGAGCCCGCGCTGATCGAACACATCCTGCAACCAGTGGATGAACTCGTTACGGCTGCCCCGGGCTTCACCCTCGAGCGTGGCCGGTGACATCCCGGCGAACACCAGCACCGGCACGCGCCCCTTTGCGGCGTTGTGGACGGCGCCCGCGAGGGACTGCGTGCCGCACTCCACGTGCACCACCACCGCCTGCGCGCGACCACTCGCCTGCGCATAGCCGTGGGCCACGGTCATCGCCACCATCTCGTGCGGAGCCGTGATGAACTGGGGGACCTTCTTGCCCGCGCGGCGAGCCGCCGCGTAGGCCTCGACGATGGAGGTGTGATCGCTGCCGAGATTACAAAAAACGTACTCGACGCCCGTCTCGACTAGCGCCTCGAGGAAAGCGGTTCCGGTCGTATACATAGGGGTCCGATGCTAGCATCCGGCCGACACGAAGGGGGCCGGCGCGAGGGGGGAAAGCGAAAATGGTCATGATCACAGGCGGCGAGCTCGTGGTGCGGACGCTGCTCGCGGCGAACGTGCGGCACGTCTTCGGGCTGCACGGCGCGCATCTGGAAACGCTTTTTCAATCGCTTGCCGGCCATGGCGTGCCGATCATCGACACACGCCACGAGGTGGCGGCCGGCCACGCGGCGGAGGGCTACGCGCGCGCCACGCGCGGGCTGGCAGTTGCCATGGTAACCGCGGGGCCCGGGTTCACGAACGTCATCACCTCGCTCGCCAATGCCTATCTGGATCGCACGCCGGTGCTGTACCTGAGCGGCTCGGCTGCGCTGCGCGACGCAGAGTCCAACACGCTCCAGGCGGGCATCGACCAGGTGGCCATCGCGCGGCCGATCACCAAGTGGGCGCATCAGATCACGACGCCCTCGCAGACTCCGCGGCTCGTCGCTCAAGCCATTCGGCTGGCGACTTCCGCGCCGACCGGACCCGTGCTGCTCGATCTGCCGATGGATGTGCTCACGGCGCCGGTCGAGGAAGATGCCGCGCCCACGCGCGCCAACCTCGTGCTCGACTCGCCCATGGCGCCAACCTCCGCGGCCATCGACAGCGCCCTGGAGCTGTTGCGAGCCGCGAAGCGGCCAATCGTGATGGTGGGCCCCGGCGCGTGGCAAGCCGACGCAGGAGAAGAACTGCGACGCTTCGTCGAGCACGCGGGGATTCCCGTATTTTCAGACTTCCAGGCGCACGGCCTCTTGCCGAGCTCGCATGCGCTTTGGGGTGGCACCTATCACAAGCTCTCGGAGCTCACGGCGAGTGACGCGCGCCCGGATGTCGTGCTGGCGCTCGGCGTGCGTTTCGGGCTTTTCACGATGGGCGTCAGCGACAGGCTCGTGCCGAGCGCCGCGAAGCTGATTCACGTCGAAACCGACGCGAAGGAAATCGGGCGGCTGCGGGACGCGCATGTGCCGATCGTTGCCGACAGTCGTGAAGTGCTCAAGGCCCTCAACCAGCGAATGAGCGCAGAAGGGCGCACAGCGGGCGGCGCAGATCCGCAAGCGGCGATCCGCTGGCCGGACTTCAGCGCGTGGCAAAAGACAATCCGCGACGCGAAGGCCGCTCGCCTGGCACGTCACGGCGAGCAGTACCCCCGCACGTCGGCGCGGATCCATCCGTATCAGGCTGTCACAGCGATCGCCGAAGCGCTCCCCCCGGACTCGATCGTCGTCGGCGATGGCGCTGAGGCGTACCACTGGTTCAACGAAGTGGTGCGGCAGGAACGCGCGGGTTCCTACATCACGCACGGCTTCCTGGGCGCGGTGGGGTTCGGGCTGGGGCTGTCCCTGGGTGCTCAGGTGGCACATCCGAAGCGCCCGGTCCTGTGCCTCGTGGGCGACGGCGCCATCGGCTTCACGATCGCGGAGTTCGACACGATGGTCCGCCACGGGCTGCCGATTGTCGTGGTGGTGATGAACAATCGCAGCTGGGCGGCCTCCCAGCATTTCCAGGAAATGGTCTCCGGCAGCGGCAAGGTGTTGGGAACGCGCCTCGGCGAGGCGCGTTATCACGAGGTGGCACAGGCATTCGGGGCGCGGGGCGTGCACGTCACAAGGCTGGAAGACCTTAGCGCGGCGGTAAAAAGTGCTTTCTCGAGTGGCGAACCCGCGTGCATCAACGTGGAGATCGACGTGGCCCCCATTCCGCCGGAGATCGAGCTTCTCATGGCGCGCCACAATTGACGCGGGCCGCGCGAGCCTTCATGTCGCGGACGCGCGGACCATGTTGGCTCCCAAGAGAGCGGATCACCTGATAAATTCCGACTTCCGTATCCTTCGTGAGAGCCGAATATGCCAGCACGTACCAAGTTCCACTTCATCACTCTGGGCCTCGCCACCCTAGGTGCAATGGCTGGCGTTTCGGCCGCACTCGCTGAGGGCCAGGCGGATCAGCAAAAGGCCGTGGAAAACCGCCAGAACCTGTTCAAGCAGATCGACGAGGCCTTCAAGCCCGTCGGCGAGATCGTGAAGCGGAAGCAGCCGTACGACGCCAAGGTGGTGCAGGACAGCGCCGCGAAGCTGAAAACGCTCGCGCCGAAGATCCCAGACGCCTTCGCGATGGACACCCACACCCTCACGGGCGTGAAGACAAAGGCCCGCGAGAACATCTGGACCAACCTGCCGGACTTCAAGCAGAAGGCCGATGCGCTGGTGAAATCGCTGGATGGCCTCGCCGAGGCCGGTCAGGCCGGTGATGAGAAAGCCCTGCGCCCGGCCTTCGCCGCCGTGGGCAAGGCCTGCTCGAATTGCCATGACAACTACAAGAACAGCAACGACTAAGTTCTGATCTCGCAGCTCCCGCGCGCCGGGTCGGCCTGACCCGGCGCCGGGGGGCCGCCCCGACCATCCGCCGTCCGGCCGGTGCGGTCGAAAAATCCCTGCCCCTGGCCTGCCCTGCTTTTCGTCCCCTGCTGAGGCAGGGAGGGACTATTCTTGCGCGCGCGGTTCTGGGCACGGCGTTCTCATGCAATGACCCCCGAGCGTTGGCGACACGTCAAGGATCTGTTCCACCGGGCCCTGGAGTGCGACCCGGCGCTGCGACCCGCGTACCTCGTGGCCGAAGCGGCAGGCGATCACGAGCTGCTGGGGGAAGTGCAAAGCCTTCTTTCCGCCCACGACAACACCGATGAATCGCTGGTTCGGCCCGAGCCAGTGGTCGATCTGCGCGCGGAGTTCCCCGTCGACGAAAGCACCCTGCCTGGTGTAGGCCGCTATGTCGGGCCCTACCGCCTGCTGCGTGAAGTGGGCTGGGGCGGCATGGGGGCGGTGTATGAAGCGGTGCGCGAGGACGAGCAGTTCCGCAAGCGCGCGGCGCTGAAGATCGTGCGACGGGAGATGGCGAGCGAAGCCATCCTCGTGCGCTTTCGGCTGGAACGGCAGATCCTGGCCGGGCTCGATCACCCGCACATCGCCGCGCTGTTCGATGGCGGTGTGACCGCCGACGGGCGTCCGTGGTTCGCAATGGAGTTCGTCGAAGGGCAACCGATCGACGAATACTGCCGGGCTCATCGCCTGGGGGTGCGCGAACGTGTGTCACTCTTCCTCGAAGTGTGCGAGGCCGTGGAGTACGCACACCGCAACCTGGTGGTGCATCGGGATCTGAAGCCCGGGAACATCCTGGTCACGGCGGACGGGCGCCCGAAGCTGCTCGACTTCGGCATCGCCAAACTGGTGGGCGAGGAAAGCGCGGCGGCCGCCTCTCGCCTCACCCGCGTCGGAGATCTGCTGCTGACGCCGGACTACGCGAGCCCCGAGCAAGTGCGCGGCGGGCCGATAACGACAGCTTCCGATGTCTACTCGCTCGGCGTCATCCTCTATGAGCTGCTCGCGCGCACGCGGCCGTATCATCTGGAAGGGCGGCCGCTTCACGAGATCGTGCGGACGATTACCGAGCACGAGCCTCCGCGACCCAGCGACGCGATCGAGCAAGGCGGGGTTTCGGCCGGCCCAGCCGACCCAAGCGACGGCACACGCCTGAGCCGCCAGCTCACAGGCGATCTCGACAGCATCGTGCTGAAGGCAATTCGGAAAGAGCCGGATCAGCGCTACCCGTCAGTCACGCAGCTGCGTGAAGATTTGCAGCGATACCTCGAAGGCCGTCCGGTGATGGCGAGGCACGGCTCGAGCGCATACCGCTTGCGCAAGTTCGTCGTGCGGCACGCCGCAGCGGTGTCAGGCGTTGCGCTGTTGATGCTCGTGCTCACGGGCGGTGTGATCTCCACGCTCCTTCAAGCGCGGCGCGCCGAAGCGGAGCGCGCCCGTGCGGAGGAGCGCTTCAACGATCTGCGCGGGCTCGCAAGCTCCGTTCTCTTTGAGATACACGACTCCATCGCGGACCTGCCTGGTGCCACCGCCACGCGCTCGTTGCTGATCCAGCGCGGACTCGAGTATCTCAATCGGCTGTCGCGCCAGAGCGGCGACGATCCTTCCATGCAGCGCGAGGTGGCTACGGCTTACATCCGTCTCGGCATGGTTCAGGGCACACCGACGAGCGCCAATCTTGGGGATGTCGATGGGGCGCGCCGCAGTTATGGCCTCGCTCTCGCGATCGCTCAACGCCTTCTTGCCGTCGATCCCAACGATTCAGAGGCGCGGCGAGCCGAGGCGTTGGCACACGAGAAACTCAGCGACCTGGACGTGCACGTGGGCAACCTTCCGACGGCGGTGGGTCACGCGCGAGCAGCACTCGAATCGTGGAGGCGACTTTCGGAGAAGGCGACGGAGCCGGTCGGAGCGGTGCTGCCGGTGGTCATCAGTCACATCAAACTGGGGGATATGCTGGGGAATCCAGTGTTTCCGAATCGCGGCGATCCCTCCGGCGCCATGACTGCGTATCAGAACGCGCTCCGAATGCTCGAAGCGCTGCCGCCTGACGCTCAGGCCAATACCCGCGTTCTACGCTACACCTCGATACTTCACGAGCGCGTCGGCGAAATGCACATGCTGGGTGGGCGGAACAAGCCTGCGATGGATGCCTATCAGAGCGCTTTCGCGATCCGCGAGCGGCTGCTGCGCGAGAACCCGACGAACCGGGACGCGATGAGAGACATGGGTGTCGCTCACGAGAAAATCTGCGGCATGCTGCTCGCAACGGGCGAATCGCAACGCGCATCGACCCACTGCACGCAAGCGCTCGAGATTTACGAACGCCTCGCCTCCTCTGACCGGCTCGACATGCAGGCATTGCAGACGGTCGCGACCGGGCATCTTTGGCAATACCGTGTGTTCTCCGCCCTCAATCGGCTGGGCGAAGCGGAGCAGGCACTCGCACGCAGCACGGAACTGCTGGGCAAGGTGCTCGACCTGCAGAAGAACAACGTTCAAGCGCGGCGAGATATTGCCTATAACGCGCTTTACGCAAGCGCGCTGAATGAGCGCATGGCGAGGCAACCCAATCTTCCAGCACGTGACAGAACGCAACGTCACCAGCGCGCCCTCGCCGAGTACGAGCGAGGACGCGATCTGTTGAAAGCTCTCCAAATCGAAGACCGTGCGATCACGGGCGACACGCAGCTCATTCAGGAGACGCGCGTCCTGCTGGGACTGCGCTAACAGAGACGCTCGACGCGCCGCACCCGACAATGCGAGCGCACCTGCTGCGCCCTCCTATAGTTGAGCGCAGGCGCTTGCCAGCGGGGATTTCCTGCAGCAAGAAACTCCACGGAGTTGACACACGTATGTGGCGCCTCTTCGGAATGGCGCACCCGCGCTGTCATCACAAAAGTACGCGCGCACAACTCTCAGCCGACTGCTAGCCTGCGAGGGTCTCGATGCCGCTCCACCCGACAAGGATCGTTCATGACTTCAACCGGCTCCGCAAAACGGCTCATCCCTCGCGCGGTATTTCGATCGGTGCCGGGCGCCCACCGGCCGATTCGAGATCCAGGTCGCGGTCGCCGGCGTCGTCAGCATCCCTGGTCACCGGCCTTGCGCGTGGTGGGGCACATGGCGGCCACCACGTTCGTCTTCACATCTTTCATCACGCTGGTGTGGGTGGCGTCGTGGGAGTTCAGCGTTCTGCACTCGATCCATGCTCTTTCGGACGAGGTGTTTCAGTTACTCCAGATGCTGGAGACCGTGCTCATCTACATCGACACCGCGCTCTGCGTCGTCGTCGTGCTTCGCGGACTGTGGCAGTACCTGCTCAGCGTTATCAGAGGTGACTCATGATCCGAGAGATATTCTGCGACCTGGAAGAAGGCGCTCTCGATGCGCTTCGTTGCTACGGCACACTCATCAAGGCGCCATTCACCATTGCCAGGAGTGTCGTCGCGCGCCTCTCTTCTCTTTTCGGATAGGAACCGATGAACGATCGCGCGAACGCCTCTCGCGGCAGCAGCGGGAGCAGCATGTGTCCCGTTACCCGCCCTTCAAGCGATGGAGCTCGACCAGCTGCGGGAAGATGGTGTCTTTGTAGAACGTCAGCGCAGGAAGCTGGCTCGCATCGATGCCATTCTTCCGGGCGAAGTAGCCGATGAGCTCGTCGGAGTCGGACTGGTAGCGACCCGGTTCTGTCTCCACGGTCGGGAAGGTCGCCGCTTTCCCCAGTCCCTTCTCGAGTTTCGCCTTGACCTGCGCAACGGCAGGGTCGTCGGGGTCACAACGCACCACGTCGATCCGATCGGCGAGTCCCGCCTCCACCATGAAGAGCCAGAACTTGAAGGAGAACGGGCAGCCGTCGAGTAGATAGGCTTTCGGTTTGAAGGCTTGCGTGTTCATGATGCTAGCTCCCGCCGAATGGGCCGGGATACGCCGCATTCAACGCCTGAAGATCTTCCGGCGTCAGCGCAGTCGAGAACGCCTCGGCGTTCTCCTTTGTATGCGCCGGCGTGCCGGACTCCGGAATCGCGATGATATTCCCGCGCCGAATGGCCCACGCGAGCGCCACGGCCGCCGCGGAGCAGCCGTGTGCCGCGCCAATCTTCGCGAGCGCACGATCACTCGTCAGGGAGCTATGGCCACCGCCGAGCGGCGAATAGGCCATCACCGGCAGGTTGTGTTCCTGGCACCAGGGCAAGAGGTCCCGCTCGATGCGTCGATTCTTCAGGCTGTATTGCACCTGATTCGTCGCGCACCGATTGCCGTTCGGCAGCCGGAACAAATCTTCCATCTGCCTCCTGTCGAAGTTCGAGACGCCCCACGCGCGAATCTTCCCTCCCGCGCGCAGTTGCTCGAAAGCAGTGACAACTGAGGCGAACTGCGAGGTGGGCACCGGAAAGTGCAGCAGGTAGAGATCGATATGGTCAGTGCCAAGGCGAGCAAGGCTTGCATCGCACGCGCGCGCAATGCCATCGCCCGCCACCTCGTCCGCCTCCACCTTGGTGACGAGGAATACGCCATCGCGCCGCCCCGCAATGGCGCGCCCGATGAATTGCTCGGATCGGCCGTTGCCGTAGTTCCCGGATGTATCGATCAATGACATGCCGAGCGCGATGCCGGTGCGGATGGCCTCTTCCTCCGCCGCTGCCGGATGCTTTCCCTGGCCCAGATGCCAGCTACCCTGGCCAATTGCGGGCACGACGGTTCCGCCCGGCAGTTTCACGGTACGCGCCGCCGACCTGGAGGCAGCACCACCTCCAGCGCCCTGAGCCCTCGCCGCCGCGCCGCCCAGCATCGCAGCCGAAAGCGACAACCCGAACGCCGCACAACCCACACCGAACTGTCGACGGCTGAGCAGATGCTCTTTCATGGAATCATGATTCCTTGAAACGCGAGCGCGGCGGTGGGTCAGCTATTCCGGCGTGGCGGCGGTGCCTTGGGGCGATCGAGGGTGTCGCCGGCACTCGCTTCATCGAGTGTCGCGACGGCACTCGCATCGAGCTCGAGATCCACGGACCTCAGCAGCTCGTGCAGCTGCTTCACGCTCGTCGCACTGGCAATCGGAGCCGTGACGCCCTTCGCGAGCAGCCACGCGAGCGACACCTGCGCCGGCGTCGCGCTCAACTCCTTCGATACGGAGTCAAGCGCTGCGAGAATGCGCATCCCGCGCTCGTTCAGCATGTCCTTGATGCGATAGCCGCGGGCGCTCCCTTCCGCATCCTTCGCCGAACGGTACTTGCCGGTCAGAAAGCCGCTCGCCAGCGCGAAGTACGGAATGACGCCAAGATTCTCCGCCTTGCAAAGCTCCGCCAGGCTGTCACCGCGCGGCTCTTCGAACTGCGCGCGATCGTGCAGGTTGTACCAGGGCTGCAGCGACTCGTAGCGCGGCAGGCCCTTTGCCTTGCTCACCTGCAACGACTCGCGCAACCGCGCCGGCGTGAAATTGGAAGCGCCGATCGCCCGTACCTTGCCGGCCTTGATGAGATCCTGATACGCGCTCAAGGTCTCCTCGATCGGCGTCTGCGGATCATCCCGGTGGGACTGATACAGATCGATGTAGTCCGTCTGCAGGCGCTTAAGCGAGCGCTCCACGGCCTTGCGCATGTATTCACGCGACAGCCCCGACTCGCCGGGCACGACCTCCACACCGAACTTGGTGGCGATGATCACCTTGTCCCGGTTGCCGCGCGCCTTCAGCCACTTGCCGATGACCTCTTCCGATTCGCCGCCCTTGTGCCCCGGCACCCACGCCGAATACGCATCGGCGGTATCGATGAAGTTGAATCCGGCCGCGAGAAAGGCATCCAGCACCTCGAACGAGGCACGCTCGTCCGCTGTCCAGCCGAAGACGTTGCCGCCCAGCGCGAACGGCGCGAGCTGAATGCCTGAGTTACCGAGCTGTCGCTTCGCGGCCATGCTGAAATCCTAGGAGATCTTGAAGATGCGCTCCGCATTCTTGTGGAAGATCTTCTCCTTGTCACTCTCCGAGATCGGCGCGTCGTTCAGCCACTGCGTGGCCTCGACGGTCTCCTGGTACGGGTAGTCGACCGCCCACATGATGTTGTCCGCGCCGATCACCTTGATGCAGAACTCGAGCGCGGGCACCCAGTTCACGCCGCTCGTGGTGATGGTGAAGTTGCGCTTGAAGTATTCGCCCGGCGTCAACTTGAGCTTCGGGCGTTCGAAGTTGAAATGCGCGTGCATCCAGTCCATGCGATAGAGCGAGTACGGAACGTTCTCGCCCATGTGGCCGATGACGATGCGCAGGTTCGGGTACTTGTCGAGCACGCCGCACATCAGCAGCTTCACGGCATGCAGGCCGGTTTCCACCGCGTATCCCCAGATCGCGTGCTCGAGCTGGTAGCGGCGATAGGGCTCGCGCATTGCCGGTGACGGCGCGCGTGGGTGGATGTAAATGGTGGCGTCGAGCCCGGCCGCCGCTTCGAGAATCGGCCAGTACTTGTCCTCGTCCAGATACTCGCCGTTGGTGTGCGAGTTGATCATCACGCCATTCAGCTTGAGCTTCGTGATGGCGCGCTCCAGCTCCTTGATCGCGCGCTTCGGATCCTGCACGGGGATTGTCGCAAGGCCCGCATAGCGCGTGGGATGGCGGCGAATGGCGTCCGCCAGCAGATCGTTGCCGTTCGTGGCGATCTCGGCTGCCTCATCGGGCTCGAACTGCTGCACGCCGGTCGAGGTCATCGCGAGCACGGCCATGTCGATCTGGGACTCGTCCATGATCCGCAGCCGCTCGCCGTCGAGATCGGCGAGGCGCTCGGCGATCAGGCCTTTCGTCTGCATGCCGCCGAGCCAGACGTCGGGGTCGTAGCCCTGCGTGCGTGCCATGAGTCGACGGATAGCGTCCTGCTGCTGCGGTGTGGCGAATGCTTCTTCGGTGGCAATGCGCCTGTATGACTTCGTCGCCATGCTCGACCCCCGATCGGTGTGTGCTCTTCGCGGGGCAAACTGCGCGAAATCGGGAGGCCCGTCGAGGATGCGCGACGAGGCGGGCCGCGTCGTGGTCGCAAGGTTCGCTGCGCGAAGCGGCCCTCAATCGCCGGGGCGGCTGAGGGCGAAGCCGCGCACTTCACGGCTCACTGCTTCGCCGCGTCTTCGTTCGCTCGCGCCGTCACGTACGCTCGCACTGCGTCGGTCTCCCGCTGGCTCAGCACCGACGCGAAAGGCACCATGCCCTGCGACTTCAGCGCGCCGTCACGCACGATCTGATTCCACAGATCCGGATTCCCCAGAGCGGCGGAATACCTGAGATCCGGCAGCACGCCACCGCTCACCGCACTATCGCCATGGCACGTGCCGCAGAACCGGTGGTAGCGCGCCTTGCCCTCGGCCACGACTGCAACGTTCGCCGTGTTCGGCGGTGGCTGCAGCACGCGCGCAGGCTCGGCAGCCGGCGCCGGCAGCTTCGCCTTGCCATTCAGCTTGAACGCGAGCACGCGCGGTGAATTGCCCTTCACGTGCGCGTCCACCGCGAGTGGGCCGGCTGCGAGCGCAAACGCGCCACCGTAACCGACCTCGATGGCGACGTACTGCTCGCCGTTCACTTCGTATGTCATGGGCGCGGCAAGCACGCCGGCCTGCGTTTCGGCCGTCCAGAGCTTCGAGCCGGTGTCGGCCTTGTACGCGGAGATCTCACCCGCGCCGCTTCCCGCAAACACCAGATCCCCCGCGGTGGCGAGCGCCCCGCCACTCCACGGATGCTCGTACTGCACGCGCCACACTTCCTTCTGCGCAACAGGATCCCACGCGGCGAGGTGCCCCTTCGTGCTGGCTTTCACCGCCGCCATCGCCTTCTCATCCTCAACCGGCAACGAGCCCGCGCCGAAATCCGCACCAACATTGAAACTGAGCGGCGTCGGTCGAAATCCTTTGTCCGGGATGTAGACGAACCCCGCCTCATTGATCGGCACATACACGAGCCCGTGCTCCGGGCTGAACGCCATCGGTTGCCAGCTGTGCGCGCCCATCGGCCCGGGCATCGATACGAAGGGCTTGCCGGTCTTGCCGTAACGCGCGTCGGGATTCTCGATCGGGCGTCCTGTCTTGGGGTCCACCGACGTCGCCCAGTTGATCGGCAGCACGGGTTGCGCCGAGAGCAACTCACCCGTGGCGCGATCAAGCACGTAGAAAAACCCGTTCTTCGGCACCTGCATGATCACCTTGCGATCGGCGCCATCGATCTTCAGCGTCGCGAGCATCAACGGCTGCGTCGCCGTGAAGTCCCACGTTTCACCGGGAGTGGTCTGGTAATGCCACACGTACTCGCCGGTGTCCGCCTTCAGCGCCACGATGGACGAGAGGTATAGATTGTCACCGCCACCGGGACTGCGATATTCCTGATTCCACGGCGAGCCGTTGCCCGTGCCGATGTAAACGAGATCGAGCTCGGGGTCATACACGAATGAATCCCACACCGTGCCGCCACCGCCCATCTTCCACCACTCACCTTTCCAGGTGGCCGCGGCCTTCTCGAGCGCAGGTGATTCGAAGCCTTTCGACGGATCTCCCGGCACGGTATAGAAGCGCCACACCTGCTCACCCGTCTCCGCGTCGTAGGCGGAGATGTAGCCGCGCACGCCCATCTCGGCGCCGCCATTGCCGATGAGCACTTTGCCCTTCACCACGCGCGGCGCGCCGGTGATGGTGTAGCGCGAGTTCTTCTCAACCGTGAGCTTCTCCCACACGGGGTTGCCCGTGGCCGCATCGAGCGCGACGAGCCGGCCATCCAGCGTGCCGACGTAGATCTTGCCGTTCCAGGCCGCAACACCGCGATTCGCCACGTCACAGCAGGCATTCACGGCCGCTTCGCCGGGAACCTTCGGGTCGTATGACCAGATGCGCTCGCCCGTCGCCGCGTTGATCGCGAACACCTTGCTCCACGCGCTCGACACATACATCACGCCGTCGATGACGAGCGGCGTCGCCTCCTGCACGCGATGCGCGGTGTCGAGGTCGAACGCCCACGCGAGCCCAAGCTGCTGCACGTTCGTCGCATTGATCTGCTTCAGAGGGCTGAAGCGTTGCTCGTCATACGTGCGGCCGTAGCTCATCCAGTTCGCCGCGTCCTGGTCCGCGGCGACGAGGCGCGCGGCATCGACGGCCGCGGGTTTCTTCGCCGCAGCCGCCGCTTCCGCGGCTTCCTTCTTGTCCTGGCTGTTGCTGCCACAGGCCGCGAGGATGAGCGCCATGCTCGCGACGACCGCGCGTGACGTATGCTTGATCAAAACCGCCCCCCGATCTCTCAGCTCTTTCCCGATTCGCGTTCTTTCGGCTTCAGTACGCCGTGCAGACCGATTTGATCTCGGTATACATCTCGATCACCGAACGTCCATGCTCGCGGCCGAAGCCGGACTGCTTGAATCCACCGAACGGCATGTTCGGGTCCACGAAGCCATGGCAGTTGACGTACACCGTGCCCGCCTTGATCTTCGGCACCACCCGGTTGACCGTGCTCACGTCGTTCGACCAGACGCTCGCGGCGAGCCCGTACGGCGTGTCGTTCGCCATCGCAACGATCTCGTCGATCTCATCGAAGCGCTGGGCCACGAGCACGGGGCCGAAGATCTCTTCGCGCACCACTTTCATCTCGGGCTTCACGTTCACGAGCACCGTCGGCTTCACGTAGTACCCCGGGTGCGACGGCGCCTCGCCGCCCACCGTGACGGAGGCGCCCTCGGACTTGCCGGCCTTGATGTAGCCAAGCACTCGTTCCTGCTGCTCGCGCGAGACGAGCGGCCCCATCTGCGTCTGCGGATCGAGCCCCGGCCCGAGCCGGATGGAGCTCGCCGCGCCGCTGATGCCTTCCACCACCTTGTCGAAAATCTTGCGATGGGCGAACAGGCGCGAGCCCGCGGCACACACCTGCCCGGCATTGAAGAAGATGGCGTTCGAGGCACCGCCGATCGCGGCGTTCACGTCCACATCCGGGAACACGATGACCGGTGACTTGCCACCGAGCTCGAGCGACACGCGCTTCACCGTATCCGTCGCGGACTTGTTGATGAGCTTGCCGACCTCGGTCGAGCCCGTGAAGGCAACCTTGTCCACACCCGGATGCGCCACGAGCGCGGCACCGGCGGTCTCGCCATTACCGGTCACGATGTTGACCACGCCAGGCGGGAAGCCCGCTTCGGCGATCAGGTCCGCGAGGCGCAACGCCGTCAGCGGCGTCTGCTCCGCCGGCTTCAGCACCACGGTGCAGCCGACCGCGAGCGCGGGGCCGAGTTTCCACGCCGCCATCGCGAGCGGGAAGTTCCACGGAACGATCTGCGCCACCACACCCACCGGCTGGCGGATGTAGTAGGTGTTGAACTTCATGCCCGGCGGCCCGTGGATCGAGGTCTCGAAGGTGGCGCCTTCGATCTTGGTGGCCCACCCGGCCATGTACCGGAAATAGTCGCGCGAGCCCGGAATGTCGACGATGCTCGCCATGAACCGGGTCTTGCCGTTGTTCAGGCTTTCGAGCTCGGCGAGCTCATCCGCGTTCTTCTCGATGAGATCGGACAGCCGCCACAGCAGCCGCTCGCGGTCCGCGGGCGTCATGTCGGCCCACGCGCCCTTCTCCAGCGCGGCGCGCGCGGCAGCCACGGCGCGATCGACATCCGCGTCGTTGGCATCGACGACCTGCGCAATCTCCTGTCCGGTGGCCGGATCGAACACGGGAATGCGCTTCTGCGACTTCGCCTCCACCCACTCGTTGCCGATGAAGAGGCGCGGCGCGCGTTTGAGGAACTGGGCGACCGCGGGCGACGGCGCCGGCTGGGCAGCAATGGCGGTTTGGGGAACGGCGTTCACGGGAGCCTCCAGGGGTCTTTGCAAAGCGTCGCGGCAATGCAGCGGCGTGGAACCGGGACTTTATCCGCCACCGGACCCGGAAGGGAAGACAACCGCCTGCGTCACGGTTCGGATCGAACACCGCGCCAAGGGTTGGGCTCTCACGCGCGCAAGCGACTGGTTTGTCTCAAGTTGGGAGCTACGCCCGTTACAGCCTGAAGTCGCGTCCCTATTCTCTCCCGCGACTACCGTGCGCACGTCACATCGACTGGAAGGCCTCAGCCCTCCGCCATGAGCGACCACCCGCCCATCCTGCTCGTAGAAGATTCCCGCGCCTCGCCGGGCCCCGCGGCCCGTGCCCTGGAACAGCTTCGAACCCGCCCGTACACGATCGTCAGGGCGAGCACGCTTGCGGAAGGCATCGAGCACATCAGTCGGAGCAAATTCGCCGCCGCCCTCCTCGATATGACCCTGCGCGACGGCATGGGGCTGCCGGCATTCCTGCGCTTTCAGGGCAAGGCGGGCACGGTGCCGATCGTCGTGCTCATCGATCGCGCGTACGAGGATCTCGGCGTCGAAGCCACACGGCGCGGCGCGCTCGACTACCTGATCAAGGATGAGATCAGCGGCGCCCTGCTCGACAAGGTGCTGCGCCTGGCGCTCGAGCGCACGCACACGGTGCTCGCTCTGCGGGCCTCCGAAGCGCGCTATCGCACGATGTTCGAGAGCACGGCGGCGGGTGTGTACCAAGCCACGTGCGACGACCGCATCCTCACGATCAATCCCGCGTTCTGCAACCTGCTGGGATACGCGAGCGAAGACGAAGTGCTGAAGCTCGATTTCGGCACGCAGATCTGCGCGAATTTCGAAGATCACCTCGCCTTCCGCCGCGAGCTCGAAGTCAGTGACGAGATCCGCGGGCGCGAGATGACGCTGCGTCACAAGAATGGCGATCGGCTCGTCGTCACGCACAGCGCGCGCCTCGTGCGGGACAGTCGGGGTGCTCCGCTTTATTTCGAGGGCACCATTGCCGACGTCACGGCCGCTCACAAGCAGGCCAAGCAATGGTCGTATGAAGCGAGCCATGACTCGCTGACCGGCCTCCTCAACCGCCGCGAGATGGAGCGTCGCATGCAGACGGCGCTCGAGAACGCGGTGATCGATCGCAGCACCTTCGCGGTCGTGATGATCGATCTCGACGGCTTCAAGAACGTGAACGACCGGTTCGGCCACGGCGCGGGCGATGACTTCCTGCGTCACGTCGCCTCCTCGCTGCGCGAAGCCGTGCGCGCGGGGGATCTCATTGCCCGCTTCGGCGGGGACGAGTTCGTGGTGCTGCTCGAGCGCACGAGCGAGGACGCGGCGCTGCGTGTATCGCAGTCGATGCTCAACTCCATTGCCTCGAATGAGTTCCTGTGGACCGGCCAGTCGGTGATCGCCAGTGCGAGCGTCGGGGTCGGAATGGGTTCCGGCAACGATGCCAGCTGGGTGTCGATCCTCGAGCGTGCCGACACGGCCTGTTACGACGTCAAGAGGAGCGGCGGCAACTGCGTGCGCCAGTTTAACGGCGGCGGCGTGCCGTCGAAGCGCTGGGCGGCGGCGGGCAAGAAATAAAGTTCGTCCGCGTGGCGCGCGGGGCGCAGGGATTCGCTGAGGGTCGAAACTTTCCTCGCTGTCAGTCGAGCGTCCGCTCATAGCGCGCGTGCCAGCGCAGGCACAACGCGCATATCTTCGGCCAGGCACAAAAGATGTTGGCTCTTCGCGGAACCACGCTGGCTGAGGTGGCCCATGGGACGCATGCTCGCGCTGCACGTATCGCTCGTGGTCGGATGCTCGCTCGCGACCGGCCACGCGAACGTGGCCTGTGCCCGAGCGAACGCTGCCTCTACGCAGGCGAACACCGCCGCTGCCCAGGCGAACGCTGCGTCAGCGCAGGTCAATGGCAGCCGCGGCTCCGCGCCTCTCAGCGTCGAGGCGAAGATTTCCCTTGGGGATGTAGCCGGTCGCATCGACCACCTCGCGTTCGACCCCACGCGGCAGCGGCTGTACGTGGCGGAGCTCGGTAACGACAGCATCGGCATCGTGGATCTCGAGACGAAGCGTCTGTTACGCACCGTGCCCGGATTCCGCGAGCCGCAAGGCATTGCCTACGAGCCCTCCACGGACTCGATCTATGTGGCCAATGGAGGCGAGGGCTCGGTTCGAGTCCTGCGCGGTTCGGACTTCACGGCGCTCGCCACGATCCCGGTAGGGCCCGATCCCGATAACGTTCGGGTGGATACCACGGCGAAGCGTGTGTATGTGGGGTACGGGTCAGACGCTGGCGCGCTCGCGATCATCGATCCGGCACGGCGTGAAAAGGTGGGAGACATCCCGCTGAAGAAGCATCCTGAAAGCTTTCAGCTCGAGCGCGGCGACCGCATCTTCGTGAACGTGCCGGAAGCGAACGAGATCGCGGTCGCGTCGCGCGCATCGCGCTCGCAGGTGGCCTCATGGCGCACGGGGAACCTGCATGCGAATTTCCCGCTGACGCTGGATGAGACGACCGGCCGGGCGATTGCGATCTTCCGGCAGCCGGCGCGTGTAGGCGTGTTCGACATGAGCGCCGGCCGACAAGTCGCGATCTTCGATACCTGCACCGATGCGGACGATGCGTTCGTCGACGCCAAACGCAATCGACTCTATGTCGTGTGCGGAGAAGGTTTTATCGACACGTTCGAGATGGCGCGCGGTGACAAGTATTCCCGCCTGAGCCGGCTCGCTACATCGCCCGGCTCGAGAACCGGGCTGCTCATCCCGGATCGGGATCGCCTTGTCGTCGCGATCCGCGCATCAGCGCGAGGCGACGCGGCCGTCTGGCTGCTGCAGTGATGGTGCGGGCACGGCGCGGGACGCACCCAACGCGCACAGCATCGAACCGCCCACCACGATCAGCGCGCCAAGCACACTCAGCACGTTGAGCTGTTCGGGCTCCACTAAACCCGGCGTCATGTGCTCCAGGATCCACATGGCGAGCATCGTGAAGAGCGGAGTGAGCGTCAGGGTCGCCGCGACGCGCGACGCTTCCCAGTGCTTCAAGGCTTCAGCAAACGCGCCATACGCCACTACCGTATTGGCGCAGCAGAAGACGAGCATCCACGCTTGAAGCGTATCCACCTTGAGAATCGAGGCCGGATGCGCGCCAGGGATCAGCACGATCGTCGAGCCGATATAGAGCAGCAATAGAATCTGCTGCGCCTGCAGTCTCCGGAGCATCCACTTCTGCGCAAGGCCGTAGGCTG
>JBDZVF010000340.1:0-7116 GCA_040255575.1 Pseudomonadota bacterium | reverse complement strand
GTTGAGGGCGGCCCGCGCCTGGCAATGCTTGAGGCGTTGCGTGGCATCCGGCCGCTCAGTGTGCACGGGGTTGGACTCTCGCTGGCGGGCGAGGCGATCCCCGATATGGACCATCTTGCGCGGTTGAAAACCCTCGTCACGCGCGTGGAGCCGTTCGTCGTGTCGGAACACCTCGCGTGGTCGGTCTGGAACGGCACGTACTTGCCGGACCTGCTTCCGTTCCCTCGTACTCGTGCGGCGCTGGATCGGATCGCCCGCAATATCGAGATCACACAGGATGTGCTGGGTCGGCGAATCCTGGTCGAGAATCCCTCGCTGTACATGCAACTGCCTGGGCATGAGATCCCGGAGAGCGAGTTTCTGGCCGAGCTCGTGCGACGCACGGGTTGCGGGCTGCTCCTGGACGTGAACAACGCTTACGTCAGCGCGCACAACCTCGGCTTCGATGCGGGAGCTTATCTTCGCGCCATCCCAGAAGATGCCATCGGCGAGGTTCACCTTGCAGGGCATACGCCTGACGATTCGCAGACGCTGCTGATCGACAGCCACGGCACAGCGATCGCGGACCCGGTATGGGCGCTCTACGAAGCTCTCATCGAGCGCATTGGCGCTCGGCCCACGCTGATCGAGCGCGACGCGAACTTGCCGCCTTTCGATGAGCTGTGCACTGAGCGAGACCGTGCGGCGCACGTGCTCGCGGAGAACGCACGTGCAGCTACCGAGCGAGAACCCGAGCATGCCTGAGCCGTACAGCTTCCAGAGCGCATTCTTCCGCGCGCTGCTCGATAGGCCCGACGAAGATGGGTACCGTGCAGGTCCGAGAGATGGCCTGGCCGTTTACCGCAATACTGCGATCAAAGCCCTCATCGATGCGCTCGTGGATAATTATCCGACGGTCGAGCGGCTCGTCGGCTCGGAGTGGTTTGCCGCCTGCGCCGGCGAGTTCGTTCGTGCACACCCGCCCTCATCCCCAGTGCTGGCGCTCTACGGCCATGGATTCTCCGAACACCTCGCGTGCTCCGGTGTGTCTGTCGAATTGCCCTATTTGCCCGAGGTCGCGCGCATCGACCGATTGTGGACGGAAGCGCATTTCGCACGAGACGCACCCTCGCTTCGCGCAAGCACGCTCGCGCACCTCACCCCCAAGCAGATTTTCGGGCAGCGCATCGCGCTGCACGCGGCGACCCGGTTCGGGTGGTTCGATCATTCCGCGGTGACCATCTGGCTGCAAAACCGGCCACCGGCCGAGCCGCCATCCGAGCTTCAAGTCGATGGCAGCTCCGAGGGCGTGCTGCTCACGCGCCCTGCGGGCGCGGTGATTGCGCATCCGATTGACGCTGTGACGTTTGCGTTTCTGAGCTCGGTTCGGGATGGTACGACGCTGGGAGCGGCAGCGACCGCAGCACTCGCCGTGGACTCGAATGCGGATCTTGGCACGCAGCTCGCGAAGCTGATTGGCGCCGGTGCCTTTGCGGAGCCTGCGTCTTACCTCGGATCTTCCGCATGAACCGCGCGCCGAGCTCACCGGCGTCACGTGTCGCTGCTCGCGCGCACGTTGCGCGTTGGACCGCTCGTGTCCTGCCTGACTCACTGCTCCTGCTCATCGCGCGCTTCGCGATTGCCGGCATCTTCTTCATGTCCGGCAGGACGAAAGTGACCGGCGTGCTCACGATTTCGCCTTCGACTTACGCGCTCTTTGCCGACGAGTATCGCGTGCCGTTGCTGCCGCCGGAGGTTTCGGCCCACATCGCCACCTATGCCGAGCACCTGTTTCCCTTGCTGCTGGTATTGGGCCTCTTCACCCGAATTTCGGCGCTGGCTCTGCTCGGCATGACTCTGGTGATCCAGACCTTCGTGTACCCCGATGCGTGGCCGACGCATCTGAGCTGGGCCGCGATCCTCCTGTTCCTGATAGGCCGGGGCGGCGGCGCGATTTCGCTCGATCGGGCGCTGCGACTCCCGTAATGGGGTAGGAGAACTGCGCGATGGGTGAACTGGAGCATGTGAAGGAGTCTGCGCGGTGAGCTTCTATCAGCAGCACGTGCTCCCACACGTGATCAACCTGGCGATGCGCAAGCGCGACTTGCAGCCGTATCGCCGACGCGTGCTCGGGCAGGCACGAGGCCGCATTCTCGAGATCGGCATCGGCTCTGGCCTCAACCTTCCATACTATGGCGCCGGTGCACGAGAGATCATTGGCCTGGACCCTGCGCCCCGGCTCACGGCAATGGCACGGCGAGTCGCCAAGCGCCTGGAATCTTCCGTCGAGTTCGTCGAGGGATCGGCAGAAGCGATCCCGCTCGATCGCCAGAGCATCGACACAGTGGTGACGACCTGGACCTTGTGCAGCATTCCGAACGTCTCGGCTGCTCTTGCTGAAATGCGCCGGGTGCTCAAGCCCGGAGGTCAGCTCCTCTTCGTCGAACACGGAAGCGCACCTGAGCCGAACGTTCGGAAGTGGCAGGACCGGTTGACGCCCCTCTGGATGCGGATCGGGGGCGGCTGCCACCTCAATCGGCCGATCCGTGAGCTCATCGAGCGTGCCGGCTTCTCGCTGCTCGAGATCGATACCGGCTACATGAAAGGCCCCAAGCCCATGTCCTTCATGTACGAGGGCTGCGCGCGTCCCTAATGACGCTTGGGCGTGCGCGATGTCACGCCCCACTCTACTGGTCCCGGTTTCCTACCGATACCGTTCAGGCGGCCTCTACTCAACCCCCATGGTGCGCAAACACCGAGGTGGTGCCGTCCTTTGACACGAGGAACACGTCGTACGGCGTACTCTTACCGGGTACTTCCATACCCGGCGAGCCCGCCGGCATCCCCGGCACGGTGAGACCCTTTGCATCCGGATGCTCGCGAAGCAGCCGAATGATGTCCTCGGCCGGCACGTGACCCTCGACGAAGTAGCCGCCGACTTCGCCCGTGTGGCACGAGCCCATCGCAACCGGAATGCCCACACGTTCCTTCGTCGGGCCGAGGTTGTCGACGTTGTGGACCTCGACCCGGAAGCCCGCCTGTTCGAGATGGCGAACCCACAACTTGCAGCAGCCACAACTCTCGTTTTTCCACACGGTCACGAGATCATGACCGTTTGTCGATGTTTCCGGCGTGCGCGAGCACGCGCCCAGGATGAGCAGCCCCGTTGCGAGGGCCAGAGTTCTCATGTTCATCACGTTTGACCTCCATCCGCTATCAATTCCGCTTCGTGACGCGCGCTCCCGATTCTCCTTCGACGCAGCAGTATGTAAGCCGCCGGCACGACGAGCATCGACAGAAGTGGCGCGGTGACCATGCCGCCCACCATCGGCGCGGCAATGCGCCGCATGACTTCGGAGCCGGTTCCCGCGCCCCACATGATCGGCAGCAGGCCCGCGATGATGACCGCAACGGTCATCGCCTTGGGCCGCACGCGGAGCACGGCACCGTCTTCGATGGCTTCCATCAGATCGGCACTCGTTTGCAGGCGCCCGCTCTGCCGTCGCCGCTCGATCGCCTCATCGAGATAGAGAACCATGATCACGCCGAACTCCGCGGCAACACCCGCCAACGCGATGAAGCCCACGGCGGAAGCCACGGACATGTTGTAGCCGAGCAGGAACATGAGCCAGAAGCCGCCGACGAGCGCGAACGGCAGGGTCGCCATGATGAGCAACGCGTCGCCGGCGCGGCGGAACGTGAGATAGAGCAGGATGAAGATGATCACGAGCGTCGCGGGAACGACGATTTTCAGCTTCGCCGTCGCGCGCTCGAGGTACTCGAACTGCCCGGACCAGGAGATGGAATACCCGGGCGGCAGCCGAATCTGCTTTGCCACCGCCCGCTGCATGTCGCGTACCGCGGAGGACAGATCGCGGCCGTGCAGGTCGACGTAAATCCAGCCGGAGATGCGCGCGTTCTCGCTTCTCAGCATCGTCGGCCCATCTGTGATCCGAAGGCTCGCAACATCGCCCAGGCGGATCTGCGCGCCGCGCTCGGTGATGACGGGAAGGTCTCTCAGCTTCTCGATTGAATCGCGGATCTCCCGCGGATAACGCAGGTTGATCGGGAAGCGCTGCAAGCCCTCGACGGTCTGACCGATGTTGTCACCGCCGACCGCGGACGAAATGACACTCTGCACGTCTGCGATATTGAGCCCATAGCGCCCAGCGGCTGCGCGATCGATCTTCACATCGATGTACCGCCCGCCGGTGAGGCGCTCTGCATAGGCGGATGTTACGCCCGGCACCTGCTTCACAACGCTTTCGATAGCCGCAGCGACTTTGTCGATTTCGCGCAAATCGGTGCCCGAGACCTTCACGCCCACCGGGCTCTTGATGCCGGTCGCAAGCATGTCGATGCGGTTGCGTATGGGCGGTACCCAGATGTTCGAAAGCCCAGGAACTCTGACCACGCGATCGAGCTCCTGCATAAGCAGGTCCGGCGTCATGCCGGGGCGCCACTGCTCGCGGGGCTTGAACTGAATCGTCGTCTCGAACATTTCCAGCGGCGCAGGGTCTGTCGCCGTTTCCGCGCGACCCGCCTTGCCGTAGACGCTCGCCACCTCCGGCACAGTCTTGATGAGGCGGTCAGTTCGTTGCAGCAGCTCGGATACTTTGCCCGCGGAGATGCCAGGCAGCGCAGACGGCATGTAGAGCAGATCGCCTTCATCCAGCGGTGGCAGAAACTCACCGCCGAGGCGCATCACTGGATAGGCTGTCGCCACCAGGACCAGAAATGCCACCACCAGAACCGTGCGCGGGTAGGCCAGCATGCGCGCGAGCACCGGCCGATAAAGCGCAATCAGCGCACGGTTGATCGGATTGCGGCCCTCCTCCGGCACCCGGCCCCGAATGAGATAACCCATCAGAATCGGGATGAGCGTGACGGCAAGTCCCGCAGCCGCTGCCATCGCGTAGGTCTTGGTGTAGGCCAGCGGCGAGAACAAGCGCCCCTCCTGCGCCTCGAGCGTAAACACCGGAATAAACGAGAACGTGATGATGAGGAGCGAGAAGAACAGCGCCGGACCTACTTGCGCCGCCGCTTCTCCGATCACGCGCCACTGCTCCGCGCCCACCAGCTCCTGCTCCGGATGCGCGTGATGCCACGCTTCGATGTGCTTGTGTGCGTTCTCGATCATGACCACCGCCGCATCGACCATCGCGCCGATGGCAATGGCGATGCCACCTAGCGACATGATGTTGGCGTTCACGCCCTGGTAGTACATCACGATGAACGCAATCAGCACGCCCAGCGGAAGCGAGACGATCGCAACGAACGCCGAGCGCAGGTGAAAGAGAAAGGCGAGACACACGAGCGCGACGACAATGAATTCCTCGATCAGCTTGCCCTGCAGATTGTCGACTGCACGCTTGATGAGGTTGGAACGATCGTACGTGGGGACGATCTCGACACCCCGAGGCAGCGAGGATTTGAGCTCAGCGAGCTTCGCTTTGACGGCGTTGATGGTTTCCAGGGCATTGCGGCCCGAGCGCATCACGATGACGCCGCCGGCGACTTCTCCCTCGCCGTTGAGCTCGGTGATTCCCCGCCGCATCTCCGGCCCGAGCTGCACGCGCGCGACATCGCCCAACCGCACGGGGACGCCCGCCTCGCTCGTCATCAGCGGGATCTGCCGAAAGTCATCGAGCGATTGCAGATAACCCGAGGCGCGAATCATGTACTCGGCTTCGCCGAGCTCCAGCACCGATCCGCCCGTTTCCTGATTGGCTTTCTGAACCGCCTGCGTCACCTGCTCGTGCGTGATGTTGAACGCGCGCAGCCGGTCCGGGTCGAGCACGATCTGGTATTGCTTGACCATGCCGCCGAGCGAAGCCACCTCGGACACGTTCGGTACGGACTTCAGCTCGTATTTCAGGAACCAGTCCTGGAGTGCCCGCAGCTGGCCAAGGTCCATCGTTCCGCTTCGATCCACGAGGGCGTATTCGTAGACCCAGCCCACCCCCGTCGCGTCCGGGCCGAGCGCCGTCTTCGCCTGCTCGGGCAGTCGGGACTGCACCTGATTCAGGTACTCGAGTACCCGCGAGCGCGCCCAGTACGGGTCCGTGCCGTCCTCGAACAGGATGTAGACGAACGAGTCGCCGAACATCGAATACGCGCGAACGGTCTTCGCGCCGGGCACCGACATCATCGTCGTCGCGAGCGGATAGGTGATCTGGTTTTCGACGATCTGCGGTGCCTGTCCCGGATAGGTCGTGCGGAGGATCACCTGCACGTCGGAGAGATCGGGAATCGCATCGAGCGGCGTTCGGAGCATCGCCCACACGCCCCACGCCGCGACCATGATCGTCGCGAGGATCACGAGGAAGCGGTTGGTGATCGACCATCGAATGAGATGCGCGATCATCGGGGCTTCTCCGCTGGGGCCATCGAGTCCTGCTTCGCGATCGTCTCGATCTGGAAGCTGCCGCCCCCCTTCGCTGTGAACGAGAACGTCACGTGATCGCCGACCTTCAGGTCTTTAGGCGCACCCTGCATCGGCGGCTTGAAGCCCATGGTCATCGCGGGCCAGTTGAGCGAAGGCACGGGCTCGTGCGAGATCGTGATCGCATCCGGCGTAATGGCTGTAATCGTCCCCTGAGTAAGGTGCTGTGCGGGCACACCGCCCGCACCCGTCGCCATGTCTTTTGGCGCTCCAGTAGCCGCGGCGGGTGGCGTCGCGCCGGCTTCAAGTCGATTGACGGTGGATTTGAGACTCGCTTCAGAGTCGATGAGGTACTGCCCGGAGAGAACGATCGGCTGACCTTCGGTGAGGCCGGACAGGATGATCGTCTGTCCATCCTGCTCGCCTCCGAGTGAGACATTAACGAGGTCGAAGCCGCCACCGTCGCGGGCCGTGATCACGACGTTGCGCTCACCGGTCGCGATGATCGCCTCACTCGGCACGATGAGCTGCGGAACGCCTGCGGAACTGGTGAAGTTGAGCGTGACGTACATGCCGGGCGAGAGCTTGCGGTCCTTGTTGTCCAGCGACACTCGCGCCGTCACCGTGCGAGTTTGCGGATCCACGTCCGGCAGAAGCGAGGCGACCTCTCCCTTGAAGGCCGTACCCGGCCAACCTGTCGCATGCGCTTCAACCATCGCACCGGCGGCCACTGCCGATACGCGTGCCTCCGG
>JBDZVF010000339.1:0-7128 GCA_040255575.1 Pseudomonadota bacterium | reverse complement strand
AATCGTGGTCAGATAGCCCGCAATGCCCTCGAGCTCGCTTCGGGTCAGCGCTTCGTGCAAGCCGGCGTGGCTTCGGACCATGGTACGTCGATCACCCTTCGGTGCGGCGTCCAGTTGTTTCAGGATGTAGTTGTAATGCTGGCTGGCCAGGCGCGGAGCGAGGGTGTCTTCCTTCCCCTCACCCATCTTGCCGTGGCAGCGGGCGCAGGTCTTTTCATAAGCCGCGGCGGCGCCTGCGGTGTTCACGCCTTCCGGTGCTGGCCTGGGAGGAGCGGGCGGCAGCCCCGCGATGTACTGCGCGACGTCCGCGATCGGCTGCGAAAACGGAAGATGCTTGCGATCAACGGAGTGTTCCATCCGCAAGTCGCCGCGCACGCCCGCCCGAAAGTCGACGATCTGCTTGGCGAGCACGGTGTAGGACTGGCCGGCGATCGCGGGAACCGTGCCGTCACTCGCGCCCTCGCCCTTCGCGCCGTGGCACGCGGCGCAGGTTTGATACAGGGCCGCGCCCCTCTCCACATCCGGCGTGCGCGTCAGAACGACGCCGAGCTCCCACTGCGACACGGGAGCGGCCGCTGCCGATGCAGAGATTGCAAGCCATGCAAGCGCGTGAATGAATGAGCGCGGATTGTTCACTCTTCTCCCTTGCATCATCAGACGTGCGCCATAGGCTCGCTTGAGAGACTGCACGTTGCAAGCACAGCCAGCGCGATGGCGTTTGGACTCTAGCCCGGGGTGCAGGCGCGTCACACCGTAAAAGACCTTAGTGGCTACGTGCATGATCGAATCGTCATAGCTCCCCCGCGGCTCGAAAATTACGCTGAAGGTTGAAGTTCAGCACCGTTATACGGAGGTGACGCCATGAGACTCGTTCGTTGGGAACCCTTCACCGGGTTCGATGAGATATTCAACCGCATGCTGCCGGCATCGCTCGCCCGCTGGCCACGCGTGGCAGCATCCGGGCAAGGCGAGAAATATGAGTGGGCCCCCTCCGCCGACATCAGCGAAACGGAGCAGGAGTACCTGATCCGCGCCGAGCTGCCGGCCGTGAAGAAGGAGGACGTCAAGGTCACGCTCGACCAGGGCATGCTCACGATCGAAGGCGAGCGCAAGCAGGAAAAGGAGGACAAGACGGAGAAATACCATCGCGTCGAAAGCTTCCATGGCGCCTTCTCCCGCAGCTTCTCACTACCGGAGAATGCAAGCGCCGACGGCATTCGATGCGAGAGCCGGGATGGGGTGTTGACCGTGCACATTCCCAAGGTGAAAGTCGAAGCCCCGAAAGCCCGACAGATCAAGGTGGAATGAGAAAGCCGCCAGCAAGCCCGAAACGCCGGGCGGCCCCGAAGAAGGCCAGGCCTCCCTTGGCCGCGCGGCGTGGTGCGCTTGCGAGCGCACGAGACACTCATAGAAGGGAACCCGCCATGCCAGCCATTCGCCAGATTCTCGTCGCCATCAAGGACCCGGATGCGAAATCGCCGCCCTCGGTCACCAAGGCCGCGCGGCTGGCGAAAGGCTTTGGAGCCAGGCTCATCCTGTTCCACGCAATCACCGATCTCGTGTCGGCAGACGCGTATCTCTGGGCACAGGGGGACATGAAGCGCCTGCGCCGGGACAGGCTCGCGCAATACCTGAAGCAACTCGATGCCCTCGCCGAGGGGCCACGCGCGCAGGGCCTGGACGTGCGCGTTTGCGCGGTCTGGGACTACCCGCCGCATGAGGCGATCGTGCGGCACGCGCGCAGGCACAAGGCCGATCTGATCGTTGCCGAATGCCATACCGGCCGGCGCGCGGCGCCCTGGCTTCTGCGCCTCACGGACTGGGAACTGCTGCGCACGAGCCCCGTGCCGGTGCTGCTCGTGAAGAGCGGTGCGACCTGGCAGGACCTCAACGTGCTGGCGGCAATCGATCCCTCCCATCGCTTCGCGAAACCCGCGAAGCTGGATTCACGCATTCTGAGCACCGCGGCCGAGTTCAGCCGCGCACTCGACGGCACGCTGCACGTGATGCATTCCTACATCGCGCTGCCCACGGGCACG
This sequence comes from Pseudomonadota bacterium, assembly GCA_040255575.1. Taxonomy (GTDB): domain Bacteria; phylum Pseudomonadota; class Gammaproteobacteria; order Steroidobacterales; family Steroidobacteraceae; genus JADGHX01. Next base: position 5,089 of record JBDZVF010000339.1, on the reverse strand, counting down.
GTGCCGATGGCGGGCGCAAGCCCGCTGCTCGTCTCGCAGATCGTCGAAGGTACGCAGACGCGTGCGAAGCAGGACATGAAAGCGGCCCTCGCGGACCTGCGCATTCCGCGCAATCGCGTGCATCTCGTCCCGGGCTCGCCGGTCGAGACGATCCCGCGCCTTGCCGAACAGCTCGGCAGCGCACTCGTCGTGATGGGCGCCATCTCCCGCTCGGGCTTGAAGCGCGTGCTCATCGGCAACACGGCCGAGCGCGTGCTGAGCTCGCTGAATGCGGATGTGCTCGTCGTGAAGCCCGCCGAGTTCAGGACGAAAGTGGCCAAACGTGGTCGCGGCATGCATTTCGTTGGCATACCGAGCATCGGCATGGGAATTTGAGCGGCGATCGATCCCAGCAACAATAAAGCGCCACGGCCCCAGGCTGGCTGGCGCGACAAGGTAAGGTAGGATTCACGCCCATGGCATTCCGCATCCGACGCATTCTCGTCGCCATCCGCGACGCCCACAAAGCTCCGCGAGGCCCGTTGCGCAAGGCCGCTGCCCTCGCCCGCGCCAATGGCGCGAGCATCGAGCTGTTCCACGCCGTCAACGCGCCCGAGGCACTGGACGCGCTTCGGCGCGGATACGTCGCCGGGCGCGAGGCGGAGAAAGTCGCGGACACCGTGCGTCACCGCGCCCTGAAACGCCTGGAACGGCTGTCGGCGCTGAAGGAGTTCAAGGGCCTCGATGTGAGCTGCGCCGCCACGTGGGACTTCCCCTCCCACGAAGCGATCGTTCGCAGGGTGCTGGCAACGAATGCGGACCTCGTCATCGCCGCCGTGCAGCCCAAGAGCGTCGGCTCGCGCCTGCTCCTCGCCAACACGGATTGGGAGCTGATCCGCAATTGCCCTTGTCCGGTGCTGATCGCCAAAACGCCGCGCGCCTGGCGCCGGCCCGCGGTGCTGGCGGCAATCGATCCCTTCCATGCGCACGACAAGCCGGCGGCGCTCGATCGGGAGATCCTGCGCGCGGGGCGGTATTTCGCGCGCGAGCTGCGCGGGTCGCTGCACGCCTTTCACGCGTATATGCCTCTCACCATCATTGCGCCGGCGCCTGCAGGGCAGGCGCTCGCTGTTGCCCTCCCGCCTGAGATGGAGCAGATGCACGGTGCGCAGGTGGAACGCGTGTTTGCCCGCGAGGCGGCAGCCGCTGGCATCCCGCCGCGCCGGCGCCATCTGGAGATGGGCATCACGCAGGACGAGCTGGCGCGCGTCATAAAGGAGATCGGCGCAGAGCTCGTGGTGATGGGCGCGATTTCCCGCTCGGGTCTCAAGCGAGTGTTCATCGGCAGCACCGCCGAGAGTGCGATAGACCGGCTCGAGTGTGATGTGCTCATCGTGAAGCCCCGCACCTTTCGCACCAAGGTCAAGAAGCGCGCCCCGGATGCGTGGCTCGAGGGCTGAGCGGATGCGCATGCCGAAAGAGAGACGCTCACTCGCGCTAATGGGCGCAGCGCTTCTCTTCACGGCGGCGGCTTTCGTGCTCTCGTCCTGCAAGACCACACCGTATGCGTACTCTGTGACGCCTTACGAGTATTCGGGCGTGCGGCTGTATCAGGTGTTCTGCTCGAGCTGCCACGGGTTGACTGGCCTCGGGGACGGGCCGGTCGAACCGCTGTTTCGCGGCGGGGTGCCCGACCTTGCGCATCTCGCCGCTCGCAACGGAGGCAATTTCCCGACCGAGCGAGTGCGCGCTGCGATCGACGGGCGCGAAGCGTTCCTGGCCCACGGCACGAGCAACATGCCGGTGTGGGGATTCGAGTTCTACGACGGCAGCTCCGACGCACGCGCGGCGCGCCGGCGATCGGATGAGATGATCGATCGGCTCGTGCGGTATCTGCAGGAAATACAGGTTCCGTAACCGCTCGCCGAGCCGCTGCGGCCGCTGGTGCCGCCGCGACTGCAACCGCTTGTACCGCTGCGAGCCTGCGAGCGAGCCGACTCGTTACCCGCGCAGCTCGCCCGTCGAAAGATCGTAGAGATCGCGATGCTCGGGCACCGTCACGGGCCAGTCGAGCTCGTGCTCGATGCGGAAGCGCAGCGCGTCGCTCGCCGAAGGCTCGCCGTGCGTCACGAAGGTATGCCTCGGCGCGCGCGGCAGCTGGCGCATCCAGGCGAGCAATTCATCGGCATCCGCGTGCGAGGAAAACGCTTCGAGCTGCGCAATTTCCGCCTTGACGGCGAAATCCTGCGAGTGGATGCGCACCGAGTCGACCCCGCGCACCAGCGCGCCGCCACGCGTGCCCGGCGACTGATAGCCGCCAAACAGGATCAGGTTGCGCGCATCGCCAAGAAAAGCCTTGAGGTGATGCACCACGCGACCGCCGGTCGCCATGCCGCTCGCAGAAATGATGATTGCGGGACCGGCTCGCCGGTCGAGATCCTTCGACGCTTCGGGCGTGGTCACGAGGCGCGCCGCGCCCGACATCGCCCGCCACTCGGCCTCGCCGAGTCGATGCTCGGCCCGGAAGCGCATGTAGAGCGCGGTTGCATCGATTGCCATGGGGCTATCGATGTAAACGGGAACGTCCGGGATCGCTCCCCTCTGCTTCAGGCGAGCGATGTGCACGAGCAGCGCCTGCGTACGGCCCACGGCAAACGCGGGCACCACGACCGTGCCGCCGCGCGTGAGCGCTTTCGCCAGCCAGTCTGCCAACTCCGCCTCGGGGTCGATGGAAGGATGCTGACGATCCCCATAGGTGGACTCCGTCACGAGATAGTCGGTCTGCTCCGGCACGGCCGGAGCGTGCATCACCGCTTCATCCGGACGGCCGAGATCGCCGCTGAAAGTGATGGAAAGCCCTTCGGCCTCGACTCGCACGAACGCCGCGCCCAGAAGATGCCCCGCCGGCCTCAGCTTGAAACGGATAGCGCCTTCGAGCGTGAGCGCCTGGTCGAACTCCACCGGCCGAAAATGCTTCATGCACGCCTGCACGTCCTCCAGCGTGTAAAGCGGCAGTGCCGGCTTGTGCTTGGAGAAACCGTGGCGGTTGGCGTAGCGCGCCTCCTCCTCCTGCAGGTGGGCGCTGTCAGGAAGCAGGATGCGGCACAGCTCGAGCGTGCCCGGCGAGCAATAGATCGGCCCGCGAAAGCCCCGCCGCACGAGTGCGGGCAGGTATCCGCTGTGATCGATATGCGCGTGGGTCAGGATCACGGCATCCAGCGAGGAAGGGTCGAACGAAGGCGCCGCCCAGTTCCTCAGCCGAAGCTGCTTGTAGCCCTGGAACAGCCCGCAATCGATGAGTACCTTGCGCCCGAGTGCCTGCAGCAGATATCGGGAACCCGTGACCGTTCCGGTCGCACCGAGGAATTGGAGTTGCATGCCGCCCAGTCTGGAGAACGGGAGCGCAGCTGTCACGGGATTGACCCGGCGGCGCGTTGATGCATGTCGCTATGTGTTCACCTACGAGATCCTGCACTCGCAGGCTTCCAGCCGGCGGTTCGCCCCAGTCACTCGCTCGGCACTTTCACGAGCACCAGGTCACAGTCGAGCCCGGCGATCAACTTGCTCGTGAGCGAGCCGACCATCGGCGCAACGCCGGTTCGTCGTGCCAGGGCGCCCATCACCAGAACGTCATAGCGGCGCTCGCTAGAGAAGCGGGGGATCAGCTCGTCTGCGTCGCCTTCCAGCACGTGAACGCTGTTCGGGGTCACTGACACCTCCGCCAGAGTCTCGTGTAGCCGGCGCGAGTGAACGTCCGGCTCCGCATCCGCTCGATCGGGCACGCAGGTGATGACCTCCAGGTGGGCCTGCGCGTGACGATGAAGCTGAGAGGCCAGGCTTGCGATCTCGCGCACCAGCCGAAGCCCTTCCGGCGCGGACAGGTCCACCGCTGCGCCGATTCGAGGTACGCCACTCCACGTGCGCCCGCGAACGAACATGACGGGCGCGGGGCAGGTGCTGGCGAGATACCAGTCGTTATCGCTGAAGTAGAGGCCACGCTCGGGATGTTCCGAATCCGGGCTTTTCAGCACGAGATCGGGCCGGGACTGCGCCACCTTGCGGCAAATGCTCTCGCTCAACGGACTGTCCGACCAGGCACTGATGGCGACGCGCGACGGATCGAGAGGCAACCGGTCCCGAACTGTGCTCAGGTAACGCTCCGCCGAGGCAATCGCCGCGGCCCGCCCTGTGCTCGCCGCTTGCGGATCGTAGTTGCGCTTCAACTCGAGCTCACGCTCCGCGTCGCACAGGAAAAGCTCGAGTTGGGCGTTCAGCAGGCGCGCCCACTGCACCGCCTTGGCACAAACGTGCTCATCCGTGTCGGTCCGGTCCAGCACGACGAGAATCGACTCGATGGCGTTCATGGCGTCTCCTTGATATTCCGCGGCCGGGCCTCGCGCCGGTCGTCATCGACCGGCGCACCGCGAACAAGGGGAACTGCTACACCGGAATGCTCACGTATTCAACCCGGCTTACCGTCCACTCGCGGCCGCACGAAGATCGGCACATACACGAATAGCAGCACAGCGAATGCAATCGTCCAAAGCGCGGCGGCCACCCACAATGCCTGCTCCCTGAGACTCCCCATCGCGGTCGCGAAAGCTCGCACGAGCGCAGCAGCCGTCAGCACACCGTACGCAATCGCTACAGCGCGCGAAACCACGAGAGGCCGGCCCGTGTGGCCAAGCGAAGCACGCGTGATCACTGCAACGATCATTGTCGCGGCAGCGCCCGCAGTGAGCGCGTGCAGCCAATCCGCCGCCCAGGCGGCGCCGGTGCCGGCATGCACTGCCTTCAATGCGAGGCCGACCGGCAGCCAGGCATAACCGAGGTGCAGCACCCACACGATCGGCTCCTTGAGCGTACGCAGGCCGCGCCAGCCGAACAGTCGCACCGCATGCAGAACGGCCGCCACGGCCGCGATGCTGGCGACAGCCCACGGCACAGGCGCGAACGCATCGATCGCGACGAGGACGACCATCGCGACAATGGTCGCCAGGTCCAGCCCGCGCACCGTACGCACTTCATCTGCAATGTCACGGCGGCGTAGCGCACTGGCCGTGAACGCGGGCACGATGCGGCCGCCAATCACCGTGATCAGCAGCAGAAC
>JBDZVF010000338.1:0-7101 GCA_040255575.1 Pseudomonadota bacterium | reverse complement strand
TGCTCTTCATTCCCAGCCCGCGCTTCACGGCCGATCCGGCGGTGGCGGGCTTCATCGGGTTCCTGATCGCGGTGGTGGGGCAGGCCTGCCGCATCGGCACGATCGGCCTTGCGTACATCATCCGCGGCGGCAAGGACCACAAGGTCTACGCCGAGACCCTCGTGACCAACGGGCTGTACTCGCACGTGCGAAACCCGATGTATGTGGGCAATTTTTTCCTCGTCATCGGCCTTGCGATCGCCTCCAACTCGTGGGTGTTCGCGCTCGTCGGCGTGCCGCTCAGCCTGGGGATGCACAAGGCGATCGTGGCCGCGGAAGAGAACTTCCTCCGTAACAAGTTCGGCGCGCAGTTCGACGCGTTCTGCGCCAGCGTGCCTCGCTGGGTGCCCCGGCTGTCCGGCCTCCTCACCACGGTGCGGGGGATGCATTTCGAATGGAGGCGAGTGGTGGCGAAGGAATATGCGGCGACGTTCGACTGGTTCTCGGCCGTGGCGGTCGTGGTGCTCGTGAAGCTCGCGTACGACGGGCTGCTCGATGACCACGAGGCGCTCACCGGCCTCATGGTCGCCGTCGTGCTGGTGCGGTTCGCGCTCTGGTTCGCCGCGCGCCACCTGAATCGCGCAGCGTCCGCCGCGGCGGCCAAAGCATGAGCGGCCGGCCGCTCGCGAGTGACGTCCGCCACACGGGTGACTTCGACGCGGAGATTCGGCCCCTGCGGGACCGGATCGATGCCATCGACGCTCAGCTCGTCAGCCTGCTGAACGCTCGGGCGACGGTCGTCGCCGATATCTACGAGCTCAAGGCGAGGCACGGCGTTAGCCGTTTCGATGGCGCCCGCACCAGTGCGATACTCGACCGGCTCGCGGCAGCGAGCTCGGGCCCGCTCTCCGCGGACGACGTGCGAGCACTCTTCACGCCGCTGCTGAAATACTTCGTCGATCGCTACTCGCCGCCGCACAAGCTTTGAGAGGACGCCCCCATGGCCCGCGACATTCTGTTTCAGGAAAATAGCGCCGCCCGTGATTTCACGTTCGATACCAAGGTCGCGCAGGTATTCGACGACATGGTCGGCCGCAGCGTGCCCTTGTACTCGGAGCTGCAGCAAATGCTGGCAGACCTGACGCTGCAGTTCACGCCGTCCCACGATGGCGCCATCTGCGATCTGGGCTGCTCCACCGGGACGACTATCGATTTCATCCTGTCGAACCCCTCGTGCCCGGCAAGCGCTCACGCCTACGGCGTGGACAACGCACCCGCCATGCTCGAAGAGGCCCGGCAGAAGCTGTCACCGCACGTGAGCGCCAATCGCGTCACGCTGATCACGGCGGACCTGGATGGCGAGCTCGAGTTGCCGAGCGTGAACGTCGTGCTGATGAACTGGACGCTGCAGTTCGTGCGCCCGATCCACCGTGAAGCGCTGCTGCGCCAGATCTATGCGAGCCTGCGGCCCGGCGGCGCGCTGCTGATGGCGGAGAAGGTGCTGGTCGAAGACTCCATGCTCAACCGCATGTACATCGAGCTCTACTACCGCTACAAGGCGCGGCAGGGCTACACCGCGGAAGAAATCCAGCGCAAGCGTGAATCGCTCGAGAATGTGCTCATCCCGTACAGGGTGGAAGAGAACGTCGAGCTGCTGAAGCGCTGCGGCTTCGACGCTGTCGACACCTGCTTCCGCTGGTTCAACTGGGCTGCCTTCGTCGCGCTGAAGCGCTAAATCTCTCCCCTCCGGCAGCTTCCGCCCCGCGCGCGCGCGGCGGCAGTTGCTTCGTGCCTGCCACCGCCGTAGCGTTCGGCTCTCGCAAGCGGGCTGCGAGTTCAATGACTGCCGAGCACGCGCTGGTCATCATGATCCTGGTTGCCATCGGACTGGCGATGGCGCTGTGGTGGAACGTGAAGGGGCAGCGTCGGGCGGCACAGCGTATTTTGCAGCGCGACAGGCTGTACGCCATGCTGAGCCAGTGCAACCAGGCCATCGTGCATGCCGCCGATGCCGATGCGCTGTTGCCGGAGATCTGCCGGATCGCGTGCGTCGAAGGGCGGTTCCCGCTTGCCTGGATGGCGTGGCAGAGCGAATCCGGGCACTGCATTCGCGCGGTCGCCCAGCACGGTGACACGCGCTACCTCGATCAGATCGTCACCGACGGGATTGTCGCGCAGGCCACGGACGATCCCGTGGCCGAGAGCATCCGCCGTGGCCAGCACATGGTCGTCAACGATCTGCGGCGGACCCGCAGTCACTCTCCCTGGCGAGTGCGCGCTATGCAAAGCGGCTTCGGCTCGATGGCAGCGTTCCCCGTACGTTTCCACAGGAAGTCCGTGGCCGCGTTGGCGGTCTACGCGCCGGACGACGACGCATTCGGTATCGAAGAGCTGCGCCTGCTCGACGAAGTGGCGGGTGACGTCTCGTTCGCCCTGGATGCCTTCGATCGCGAGGCTTCGAGGCGTGAATCGGAAGAGTGCCTGCAGAAGACGAGCCATCTGCTGGAAACGCTGGTGGATGCCTCACCGCTCGCCATCGTGGTGCTCGACGAAGAATCCCGCGTGCTGCTGTGGAGCCCCGCCGCCGAGCGCATGTTCGGCTGGACAGCGGCGGAGGCGATCGGCCAGGTGGTGCCGTTCGTGCCGGAGAGCGACATCGATTCGTTCGGCGAGCAGGTTTCGAGCCAGCAGGCCGCGGTTGAACGCCGCCGCCGCCGCAAGGACGGCAGCTTCATCGACGTGAACGTCTGGAGCTCGCCGCTGCGGAACGCGAGTGGCAGGATGATCGGGTCGCTCGGCATCCTGGCGGATGTGACGGAACGGCGCAGATTTGAGCGGCAGATCAGACAATCGCAGAAGCTCGATGCGCTAGGCTCGATCGCCGGGGGTATCGCGCATGACTTCAACAACATCCTTACCGTTCTGCGGGGTAATCTCTCACTCGTCGAGGCATCCCTGCCGGCGGACGATCCGGTCCAGAGCAGCCTGTCCGAGATGGACAAGGCCTGTAACCGCGCTGCCAGCCTCGTGCGTCAGATCCTCACGTTCGGCGGCCGACAGGAGCAATCCCGCACGCTCATGAACATGCAGCCCGCAGTCAACGATGCCCTGCAGCTCCTGCGCTCGACGATTCCCGCGAGTATCGAGATCAATTCGACGCTGCCGCCGAACCTGCCGACCGTGATGGCAGACAGCGCCCAGATTCACCAGGTGATCCTCAATCTCGGCATCAATGCCGCGCACGCCGTGCAGAGCACGCGCGGGCGCATCGACATCAGCCTCGACCCGGTCGACGTGGATGACGCGCTCGCCGCCACCTGTCCGGAGCTGCACGTGGGCCGCTACGTGCGCCTCACCGTCGCGGACAACGGCACCGGCATGAGCCGTGACACGCTCGACCACATCTTCGAGCCCTTCTTCACGACCAAGCCTGCGGGGCGCGGCACGGGCCTCGGTCTCGCGGTCGTTCGGGGCATCGTGAAGAACCATGACGGCGCCATTACCGTGAGCAGCGAGCCCGGCAAGGGAACGCGCTTCAGTGTCTATTTCCCAGTGGTTGACGGAGAGGTCACCGGCAAGCACCAGCGGGTTGTGGAGGCGTTCCAGGGCAATGGGGAGCGCGTGCTATTTCTCGACGACGAGGAGCCCATCGTGCTGCTCGCCAGCCGCATGTTGAATCGGCTCGGCTACCAGGTGGAGGCGCACACGCGCGCGGCCGAGGCGCTGGAGGATTTCCGCCGGCGGCCGGGCGAGTTCGACCTGGTGCTCACGGACCTGTCCATGCCCGGCGCGAGCGGCATGGACTTCGCCCGCACCGTGCTCGAGATCCGCCCGGACGTGCCCGTGATCATGACGACCGGCTACATCGATCCGGACGATCTCGATCGTGCGCGGCGCATCGGCGTGCGCGAGGTGATCCTGAAACCGACCACGATCGAAGAGATGGGCCGCTCGTTTCACCGCCAGCTGAGCGCCCGGCCGCAGCGCTGAGCGGGTGTCGTTCAGTTTGACGGGTGCTCGGGCGGGCGCCGTTCAGATTGAATGATGCTCCCGCGGGGTGCGTTCAGTTTGACGCGTGCTCGCGCAGCTCCACGTCGGGGCGCGTCACCCTCGCGCTCCGCTCGCGCAAATCCCCGATCCTCACCGCGGTGCGCATCATGGCGGCCGTCAGGGCGCGCGAGAAGACGTAGCCCTGCACCTGGTCGCACCCCATCTCCGCGAGCGCGTTGAGCTCCGCTTCGGTCTCCACGCCTTCGGCGAGCACGTCCATGCCCAGCGAATGCCCGAGCGAGATCACGGTGCCAACGATCGTGCTGCAGTGAGGATCCACGCTCATGCCGTGGACGAAGGAGCGATCGATCTTCAGGCGATCGACAGGCAGGCGTGAGAGATAGGCGAGGCTCGAATAGCCGGTGCCGAAGTCGTCGATGGCGACCCGGCAGCCGAGCTCCTTGAGGCGGGAGCAGGCCTCGCGGGCGCGATCCATGTCGCTGACCAGGGTCGTCTCGGTGAGCTCGAACTCGAGCAGGCTCGCCGGAAACCCCGTGGAGTCCAGCGCTTTGATGACGGTGGCGCAGAAGTCGCCCCGCAGCTGGGCCATCGAGACGTTCACACCAAGTGTGAGGAGCGTGCCCCCGGCGCGCCGCCAATCGAGCGCAGTGGCGCATGCCTGCCGCAGCGCCCATTCGCCCAGGGGAACGATGAGACCAGTCTCCTCCGCGACTGGTATGAACTGGGCCGGGGACACGCTCTTTCCGTTGGGAAGCGTCCATCGCATGAGCGCTTCCACTCCATGCATTGCGTGCGTGCGCACGTCGTACTGAGGCTGGTAGTGCAGGTCCAACCCGCCGTTTTCCAGCGCCATGCGCAGGCCCGCTTCGATCTGCAGCCGCGCGACGGCGATTCGCGTGCTGTCGCGCGAGTGCTGCTCGAAGTTGTCATGCGAGCGCTTCTTCGCGATGCGCAGGGCCGCGCCCGCGTTGGTGATGAGCTCTTCGGCCGTGTGGGCATCGTTCGGGTAGGTGGCGACGCCGGCACTGGCCGTGATCCGCAGTTCCTGCCCCTCGATGAGGCGGGGCGCCGAGATGGCATCCAGCAGCTTGCGCACGGTGGCCTGCACATCGTTCTGGCTGCGCACGTTCGGCAGCAGCACCGCGAACTCGTCATTGCCGATGCGCGCGACGGTGGCCCGGGTCGAAACGATGGAGCGCAGCTTCGCGCCCACTGCTTTCAGCACCGCGTTGCTGGCGGTACGACCGAAAGCGGAGTCGAGGAGGCCGAAACCGTCGATGTCGAGCGCGATGACGGCGAGCTTGCGGTTCAGGCCCTGTGCCTGGTCGATCGCGAGCTCCACGCGCCGGTTGAGCTGCGCGCCGTTCGGCAATCCCGTGAGCTTGTCGAAGTTCGACATGCGCTGCAGCCGGGCCTCGTACTTCTTGCGCGCGATCACTTCGTTCAGCGCGCGGCGCACGGCGGGCGCCACGCGCGCGAGCGCCTGCTTCGCGAGGCAATCGGCGGCGCCTGATTTCAGGCACTCGACCGCGACATCCTCGGTGATCGAGCCCGAGAGCACGAGCACCGGCAGGCGCGGATCCATGCGATGGATGAGGTGGACCGCGTCACGGCCGCTGTACCCGGGCATCGAGTAATCGCACAACACGACGTCGGGCTCGAACTCGCGGAGTGCCGTGCGCAGCGTGGCTTCGCTCGCGGCCACCTGGAACTCGAACTGCAGCCCATCGCGCTCGAGCTGCAATCGGACGATCTCGACATCCAGGGGATTGTCTTCGACGAACAGGATCCGAACGTCTTCCCGATGCGGTTCCCTTGCCATGGTCTTTGCCCCTGCACTCGACAATTATTCTCGACCCGGTGACCCCACGGCCCGCCTGTTCGCCGCCATGTCTTCATTTAGAGCCACAGGCTCGGGAGTATGCCTGCACTCGCTGGCGGAAAGTAAGTACGAGCCGGGGCTTGTCGGTAGGATGCGATGCAGGTGTTTGACAGTAGTCCGTGCCGCAGTCGAAGTTGTCCGCATTACGGACTAGCTGCTCCGCGCCATGTCATGGCCAGGCTACAACTCAAGCCGAGACGAGGGTCGTACGTCAGACGTCGAACTTGACGCCCTGCGCCAGTGGGAGCGTCGCGCCGTAGTTGATGGTGTTCGTCGCGCGTCGCATGTACGCCTTCCACGCATCCGAGCCTGCTTCACGGCCGCCGCCGGTTTCCTTCTCGCCGCCGAAGGCGCCGCCGATTTCCGCGCCCGAGGGGCCGATGTTCACGTTGGCGATTCCGCAATCGGAGCCCTCGACCGATGTGAAGCGCTCGGCTTCGCGCAGATCATTGGTGAACACCGAGGATGAAAGCCCCTGCGGCACATCGTTCTGCAGCCGGATGGCTTCAGCGAAGTCCCGATAGCGCATCACGTAGAGAATCGGGGCGAAAGTTTCTTCGCGCACGATGTCGGCCTGCGATGGCATTTCAACGAGCGCCGGGCGCACGTACACCCCGGCATCAGGTTTTCCCACTCGCTCACCGCCCGTCACCGCGCCGCCGGCTTCTTTCGCCGCGCCGAGCGCTCGCTGCATACGCGTGAACGCCGCTTCGTCGATCAGCGGCCCAACGAGTGTGCCAGCTTCGCGAGGATCCCCAACGGAAACGGATGCGTAGGCGCCCTTCAGTCGTGGCACCAGCGTGTCGTACACACTCTCATGCACGAACAGTCTTCGCAGCGTCGTGCAGCGCTGGCCGGCGGTGCCCATCGCCGCAAAGGCGATGCCGCGCAAGGCGAGATCGAGATTGGCGCTCGGGCAGACGATGGCCGCGTTGTTGCCACCGAGCTCGAGGAGGCTGCGAGCGAAGCGGGCGGCGAGGCGCGGCCCCACCTGCCGACCCATCGCCGTTGAGCCAGTCGCGGATACGAGCGGCACGCGCGGATGATCCACCAGCGTCTCACCCACTTCACGTCCGCCGATGAGCACGGCTGCGAGGCCCGACGGAACCGCATTGCCCGCGGCGCTGAACTTCGCGACGGCACGCACGAAGAGCGCATGCACTGCCAGTGCGGGCAGCGGCGTCTTCTCGGAAGGTTTGCAGACCACCGCATCCCCGCACACGAGAGCG
>JBDZVF010000337.1:0-7154 GCA_040255575.1 Pseudomonadota bacterium | reverse complement strand
TGCACCGCCTCGATGGGCTGACTTACGCCGAGATCGCAAAGCGGGTCGGTGTGAGCGTCAGCGCCGTCGAGAAGCACATGGCATGCGCGCTCGTGGCGTTGGCTGACTGGAGTCAGCAGGAATGAGTGTGAAGGACATAGGGAAGCCTTCCCCAGCGGCGCGCGCCGCGGCGGCCGCCTGGGTGGCGCGGCTGCATGGGCCCAACCGCACTCAGCAGGTGGAGGCGGGCTTTTTTCGTTGGCTTGCCGACGACCCGGAGCACGCGGCTGCCTTCGAACTCATGACGGAAACGTGGGAGAAATCGGCACTCCTGCGGCCGCGCCCCGCGCAGCGGGTCGCCGCGTCGGTGCGCGCCGGGTTTCGCGTGAGCCTTCCTCGCGCGGCACTCGCAACCGTAGTTGCTGCCGTTCTGGCCATCATCGGCACGCTCTTCTATACCCGCAGCGACGCCGTCGCGACCGGCGTCGGTGAGTTGCGCACGTTGGTCCTGGATGACGGTACCCGTCTTTATCTCAACGCCAACTCGCGCGTTCAGATTCACTATGACCGGCGCGCGCGGCGGGTCAATCTCGAGCTCGGGGAGGCGCTGTTCGAAGTCGCCCGGCGACCCGACTGGCCCTTCGTGGTCACCGCGGGCGGCCGGGAAATCCGGGCGCTCGGCACGTCGTTCATCGTCAGGCGTGACGAGCAGGACGTCGTCGTGACACTGATGGAAGGCAAGGTGACGGTCAAACCCGAGCAGCGGGTAAAGCCTTTCGTTTTGTCCCCGGGTCAGCGGCTGACGCTCGGTGGCGCGGGCTCGCCGAAGATCGATCGTCCACCGCTCGAGCGCGTCACTGCCTGGAAGCGCGGTCAGGTGAGCCTCGATGACACGCCGCTCGCGGATGCGGTGGCTGAGATGAATCGCTACAGCCGCCAGCGCCTCGTCATTGACGACCCTGCGGCCGCCGCCATCCGCGTGAGCGGGATTTTCATCGCCGGCGACTCAGCAAACTTCGCGATGGCCGTCGCCAAGGCCTATCACCTGAACGTGAAGCAGGAAAGCCCGGAGCTCATTGTCCTCTCCTCGGCCAGGGAATAACGGCAGCTGAGGTTTTGCCTCGTGCCGCGTGTCTACACCCTTACACCAACTGCCTGGAAAGGGGGCGCACCAGATGCGTGGCGAAGTCCGCTGTTCTTTTATCAAGACAGGGATCGTTTTCTTGCTGGCTGGGTCTGCGGCGATCGCGCAGGAACAGAAAGTCAATCATGTCGACATACCGGCGCAGCCGCTAGCGGATTCGCTGCGAGCCGTCGGCAGTCAGTCGAACACCAACATCCTGTTCGATTTCGCGCTCGTCGCCAACCGGAAGGCGGAAGCCCTGAAGGCGGATCTGACGACTGACGAGGCCCTGTCCCGCCTGCTGGGCGGCACTGGAATCAAGCACGAGTTCCTGAACGAAAACACCGTGGTGCTCGCGATGGCCGGCACGGCCGACACGAACGCACCCGGCACGGGCGTTCCGCCGGGCCCGGTAGGCCCGGCTTCATCGGTGGCGAAACCTGAGGAGTCAAAGGAGGAGGAGACGAACTCCGCCGGAAGATTTCGATTGGCTCAAACGGATGAAGGAACAGCTACACAATCTTCTGCGGTGAGCGCCCAAAACCAGGACGCGGGAGAGAACGTCCTGGCGGAGATCCTGGTGACCGCGCAGAAGCGCGCGGAGCGTCTCAAGGACGTACCGATTTCGATATCCGTGCTGAGCGGCGAGAAGCTCGATCAATCGAGCGCCCAGGGCGTGGCCGAAGAGCTCGCGCGTGTGTCAGGGGTCGTGACCTTCCCTAACCTTCAGGCGGGCGGCGGCACCGTGATCTCGGTGCGCGGCGTCTCTGCCGGAAGTGCCACCTTTGCCGGCTCGAATCCGGTTTCGTATTACCTCGATTCGGTTCCCTTCGGTCTTGTGCAGTCAGCCGTTACGCCGGACAGCAATGCGTACGATCTCGAGCGCGTTGAAGTGCTACGCGGGCCGCAGGGCACTCTGTACGGCGCGAGCGCCCAGGCTGGGGTCGTGCGCGTGCTCACCCGTGATGCCAATCTCGACAATTTCGATCTGAAGATGCGGCTCTCGGGCTCGGGTACGACCGGCGGCGGCGGCAACTACCGGGGCGATGCGGCCATCAACGTGCCGATCGTAGAGGGCAAGCTTGCGGCGCGTGCGGTGATTGGATACCAGGATATGAGCGGCTGGGTGGACACACCGCTCGGGAAGAACGCCAACGATTCGCAGATGCGCACCGCGCGACTCAAGGTCAACGCACAGCCGAACGATCGGCTGTCGATCGGAGCCTCCGCGTGGGTCTCACGCACCGATACGGGTGGCGTGCCGGCGAGCGACGATAACCAACAGCGCGGCAATCTCTTCGAGGAAACCGGCTACAACGACTACGACGCGCTGGGGCTCAAGGTCGGTTACGACGCCGGGTCGGTCTACATCACCAGCATGACGAGCTATCTCGGATTCAAGAGTGCCAACGCGCTGGATACGTACCAGCAATTCGGGCGCCACGCGATCGGCATTCTCGCTTTCCGCGGCTGGACGATTTCGCAGGAGCTCAACCTAAGCTCGCAGAGCGAAGGACCGTGGCGGTGGACCGCCGGCGCGATGTTCCGTGACGCAACCGACCAGAATGGCGCGCGCACTCCGGGCACGGTCAACTACACGAACTCGTCCCGCTCCTCCGCCGTGTTCGGCGAGCTCACGCGACTTTTCATGGACGACAAGCTCGGCCTGATGGTGGGGGTGCGCTACTTCCAGGACGACGTGGTGAGCCGGGAAGATCCCATCAACGCACCCCTGTTCCCGCCGAATTACTATCGCGATAAAGGTTCGTTCGACTCGACGACTCCGCGCGTGGTCCTCACGTGGCGGCCGAACTCCGCGCTGTCGATTTATGGATCGTACTCGCAGGGATTTCGTAGCGGCACGCCCCAGGCCTACTACACAACAGGTGGAAGGCTCGGCTTTCCGCTGGTCGAGCCCGACAAGCTGACGAACTATGAGATCGGCGTCAAAACGGAAACGGATTGGCTGAGTGTGGAGGGTGCCCTCTACTACGCCGACTGGAAGGACGTGCAGCAGCAGCTCACCGTGTTCTTCGCGCCGACAGGCCAGTACATCGCTGCCATTGCGAATGGTCCTTCCGCGAGCGGCCTGGGCGCGGAGGTCAGCGTCTCGGCTCGCCCCATGCGAGGACTGTCGCTCGGCGGGAATGTAGGCTGGAACGACCTGACACTCGACGCAGACATCTACCAGGGCGCCGTTCTCCTCTTTGCGAAGGGAGAACGCCAGAACTTCTCGCCCGAGCTCACTGCCGGGCTCTTCGCCGACTACGGATTCCCGCTCGGCGTAGGCGGTTACACAGGGCAGGTCTCGGTTTCCGGCAACTACAGCTCCAAGCAAGGCAGAAGGTCGGTGTTCGGCGGGCGACAGGTGCTTGGAGATGGCGATCCGATCCTGACAACCCGCGCGTCGGTGTCCGTCCGCTCGCCGAACCGTTGGGAGCTCAGTCTCTACGGGGACAACCTCAACAACGAAAACGGCGCCGTCGTCGGCAGCCCGTTCTTCGGGGTTGATGGCAGCACGCGTCTGCGTCCGCGCACCATCGGTTTGCGGCTCGATTACCACTGGTGAGCGGAGGACCAGCAATGTTCACGAGAATCAAACTGCTGCTCGCGGCCGGTATGCTGATCGCCTGGTCTGGCTCGTTCGCACATCACTCATTCGCGATGTTCGACATGAAGAAAGAGGTGACGGTCAAGGGCACTGTGAGCGAGTTTGCCTGGACCAATCCTCACGCCTTCCTGCATGTCGTCGTGGCGAACCCTGCAGGCGGCTCGAAAGAGTGGCAACTGGAGCTTGCGAGTCCCAACAATCTCAAGCGGCGGGGCTGGAAATCCACGAGTCTGAAACCGGGGGATGTCGTAACGGTTGTGTTCAATCCGTTGAGGGATGGCACCCCAGGTGGCTCGTTCGTTTCCGCGACGCTGGCCGACGGAACGGTGCTGCTGTCAGGTGTGAAGCCGCAGGAATGACAACTCTCATGAAAGCGAGAAGCCGATTGGCGCGGATTCCACAACGCCTGCTGCTCGTCGCGGTAGTGACAGGGTGCGCTGTGCTTGCGGCCTGCACGAAGAACACCGACGCCGATACGTCTGCGCGGGAAAGCACACCCGCGGGCTCCGGTGCGGCGTTCCCCAAGGGACAATACGCTTCCCTCGATTCACTGCCCGATTGGGGAGGGGTGTGGGTTGGCGATGGCCCGACCACGAACGAACAGCCGCAGCGCAAGGGGAAGTACCTCGAGGCTTACGAAGAGCAGATGGCGATGCGTGAAAAGGGCATTCCCATCCCCAATCCCTTCTCGAACTGCCTGCCCCGAGGCATGCCTTCGATGATGGCGCTGGGTGTCTATCCCATCGAGTTCCTGATTACGCCGGGTCGCGTTACGGTGCTTCTCGAAACCTGGATGCAGTGGCGCTTCATCTATACCGATGGCCGCGAGCATCCGGAGGATCTCGATCCATCGTACTCCGGTCATTCGATAGGGCACTGGGAGGGCGACACCCTCGTGGTCGACACGATCGGCATCAAGGAAGACACGATCATCGCCGGGCGAGGCAGTCGCCAACAGGCGCACGGCCCCAACATGCGCGTCATCGAGCGCATCCATCTCGACCCGGAGAATCCCGATACGCTGATTGATGAAATGACGATTACCGATCCGGATGCGCTCGCGGAACCCTTCAAGCAGACGCTGACTTTCAAGCGGTCGCGTGAGATGCAGCTCGCTGAGTTCGTCTGTGCCGAGAACGATCGCAATCCGGTCGATGCGAGCGGTCAGTCGGGCTACACCATCAAATAGAGAGGTGCGGGTCGTGAGAGAAAACGTCTCGTTGGGCGTGCTGATGGCGCTGTTCTGCTTCACATCGGCGCACGCCGCGGAGCCCGCCGATGTTGGGAGGTGCTCGTTCCTCCACGATGAGATCATGACGGCGTTCTCGAATCCGGCTCGGGCTCTGAATGAGTACAACGACTTCTTCGACAAAGTGCACATCCCTGAGGTGGTGAGCAGAGGGATCGGTTTCGAGGGAGCACAGCGGTTTCGGGTGCTCGCGAACATGGGGCTGACCCCGTGGATGTATCTCTCCGTCTACGGCCTGGAGCGCGGCAACCAGATCGCGGAAACGGGTGTGAAGTTCAGGCCGGGCACTGCGCCGGCGGCTCCACCGGCGCCGTATCTGGCGGAGGGGTCCGTGGCCTGGATCCTTCGGCGGGTGGCGACAACAGCAGTTCGCGACTCAAAACGCGGCGTCGATTGCCCTACAGGACAGAAGGTGTTCGTTGTGATACCGCAGGCCGGGGGACCTGAGCTCGATATCCGCGGAACATTGCGTTCCATCCCGGGACTCCTCAGTGCAGAACGCTATGATTTCAGCAAGTCGACCAAAGGTCCGGCACCGGCCTGGACAAGCGCAATCCTGTTTCGCTCGAGTGCCGCGGTAGATGTTTCGGCAACACTGCGACGCCTCGGTGCCGTCGTCGGATGTGCAGGCGGCACTTGCAGCGAGGCATCGGGCGCGGTGTGGGTGCTCGAGCCGCAGGGGGACTTTGTTTCGCGGGCGGACCTCGAGCACTAAGCGTTCCGCTCGCGGCAATCCGCCGGGGTTCGCATAGAAGCTCGGGACGGCAACAGGACATGACGGGACTCGCCGGGTAGAGAAGCTGCCGGCGGACCCGTTCTGAACCTCGATTGCTGGGGGGATGCGCGCCACGATGCGCTCGGCGCGCACCGGCAGCCACTCAGAAACGCCAGCTGACTCCGAGCGCTCAATGCGCGCGGCTGTCGCTGACTTCTCCGCGCCATGCGCCCGTTTCGCTCCCACGCGACTCGATAAAGCTCTTGAACTGCTCCACCGACGTCTGAAGCTGCGCATCAACCGCGCCGAGTGCAGAGCCCGCCGCCTCGATCGTGCCATCCGGTGCATAGGACATGACCAGGCGCACTCGCGTGCGGTTTTCTCCGATCGGCTCGAAACGCACGGTTCCGGCGTTGGGCGGGCCGGAAGTGCTCCTCCACGAAATGCGCCGATCCGGCTGCTGCTCGGTGATCTCTGCGTCCCACTCTTCCTCTTTGCCGAATACCTCGGCCTTCCAGTGCAGGTGCGTGTCGTCGATTTGTCGAACCTCACGCACGCCTGCCATGAATTTCGGGAACTCTTCGAACTGAGTCCATTGGTTGTAAACCGCGCTCAGCGGCTGGTCGACTTCAATGATCTTCTCAACTCGACGCATGCGCTGACCGTCACCGCGGCCGCGCCCAACGGACTGCGCCAGGCGCTGCCCGATTTCGGTCGTGTGTCGCCATTGCTCCTGCATGCCCTCTTTTAGTGAGGATTGACCGGTGACAGCCGCCTTCATGCCGCAGTGGCCCGCCACCGCGCGCCCGATGAGCGACGTGCCAGCCACGCCGGCCAGCAGACGTAGCAGGGGGCCGCCGCGACGAACGGCGAGCATCGTCAAGCCCACGCCAAAAGCGGCGGACGCGATGCGCTCGCCGTTGCTCAGATTCCCAGGTTGTGAATACATGGAACACCTCGTGTGTGCTGAATGATGTCTGGTGCCTCACGGCTCGCAACTGCTGTGCCGGTTTGCGCCGAGGGGCTCGTACCCACACGGCCTATTGATTCATGTCATGTGCGGAGTACATGCGGGATCGTGCGAACGGCGACGGCGCCGGGAGCAAGCCCTAATGCGAGCGCGCGCCAAAGCGCTGCCACTAACACCGCGTGCAGCAGCGCTGCGGCTGGAACCGCTCGCGAAACCACGTGTTGCTTGGGGGACGCCGTCATTTCTCTCGCGGCGACTGGAAACTCACATGGCACTACGTCTGCATGAGATACACCCGAGCATCGTGCACTTCCCGCTTGCGATCGTGCCCACCTCGCTGACGCTCGACGTGATTGGGAAGCTCACAGGCAGCAAGTCACTGATGTCCACGGCCAAAATTCTGATGCCCGTGGGCGCCGTGGCAGGGGGTGTCGTTGGCTTGGCTGGGCTCGTCTCACAACAGACGGTTCATGCCGAGCGCGAGGCCCATAAGACGCTCGTCACTCA
>JBDZVF010000336.1:0-7195 GCA_040255575.1 Pseudomonadota bacterium | reverse complement strand
CCTGACGAGACCGCGGATGGAGACATCCTGACCGTCGACGACTCCACCTGCGGGGGTGCGCAAGCCTGCCTCATCGCGAGGGAGCTGGGACACGCAGTCACGCTATTCCTGAATCCCTCGCAGATCATTTCCGGCAGGGATTACTGGTTCAGCCGTTTCGATGCACTCGTCGACGCGCGCCGGACCACGACGGCACGGTACGAAGGTGTGACCTACCACCTTCAGGTACGGCAGGAGTTGCGCGATTTTCGATTCGCGGTCCGAAAGCACCTGGTGGTGAGCACTGAAGAGGGCGCGCATCGTCTGCTGGACGATGTACATATACTGCTCGAGGCTGACGGCGCGGAAGTCTCCGAGCATGCGCGCTCGATCGGACCCGACGATGTCGCGGCGCTGAAGAAGGCGGGAGTGCGCATCAGCAGTCACGGCTGGGACCACCAATGCATCAGCAGCCTCTCGCCCGATGAACAGCTTGCGCAGCTGGTCGAGACTGCGGACTGGCTGCGCGAGATGACAGGGACCGCACCCCAGGACTACGCCGTACCGTTCGGGCGGCAGCGCTTGCACCCGCGAGCGCGAGCGGCCGTCCCGGGCCTCGTGTATCTCGTCAACCCGACGTTGCCGCCCGAGGCGGCCGGCGAAGGCTACCGCTATCGCCGCAATCTCACGCCAATCCTTCAGGGGCGATGATCGATCACATCATTCTCGCCATGCGCGCGTCGCCCGACTGGGGACTCCTGGCAAGGGACTACGCGGCAGGCGTCCCGGTTCCTCCCGAGCGCTATTTCCCCTTCCATGATCTGTGATTCTCGCGCGAGATCCCGCAACTGATCGAGCGCTGGAACAGCCTCTCCGCCGTGTCGTACTTCGCTTGCCGCCACAAACTGCGCGAGATCGCCGATGACAGTCTCGCCCGGGTCGAACACGTGATCCTCACGGACTGGACCCGCGTTCCGTCTCTGCTCGATGGGCTCGGCGAAGCCCGCCTGCTGCTGTTCTATCACGACGATGACGACTGGTTTCATCCCGCCCTGGCAGACTTGCTTCGCGGTATCGATGTCGAGTCCATCGATGCCGTCGTGTTTCCATTCCTGCGCCTCGCCAGCACGGTCACGACGTTCACGCACGAGGGAGCTCCGACAGCCGGCGCCGTCGGCCGAATAGAGCCGTTCCGCTACCGCTACTGCACGAACAACTACGGCCTGACGACCCGCGCTCTGGCTCAGTGGAACAAGCTCGTCGAGCACACCATGGCGTCCGACACCGCGCAGGCCCTGAACTTCGTCGACCTTCAGGTCGATGCAATCATCAGCGCCACCAGCAAGACGCCCTGCTCGGCGAGCTGGCTTTCGAAGCTGCCCGACAACCAGGCCGATTTCGCACGCTACATCATGGACTACGTCGAGATTCTCGAAACCACGCAAATTCCGGCCGAATCGCGCTGGATCGAAGCGCCCTTGCGTCAGACGCTCGATCTGTTCAGATCGGTATGCGGGCGCCCGGGCTGACGATCATTTCCATATCGGCCGGTTGCTCTCCAGCTCGACGCGCTGCGGCCTCGGAACGTAGTAGTAGAGCGCGAGCGAGGCCCGCCACTGCCCGTCCGGGCAACTGTTCGGCTGGGGGTGGCCGTGGAACGTGCTGCGGTCCGCCTGAAAGATCGCGAGCCGGTTGAACAGCGGCGGGATGGAGACGATTCGCTCCAGGCAATCGCGCGACCACAATTCCAGCTGGCCGTCATACTCCTCTTTCCAGTGCGGATTGATATACAGGATGAGATTTATCGCCTGGTCGAAATCGGCTGGCGAGGGATGACGAATGGGGTCGGCGTGAAGCCGCAGCGCCGCTCCACGCCCGGAGCAGTGAAGGCCGCCCCCTCGCAACGTCCTGTCCGTGACCAGTTCCTTCGCGCCGGTGAGTGTGCGCAGCGCCTCGACGAACGGCGCGCTCATGAGCTCCTCGAGCGCCCAGGCGATCGTCGGAGGCAGCTTCTCGATATCGGAGATGCCCCGCTTCGAGTTCTCGGGACGGCAACTTTCCGGCCGGCCGCCGCCCCACCGGGTCCAGGTCGGATCCAGAGGCGGCGGGATCTCGTCGTAGAGACGCGCCAGGCGCTCGGGCACGAAGACATCGTCGACGACGATATGCGGATAGGATCGTGCCGACAGGAAGCGGTCGCGCATGCTCTCGATAGCCTCGGGCCAGCGCCACGCGCGGTCGGCACTCATATCGCTATATCGAGCGAGGTCCGCACCTTGATTGGCCGGCTGAAGCCCACGACCTTGCGCTTCTCGGCCTGCAGGATCTGCGCAACCGCGCCACGGAGCTCCTGCAACAGCCGGGCGGAGACTTTGCCCGGCGGCAGCAGCAGCGCGATGGAGCCGGTCTGTTGACGCACTCGAAACAGCGGATTGCCGGAGTCGTCCTTCACCACTTTATCGTGCCTGCGCTGCTTGACCTTCTGGCCACTCGCGCACGCTCCGAGCAACAGCTGGTACACCTCTCGCGCCGCCAGTCGCGTCGAGCCCTCACTGATTGCACGAGCCTTGCGAACCACGAGCCGGCGCCTCTCGGGATCCTCGATCGCTTCGACGAGATCGAGGCCCCACACTTCGTGAATATCCGTGGGACTGCCGAATGCGCCGACGATCACCGTCGGCAGGCGCGCGAGCTTCATGAGCCGCGAGACCTGTGACGGCGAGATCCTCAGCGCCCGCGCAATGTCGTCCTGGGAGCTGAAGAGTCCGGATCGCAGCCAGCGCGCATATCCCAGGCCCCGCTCGTACGGGCACACATCGGTGCGATGTCGGTTCTCGATGTCCATCAGCACGATGGCCTCTCGATCGGAAAGCTCACGCACTTCGACCAGCAGCGGCTGCTTGAGATAACGCGCGACGAACAGGCGTCGTGCTCCGCAGATCAGCTCGATCTCGCAGTCCGGATGATCCGTGACTGCGCGCCCCACTGCGGGCAGGAGCTGGCCATGCCGCCTGAAACTGTCGATTTCCGTCTGGCAGGAGGCTTCGGTGAGATGTTCCTGGAAGCGGTCGTGCAACGACCACATGCGGCAGCGAAAGGGATCAATCGAGACGATCCGCGACATGGCGCCCTCCTCGGCTCTTCGTTCGAATCAGCTCTTTTTTCGCACCGGAAGCCATGCAGCAGATTCAGCGCACGCATGACTCCCGGCGCCGACCATGCCGGCGCTTACGATAGTCGTCATTCGCGGTGCCCCCCGAGCAGCTCCGTTGCGATCTCGGCTCCATGAAGTGACGTCACCTGAGCGGTTATCCGTCACTCCTGAATATTCGTATTACAGAGGAAAATAACACAGGGTCGAAAACATCGACCAGTGTGCCGTGACGAATTTATGCATCAGCCGTCGTGTTGTCCGATTGCGCGGATTGGGAAGCGAG
Organism: Pseudomonadota bacterium; assembly: GCA_040255575.1. Lineage (GTDB taxonomy): Bacteria > Pseudomonadota > Gammaproteobacteria > Steroidobacterales > Steroidobacteraceae > JADGHX01. Next base: position 3,779 of record JBDZVF010000336.1, on the reverse strand, counting down.
CCTCGCTGCTATGGCATGTTCGATGAGTTTCAGCGAGGCCGAAGAAACGGAGCTCGTGGGGATCACCATCGCAATGGCGCTGCTCTGATACCTGATTCGAAACAGGGGCGCGCCATCGTCACCTTTCACCACATCGTCGTGCGGACGCGCTTTGACCTTGCGGCCGCGCGCCGGCGCGGCGAGCAGGCTGCGATACACCTCGCGCGCCGGTGGCCGTGGCTCGATCGCACAGATGGCGCGCGCCTTGGCAAGCGTCGCAGCCCTGCGCTCGGGATCTTCGAGCGCCTCACTCAGCTCGAGGCCCCAGCCTTCACACAGCTCGAGCGGATTGCCGAACGCCTGCATGACCACGCTGGGCAACCTCGCGAGCTTCAGGAGGCGCGATACCTGTGACGCAGAGACCCGCAGCCCCCGCGCGAGGCACTCCTGGGATTCGAAGTGTCCCGTCTGGAGCCAGCGCAGATAGCTCAGCCCGCGCTCGTACGCACTGATGTCTGCGCGATGGCGATTCTCGATGTCCATCGAGATGATCGCCTCGCGATCCGACATCGGACGCACCTCGACCTGCAGCGGCATGTTGAGGTGGCGGGCGACGAACAACCGACGCGCGCCATAGATCAGCTCGAGGTCGCAGTCCGGATCGTTTCGCACGGGCCGCCCGAGCACCGGCACCAGCTGTCCGTGTCGCAGGAAGCTATCGATTTCGGCCTTGCAGGACTCTTCGGTCACATGACCTTCGAGCCGCACATGCAGATCCCACATGCGGCAACGGAACGGACTGACGGATTTCACCTGACGCACGCGAGTTCCTCTCTGACAATGGTCGGGACTGACTTCGAGCGGACTACCATCATTGGGCCGCGTTGTGCAATCACGCTAGCACGCAGGTATCGAGCCGAACAAGGGCGCCTGATACAGGGGCTGTCCTGAAACCGGTGACATCACGACCGAGTCGGGCCGAACGGTGCTGCAGAGGCAATCGCATCAGAAACTTGGACGGTTGCAGGCTGCAATGGCGGCCAAGCCCGTCACGAAGCCCGTGCCGTTTTGCGGGCGAGATAAGCCTCACGTACGCGCCGCTTCTTCAGCTTGCCGGTATCGTCGCGAGGCAGCTCGGGGACGAGCTCGAGATAGCGGGGATGCTTGATGGCGGAGAGGTGCTCAGCGAGGCGCTGCCGGATGGCCGCCTTGCACTCCCGCTCCGGCGGGGCGCCCGCGACCGGCTGGATCAGCGCGACGATTGCTTCGCCCGCGACCTCGTCGGGAATACCGAATACGGCACAATCCGCCACGTGCGGATCACCGGCCAGCACATTCTCGATCTCGGCCGAGTAGACCTTCATACCGCCGAGATTGATCATGTCGATCTTGCGATCGCAGAGAAAGAGAAAGCCCTCTTTGTTGACGTAACCCACGTCTCCCACGGTGAAGAAGTCACCCTGCTGCGCGGCGCGCGTCTTTTCGGGATCACCGAGATACTCGAAGCGATCGCCGGAAAATCGGGTCATGTAGATGGTGCCGGCCACGCCGGCCGGCAGATCTTCCCCCTCGTCCGATACGATTCGCAGGCGCGTGCCCGGGAGCGGCCGGCCTACGGTACCGGGATACCTGAGCCAGTCTGCAGAGCCGACGACCGTGCCCGCGCCTTCCGCCGCACCGTACGCCTCTACCAGAACCGGGCCCCACCAATCGATCATCCGCTTCTTGATCTCGACGGGACACATCGCGCCTGCATGCAGCACGCGCCGCAGGCTGGCGGTGGAATAGCGGGAGCGTACGGCCTCGCTCAGAGCGAGCAGTCGGGTGAACATTGCCGGCACCAGGTACGCCATCGTCACGCGGTATCGATCGATCAATCGCAGGACCGCTTCGGGTTCGAGGATGTCCATGAGAATCGCGGTGTGGCCCAGGTGAAGGGCGAAGGTAACGGCTTCCAGTGGGGCACCGTGGTAGAGCAGCGAGGCACACAGAAGCACGTGCTCTTCCGGCAACGTCCCTCCTGCGATCCGGGCGTGTATTGCCTTGTTCAGGATCTCACGGGCATCCGCGAGTGGAAGCAGTACCCCTTTTGGCTTACCGGTGGTGGCGGAGGTGTAATAGAGGGGGCGCCCCTGAACGGGATCGGTGAGCGGCGCCGTCCTGTGCCCGCGCACGAACTCTTCCAAAGTCACGAACCCGGACAGCTCGCCGATCGAGATTCGAATATCCGGCGGCGACGCCATGCGCGAGATGACCGCCGTCATGGAAGACCGCAAACGCTCATGAGCAACGATCGCACGCGCGCCGCTATTCTCCAGGATGTACTGAATTTCCGGCGGCGCGAGATGCCAATTGACGGGAACCACATAAAGACCGATCTGTGCCGCCGCCATGTACGCAATCACGTACTGCGCACAATTAGGCGCAAAGATTGCGAGCTTGTCCCCAGGCGCGATACCTGCCGCGCGCAGCCCACGCGACAGACCGTTGGTCAGCGCGGCAACCTCCCCGCGTGGCCAATGGCGGCCGGCGCCATCCACGATCGCGAGGGCATCCGGATTCTGCGTGGCGTACCGGCTGAATCGAACTTCGTCCAGCGCGAGCTCATTCACTGACATGTCCCCCCGGCTTTCGTCCCACCACCAGCCCGAAGGCTGAATGTGTAGGAATGACTCGCGTCTCTACGAAACCTGCCTTCTGCAGCAGACTCGTCCATTCGCTCCCGGTACGCTGACCTCCATCGCCCGCGCTCTTCATGGCGGCGTCCCACAAGGCGGTGAGCAGCGGCCCATCACGACTTTCGTTCCAGAGCATCTCGTGCAACCAGATGGTTCCGCCGGCCGGCAACCGGCTGAACGCCTCGCGGCAGACCTGCAGCGCCCGCTGATCATCGAAGCCGTGCACGAAGTTGCCGATAAAGATGCCATCACATGCCGGGATGTCCCATGGAAACCGGAATACGTCCATGCCGCGCAGCTCGACCCGGTCCTCGACACCATGCGTCGCGAGAAGCGGCCGGATGTTCGGCAGCGCGCTCGGCAACTCAGTCAGCACGACGCGCTTGCGAGGGTATTCGAGCAGCAGCGGGATCGCGAAGACCCCGCTGCCGCCGGCGATATCGACGATGCAGTCGGCGTGGGCGAACTCTCCGGTTCGCACGGCGGCCGCGCACGCTGCAAGGTTGCGGGTGTGCTGGTTTTCGATACGCGGCCGCGTTCCGTAACGAAAGATGGGCAGCAGGCCGAGCAGACGCAGCCAGATGCGGTTGCGCAGCCCTGCTCGTTGCTTGAGATAGGTCCCGGGAATCGGAAAGCCGATGGCTTCGAGCTGATCCCCGATGAAGAAGGGACTCTCGCGCAGGAGATAGTCCTCTGACGTCGCCGTGAGCGAGTACAGCCCGTCGGCCGACCTTTTCACCAGAGCGAGCGCGCATAGCACACCGAGCAGCGCTTCAGCCCCGCGCGCAGTGAGTGGCGTCGATTCACTCGCCTCCCTGGGCGATACAGGGCCACGCTGATGTACTGCGTCGAGCAGGCCCGTGTGGAGCGACCACGCGACGTACTGAACGAGCGCTCTCTCACGGGAGAACAATTTGATTCCCAACGCGTCGAGCAGCTCGGCAAGATCGTGCGAAGGCAGGCGGAAACCGGGTTTGAGTGGCACACGTCCCGTTGCCGCATCGGCGGCGTCCGCCGCTGGAAATCTCATCACGGAGCTCATCCATTCCCCCCGATCGTTCATCGCGAACATATGCGGCTTTCAGCGCGCACGCAACGCGGGGTGGTCGCGACACGTTGCGC
>JBDZVF010000335.1:0-7212 GCA_040255575.1 Pseudomonadota bacterium | reverse complement strand
GGAGATCGCGCTGAAGGACGAGTACTTCGTCTCGCGCAAGCTCTATCCGAACGTCGATTTCTACTCCGGCATCATCTACAGCGCGCTCGGCATTCCGCGCTCGATGTTCACGGTGATGTTCGCGATTGCCCGCACCGTCGGCTGGGTCGCGCACTGGCAGGAGATGATCTCCGACCCGGGGATGCGCATCGGGCGCCCGCGGCAGCTGTACACGGGGCCGACACAGCGCGATTACATAGGCATCGATCGGCGCGGGTAAGGGGCAGTAGGAAGGCCCTTCAAGAGGGCCGGCGCAGAGATAGAGGGCCGGTGCAGAGGCCCGCCAGCCTCTGCCCGATCAGCTCTTCAGCAGCGCTTCCAGCTCGTTGACATTCGCCCGGCGCATCGGCTTGCCGTCGACCGGGCTGACCGGCGCCTGGCGGATGCCATCCATCGGGAACACCGTGGCCTCGATCGGCTGATCGTCGAGCTCGAACGACACACCCGGGTAGGCGAGGATGCGCTCCGCGTTCATCTTCACGCGCCGTTCCGTGACTTCGTGCGGGATGCCCTCGTCCATCAGCTTGATGGCGACGCTCTCGGCACGATCCGCGAACAGATGAATCTGCACCTGTGAGTGCTCGGTGGCCGTGCCCGTGAGCACCGGACCCACGAGCCGCGGCTCGAACTCCTTGAGCCGCTTCATCGCCTCGAGCGCCACCTGCCGCTGCGCGTAGAGCGTTTCCTCGTGAGAGTCGGCGCCGAAGAGGCGCTGATACTCCACCAGCGCTTCTTCGATCTCCACGTTCTTCGGCAGCACGGCGTGATCGGTCACGCCGAATCGTTCCGCGGCCTTGCGCTTGGCGAACAGGAAGTCACTGACTCCATGCTCCGCCATGACCCGCGCCGCCTCCTGCGCGAGGGCTCGCCGCAGGTTCTCAGTCCGCACTGGGTGTCGCTTCGTCATCGCTTGCTCACTGTCGCCGCACCCCACATGAGTGTAACGGCGGGCGACATGATCGTCGTCAGAAAATCCCCGGCTCCGCTGCCCTGGCGTCGACTCCGGGGCCAAGCTGCGGCCCGTTCTCGCCGGGCATGCTGCCGTTTGGCAGACGGTCCGTCATGAACGTCTCGAGGATCGCATCGGGATTCTCGCCGCTCGCGAGCATGCCGGTATCCGGAGAAATTCGCAGCGTGACGAGGCCCTCGGGCATCGGGCGAATGTACTCGGGCACGCCGCGCAGCGCTTCGCGCATGAAGTGCATCCAGATCGGCAGCGCGGTGTTGGAGCCCTGCTCGCTCACACCCAGACTCTTCTCTTGATCGAAGCCGACCCACACGGTGGCGACGAGATTCGCGGTGTAACCGTTGAACCAGACGTCCTTCGACTCGTTCGTTCCGCCGATGTTCGTCGTGCCCGTCTTGCCGGCGATATCCGATCGGCCGAGTGCCCGCGCGCGCACGCCCGTGCCGCGCCGGATGACGTCTCTCATCATGTCTGTCATCAACCAGTCGTTCTGCGGCGAGATGACCCGCTCGGCGAGTTGCTCGGGCGGGAGGGAGCCGCGGCCGCCGCGCAGGGCATCGGCTTCCGCAAGTATTTCTTCTTTCGTCGCGCCAAAGCCGGTGTAGGAGGCGAGCGTCACCTCGTTCTCGCACGCGTCGCACGCAATCTTCGGGGTGGCGCGATAGACCACCTCGCCCGCGGCGTTCTCGATGCGATCGATGTAGTGAGGCACGACCTTGAAGCCGCCGTTCGCGAAGATCGCGTAGCCCGCGGCGAGCTGCAGTGGCGTTGCGTTCACCGTGCCGAGCGCCAGAGATTCCCCGCGCGGCAGGTCCCGCTTGGAGAAGCCGAATCGCGTGATGTAGTCGATGGCCGGGTCCACGCCCATCTGGCGCAGCACGCGAATGGACACGAGATTGCGTGAACGGTAGAGCGCCTCGCGGAAGCGCGTGGGGCCGTTGAAGTGGCCGCCATCGTTCTTGGGGCGCCAGACCGTCTCGCCCTCATCCTTCACGACGGGCGCATCGAGGATCACCGAGGCTGGCGTGAAGCCATTGTCGAGCGCCGCCGAATACAGGAAGGGCTTGAACCCCGAGCCCGGCTGCCGCCGCGCCTGCGTGACGCGGTTGTACTTGTTGACGAAGTAGTCGAACCCGCCCACGAGCGCGACGATGCTGCCATCGGTCGGATTCAGGGAGACGAGCGCGCTTTGCGCTTCCGGCAACTGGCCGAGCTGCGCGTTGCCCTTGCCGTCGGCCACGACGTACACGACGTCACCGGGGGCCATGATCTCGGCCACGGACTTCGGCGCCGGGCCGTCTTCCTTGCGGGCCCAGGAGAGGCCGTCCCAGCCGATCTGCGCGAAGCCGCGCGAGCGCACGAACACGCGCGCGCTCTTCTCCGTCTCGGACACGACGACGGCGGGAACGAGGAGCCCGATGCTCGAGTACTCCTCCAGAAGCTCGTCGAACTGCTCGTCCTTCGTGCGGCCGGCAATTTCCGCGTGGCCGATGGGCCCGCGCCAGCCGTGCCGGCGGTCGTACTCGATGAGGCCGAGGCGCAGCGCGCGATTCGCAGCCGTCTGCAACCGGCCATCGATGGTGGTGAAGACCCGGTATCCCGCCGCTTCGGCGGCTGGCCCGAAACGGCTGCGCAGATCGAGGCGCGCCATCTCCGCGACGTAGGGCGCTTCGACAGCAGACAGTGGCGCGTGAGTGCGCGCGACCACGGGCGTCTTGCGAGCGTCTTCGTAGGTCGAATCGTCGATGAAACCGAGCTTGTGCATGCGACCCAGCACGTAGCCGCGCCGCGCGGCCGCGAACTCGGGATTCGAGATCGGGTTGTACCTCGACGGGGCCTGCGGCACGCCCGCCAGGGTTGCCGCTTCCGACACGGTGAGATCGTCGAGCGTCTTGCCGAAGAATGTTTCGGCCGCTGCGGCAACCCCGTACGCGCGCTGCCCGAAGTAAATGACGTTGAGATAGAGCCCGAGGATCTCCTGCTTCGAGAACTCGCGCTCCATGCGCCAGGTGACGAAGAGCTCGGAGAGCTTGCGCTTCCAGGTCTTGTCGAGCGTAAGGAACATGTTTCGGGCGGCCTGCTGCGTGATCGTGCTGGCGCCCTGCGCCTTCTCGTGTGAAACGAGATTCACGAGTGCGGCTCGAAGAATACCGAGGTAGTCGACGCCGCCATGCTCGAAGAACTGGTCGTCTTCCGCTGCGAGGAATGCCTCGCGAACGAGCGTTGGGATCTGCTCATACGTCACGGGCAGCCGGCGCTGCTCGCCGATCTGCGCTATGAGCTCGCCACTGGCCGTATACACACGTAACGGCACCTGCATTTCGACCCTGCGCATCTCTTCGACCGAGGGCAGCGACGGCGCAACATATACATAGCTGCAAGCCAGCGAATAGGCGCCGAAAAGTGTGATGACGATCACACCGATGGCGGTGTAGCCGATTAACCGAATGTATTTCCGCTTCACAGATTACTCATGTCGCTGCTTGCGCTCATTCCAGCCGCTATGCATAGTAGCCCGCGTTTCAAGGGCAAACTCACCGAAAGGTGGGGACGCAAAGCCTCCGGTCTACGGGCTCGGTGCCTATGACAGCGGGGTTGCCAGCGTGAACGTTAGACGATCCTCGCGCGTGCCACCATGACTTGAGTTCACGGGGTGTTGCGCGGATGACGAATCGCGTTCCGCTGTCTCCTCTCGCCTGGCGCTCGCCGCGCGATTCCTGACGGGCTTCACGTTCCGCGGTTTCCCATAAGTTGCACACTTGGGTCCCAGTGGAGTCGTGCGTCGCTCGTACTCGACGCAAAGGCAGTAGAGATCGTGGGTCGAATTTCAGTTCCGGCGGTGTGCGCCGCTAAAGCGGCGGTTCCGTGAGCGCCCTCACGTTCAATTTAACTTTGCGCTGTTATATAGTCGCCTCCAAACTCACGCAGGGCGGGCGCTTTCGAGCGTACCTTCTTGAAAAGGATTAAAAATGTTCCTGCTCAAGCGTAAGTACCGCCCGCTCCTGGGTCTCGATATCACGACCTCCTCGGTGAAGCTCATCGAGCTGGCTGAGTCGGGTGGGCAGTACCGGGTCGAGGCCTATGCCGCCGAGCCGACCCCGCAGAACGCGATCAACGAAAAGGCTGTGGTGGATGCCGAAGCCGTGGGCGAGGCGATTCGCCGCGCCGTCAAGCGCGCCGGCGCCAAGAGCGGCGAAGTGGCGGTCGCCATCAGTGGCGACGCGGCCATCACCAAGGTCATCCAGATGCCGCGCATCCTGCGCTCGGGCGACCTCGAGTCGCAGGTGGAGCTGCAGGCCGACCAGTACATCCCCTTTCCCATGGACGAAGTCAGCTACGACTTCGAAGTGCTCGGGCCCTCCGAAAAGGACCCCGAGACGAACGACGTGCTCCTCGTGGCCACTCGCACCGAAAACGTGGAGCAGCGCCAGGCCGCGGTGAAAGCCGCGGGCCTCACCGCCAAGATCGTCGACGTTGAAGCGTTCGCCCTGGAGAACGCCTGCAAACTGATGACGCACCAGATGCCAGACGGGGGCATTGATCGCACGATCGCGGTGGTGGACTTCGGCGCGAGCAGCACGACGTTCAGCGTGCTGCGCAACCTGAAAGTCGTGTACACGCGGGACTTCGCCTTCGGCGGGCAGCAGCTCACCGAGGAGATCATGCGCACGTACGGGCTTTCCATGGAGGAAGCGGGCCGCGCCAAGAAGGAAGGCGGGCTGCCCGGCAACTACCAGAGCGAAGTGCTCGACCCCTTCATCGACGACATGACCCAGCAGGTGAGCCGCTCGCTGCAGTTCTACCTCGCCTCGGGCTCGGGTCGCGAGCAACCGGAAAAGATCCTGGTGTGCGGTGGCTGCGCCAACATCCCGGGCGTCGCGGACGTCATTTCCAGCCGCGTGGGCATTTCCGCCGAGAAGGGCGACCCGCTCGGGCAGATGAAACTTTCATCGCGCGCGAAGGCGCAGGCCGTGCAACGTGACGCCACGGCTCTCCTGACCGCATGCGGTCTTGCCCTGCGGAGCTTCGACTAGCCATGCCACGCATAAATCTACTTCCCTGGCGCAACGAGGAACGCAAGGAGCGAAAGCTCGCGTTCTTCGTGGCAATCGGTGGCGCGACGGTCGCGGCAGCGGTGGTCGCGTTCGCCGGCTGGCTGATGCTGAACTCGATGATCGAGAGCCAGAACCAGCGCAACGAGCGGCTGCGCGCGGAGATCCGCCTGCTCGACAAGCAGATCGAGGAGATCAACAACCTCGAGAGCGCGAAGCAGAAGTTCATCGCGCGCATGGAGATCATCGAGAAGCTGCAGCGCTCGCGCCCGGAAATCGTGCATCTCTTCGATGAGATCGTGAAACAGCTGCCCGATGGCGTGTATCTCACCGCCGTGAAGCAGACCGACAAGAAACTGCGCTTCGACGGTGTCGCCCAGTCGAGCACGCGCGTGTCGGCCTTCATGCGCAACATCGACGGATCCGAGTGGATGCGTAACCCCGACCTCGAGATCGTGCAGTCCTCCACGGGCGGCTCGGGCTTCACGCTCTATGCCGAACAGGTGAGCACCGTGGGCGAGGATGGCAATGCCGGCGGGCCGGGCAAGGGCCCGAACAAGAAGCTCGCGCGCGCGGAGGGCGGCAAGTGAATCTTCTCGAAGAGCTGCGATCGCTCGACCCCCAGGATCCGGGCCGCTGGCCCCTGCCGATTCGCGCCGGGGTCGTTGGCCTGTGGTTCGTGGTGCTGACCGGGGTGCTCATCTACTTCGTCGTGTGGAGCAACCGGCAGCCCGATCTCGAACGCGCCCAGGGCGAAGAGCGGAGCCTGCGGGGTGAGTTCACCACCAAGCACGCCAAGGCGGTGAACCTCGAGGTCTACAAGGGCCAGCTGAAGGACATCGAGCGCTCGTTCGGCGCGCTGCTGCGGCAGCTGCCGGGCAAGACCGAAGTGCCGAACCTGCTGGTCGACATCTCCCAGACCGGCGTCGCCGCCGGCCTCGAAGAGAAGATGTTCCAGCCTGGCAACGAGCAGAAGAAGGACTTCTACGCCGAGCAGCCCTTCAAGTTGCGCCTCATCGGCAGTTATCACCAGTTCGGCGAGTTCGTGAGTGGCATCGCTGCCTTGCCGCGCATCGTGACGTTGCACGACATCGAGATCAAACCGGTCCAGGCCAACAGCAAGAACTACGACAACCTGACGATGGACCTGACGGCGAAGACGTATCGCTATCTCGATGAAGAAGAGCTGGCCGCGGCCGATGGCCAGAAAGGCGCCGTCGCGCGCAGGCCCAGAACCTGATCGCACGCGACCGTCGGGGTCTAACCATGCAATCGAATCTGTATCGACTCATCGCCTGCGCCGTGCTCGGATACGGCCTCGTCACAGGCCTCGCCGCGTGCTCGAGCGCCGACGACGAGCTCGAACGCTTCATCGAGGACACCAAGAAGCAGCCCGGCGGGCGCGTGCAACCGCTGCCGGAGGTGAAGCCGTATGAAACGTTCGTGTACGCGGACACGGACAAGCGCTCGCCGTTCCTGCCGAGCGTGCCGGGCAGCAGCGGGCCGAACGCCGGCCTGCGCCCGGATAGCAAGCGCAATCGAGAGTTCCTCGAGCAGTTCTCGCTCGACACACTGAAGATGGTGGGCACGCTGCACCTCGGCAACACGACCTACGGCCTCGTGCAGTCGAAGGACAAACTCGTGCATCGCGTGGTCGTGGGCAATTACATCGGCCAGGCCGATGGGCGCATCACCGACATCACGCCGACCAAGATCGTTCTGACCGAAATCGTTCCCGACGGACTCGGCGGGTATATCGAGCGCCCCGCGGCGCTTGGTCTCACCGATTGAGCCGTGCGATGAACCAGGGAGTCCCGAGAATGAAAGCCTACAGCCCGACCCATCGGATTCTGAGCGCGCTCGCGCGGCTATTGGCCGCCTGCGCACTCGGTGCGCTTGCCGGGTCTCCAGCGCTCGCCGCTGACCCCACCAAGCTCCAGGCGATCGATGTGCAGCCGCTGCCGGGACAGCAGCTGCAGCTCACCATGCGCCTGTCGGGCCCGGCCACCGAGCCGCTGGCATTCACCATCGACAACCCGGCGCGCATCTCTTTCGACCTGCCGAACACGCAGCTCGCGCTGCCGTCGCGGCGTATCGACGTGAAGGCCGCGGGCCTCGACACGATCCTCGCCGCTGAAGCGAAGGACCGCACGC
>JBDZVF010000334.1:0-7214 GCA_040255575.1 Pseudomonadota bacterium | reverse complement strand
AGCGCCGTCGAGGCATTGCGAAACTGAATGGCGCCCCCGAGCGCTGAGGGCGGCAGGCCCTCGAGCGTGATGCCGAGGCCGTGATAGTTCCAGCTCACGCCGTGTTCCACTCCACGCGCATCCCGTTGCGGCCCGCGCGCATCGCCTTGCGACGCTTGTGCAGGGGGGGCCTCGGGTGCTGAGCCAGCGTCCGCGTGCACCGTCCAAGAGAAGCTCTTCTCCGCGACGAGGGGCTTTGCGCCGAGCGTGGCGATCGCTTCGTAGACCGATGCGGGCATCTCTGGCGTGCCGAGCACGGCGGGGCGGCCGGCGCGGAAGATGCCGGCCTTCTCGCGCCCGATGGCGTCGAGCGTGTCGCCAAGCCAGTCGCGATGATCGAAGCCGATCGACGCGATGACGGCGACATCCGCATCCAGCATGTTGACCGCATCGAGACGACCGCCGAGACCCACTTCGAGAATCGCCACCTCGACGCGCCGATCCGCGAACAGCAGCAGCGCCGCGAGCGCGTTGAACTCGAAGTACGTGAGCGTCGTGTCGCCGCGCGCGGCCTCGATGCGGTCGAACGCCCCGACCAGCTCCGCATCCGTCGCTTCAGTGCCGTTGATGACGATCCGCTCGTTGTAGCGAACGAGATGCGGCGAGGTGAACACGCCCGTGGAAAGCCCCGCGCCGCGCAGGAACGCGTCCGCATGCGTGACCACCGAGCCCTTGCCGTTCGTGCCACCGACGGTGAGAACCGGGCAGCGCGCCTTGTCGATGCCGAGCGCGCGCGCCACCTTCGTGACTCGCGTCAGCCCGAGATCAATGCTCTTCGGATGCACCGACTGTTGCGCGTCGAGCCATGCGTCGAGCGTGGAGTAAGTAGCCAAGATTCGTAGCCCTGTATGGAAGCGCCGCCGAACCGGGGTCAGGGACGCTGAGCTGACGCGCGGAGCTGCACCACCGCGGCGTCGGAAAGGCGCGCCGCGCCAGCCGCGGCGCTGGAAGTCACATCAACCATGCGCTCAAGGCGCGGCCGGGGACGGCGCGGCGGGCCGCTCGCCTGCGATGCCGGCTTGCGTCGACCCTGGCGCGCCCGGCGTGGGCGCGGGCGGTGGAGCGGGCGGCGCCTTCAGCAACACGCGCAGCAGGGTCGGGATACGTTCGCGCATATCGCGGCGATCCACGATCATGTCGAGCGCGCCGTGCTCCAGCAGGAACTCGCTGCGCTGAAAGCCTTCCGGCAACGTCTCACGCACGGTCTGCTGGATGACGCGCGGGCCCGCAAAACCAATGAGTGCACGCGGTTCGGCGAGATTGAGATCGCCCAACATCGCAAGACTCGCGGAAACGCCACCTGTCGTCGGATCGGTCATCACCGAGACGAACGGCAGATGCGCCTGCGCGAGCCGCGCGAGCGCGGCGCTCGTCTTGGCCATCTGCATCAGGGAAAACAGCGCCTCCTGCATGCGGGCACCGCCCGTCGCGGAGAAGCAGACAAACGGCACGTTGTGCTCGATGCAGTAATCGACGGCGCGCTTGAAGCGCTCGCCCACCACCGAACCCATCGAGCCACCGAGAAAGCGAAACTCGAACGCGCACGCGACGAGATCGAGCCCGTTCACCTTGCCCGCCATGACCACGAGCGCGTCTTTCTCGCCGGTGGCTTTCTGCGCCTGGGCGAGACGGTCCTTGTAGCGCTTGCTATCGCGGAACCGCAGCGGATCTTCCGGAGTGATATTGGCGCCGATCTCCACGCCGGTGTTCGGATCGAGGAACCACTCGAGCCGCACCCGCGCGCCGATGCGCATGTGGTGGCTGCACTTCGGGCAGACGTACAGATTGCGCTCCAGCTCCGCGCGATACAGCACCGCGTCGCAGGCCGGGCACTTGATCCACAGGCCTTCGGGGACCGAGCGCGTGCGGCGCTCCGTCTTGATGCGCGAAGGCATGATCTTTTCGAACCAGGACATCCGCTCGGACTCGTTCGTCTAACCCAAAGGAGGCCGGATGATAGCGGATCGGGTGGGAAGCCCGAAAACTTCCGGATACTCAACGCTCCAGAAGTACAAACCCTCCGCCGGAGCGGTCACGTGGCCGCAGGTGCGGTCGCGGGACTCGAGCACCTGCTGCGCCCATTCGGGCGCCCGCTCGCCCTGCCCGATCGCGATCAGGAGCCCGGCGATGTTGCGGACCATGTGATGGAGGAAGGCATTCGCGGTGACCTCGATGGAGACGAAGTCGCCGTCGCGCTCCACCGTGAGATGCGTGAGCCGCCGGATGGGCGACTTCGCCTGGCACTCCGACGACCTGAATGCGCTGAAATCATGATTGCCGATGAGCGCGCCCGTGGCGGCCTGCATGCGCTCGTGATCGAGCGGACGATGGATGTGCGCCGCGCGTTTCTCGACGAGCGCGGAGCGCACATTGCGATTGAAGATGATGTAGCGATAGGTGCGCGACTCCGCGGAGTAGCGCGCATGGAAATGCGCGGGCACGGGCACGATCCACGCGACGCTGATATCGCGCGGCAAATGCGTGTTTGCGCCGAGCAGCCAGCCACGCAAGGGCCTTACCGCATCACTCTCGAAATGCGCCACCTGCAGTCGCGCGTGAACACCCGCGTCCGTGCGGCCAGAGCACACCAACGAAACAGGTGAATCAGCGATTCGGCTGAAGGCGTTCTCAGCGTGCAACTGAATGCTGGGCACACCGGGCTGCTGCGTCTGCCACCCGGCATACGCAGTACCCTCGTATTCCAGTCCCACCGCAAACCGCTGCACTCGCAATCTCCAAACGAAGAAGCCCTCGCTCGCCGGGTGGCTCGCAAGGCCCTCTCTCGCGCGGGCACTTCCACCCAAACGAAAAGGCCGCGCTCTTTGAAAAGCGCGGCCTCTCAGGAAACCCTCAACGCCAGGCGCTGAGAATCAACCCCTCACCCCGGCAGGGACTCCAGCAACCGCTGCGCTTCCTGCTTCTGCGCCAAAGACCCTTCGGTCATGACCTCTTCCAGGATGTTGCGCGCCCCTTCCGGGTCGCCCATATCCATGTAGGCCCGGGCAAGATCGAGCTTCGTGCCGACTTCGCTCATCGTCACCGGCTCGAGATCCGGCAGGGCGAGGTCTTCCGAGGAGAGCTTCTGAGTCGCGGTGAACGCCGTATCCGGCACCGTCGCCGTCCCCACGTCGAGATCGACGTCGGAGGCCATCCCACCCGACCCGTTCGTGTACGCCCGCGCCGCAGGCGCAGCCGGCTCCTCGTCATTGAAGTTGAAGTCGAGATCGTTATCTCCGCTCTTCAAGGCCGCGAGGCGCGAGGTCTCCGACCCGTCCCCGTTCGAATAGCCCGAAATCTGCTGCGGCGGCATCGTCTGATCGAGATCGTCGCCGTTCAGGTTCCACGCACCCGTGGAGGCGATGGCCGTGGCGTCCATGTCCCGCAGGCTGCCGCGACGCTCCGCCTCGTCCATGATGCGACGTGAGCGCTCGTCGAGGCCCGCGACCAGTGTCGGGGCTTCCTGCGTCGAGTTGAGGTTCGGGCTGTCCTCGAGCGCCCCCAGATCGAGGCCGAGGTCGTCGATGGCGAGCTCCGCGGTCTGCTCGGCGGGGATGCCGCCCTGCTTCATCGCCGACTCGACTTTCTGCTTGATCGTCGGGTTGCCGCCGTAGAGGCCGGGCTGCTCCACCGTCGGCGCTTCGAGATCCGCGCCGAACTGCTGCACGGTGGGCGAATTGTCCCCGCGCAGGTTCTGCGTCATCTCACGCGTGCTGCCGGTGCCCGCGTCATCAGGCGTGAAGCCGTCCTCATGCAGCGCGAGGTTCGCATCCGTGACCGTGCCGCCCGAGCCATCGGAGCCCGAGTCGCCGAGCGCCGAACCGATGTCGAGATCGATGCCGCCATCCGCGGAGGCTGGCCCCGAGGGCTCGCCGAGGATGTCGAAGTCCACGCGGTCCTGGCCGCCCTCGAGATCGAGGTCCATGCCGCCGAGGCCTTCCGAGGTGGCTGCGCCCGCCCCCGCGAAGAGCGGATCTTCCGGCGCGAGCTGCTTGCCCATGATGACGATCTTTTCCCACTCGCCGGGGGCCGCGCGCTCACGCGTCTCGGCGAGCTCACGGGCGGTCTGCAGGAACTGATCCTTGTTGCCCCACACGAAGAACACTTCGAGGAGCTTCAGCTTGAGATCGCGACGATCCGGCTCGCGCGAAATCGCGATGCGCACGAGATCGGCGGCCTGGTCGTAGAGACCATAGGCCATGTGGAAGTCGGCTTCGGCCAGCGGATCACCCTGGTCGAGATTGATCGCCGTCTCGCTGCTGATGGTTTCATCCGCTGCAACGTTGCGTGCGGAGGTGGCGGGCGCGAAGTCATCAGCGCCGGCGAGGCGCGGACGCTCGTGTGTGCCGGACTCCTCCACGACGAATGCGCTCTCGCGGTTCTGCGCGGCACGCAGCGGCTGTGTGTCGCCACTGCTGTCGCGGCTGAGCGCTTCCGCACCAGCGGCGGCACCCTGTAGCCGGCTGAGCGAATCGTCGAAGTCGTTCTGCTTGCGGGACCGAATCGCCTTGACACCAAACAGGCCCAGGATGACGGCAGCCAGCGCGGCGAGCGCCCACCAGTAATCCTTGAGGGTGTCGAAAATGCCGCCGCCACTTTCCTCGGCGGTCGCGGCAGGAGCCGGACGCTTCACCGGCGGAGCAGGCTCCGCTTCCTGGGCCACGGGCGGAGTTTCCTGCGCCGCAGGCTCTTCAGCAGCAGGCGGCGCAGCCGCGTCCGCGTCGGCTGGCGGAGTGGCATCCGCTGGGGGCGGAGTCGCCTCGGCGGCCGGCTCGGCCGCTGGTGCCGGAGTCGGCTCGGCCGGAGGCGGCGTGGCAGCCGCGGGTGCACCAGCAGTCTGGTTCGAGAAACGTGCCTGCAGCTGAGCGAGCTCAGCATTGCGCGCCTCGAGCAAACGGCGGGATTCCTGCAGCTGCGCTTCGAGCTCGCGGACGCGACCCTGAAGAGCAGCGGTATCGCCGCCGGCATTCGATGACGCACCAGCCGGCGAGCCCGGCGGCACGAGCCGCAGACGGCCCGGCTCCGATTCACTCGGCGCGGGCGCCGCGTTACCACGCCACGACGCGTACTGACGGCGGATCTCCGCGGTCGCTTCGCTCGGCGTGATGGCCGCCACCGCAGACGCGTTCGGAATGCGCAGCACCGAACCCGACCGCAACACGTTCATGTTGCCGTCGAAGGCGGAAGGATTGTTCTGGTAGATCGCGAGCATCCACGCACGCGACTGGGACGAATCGTTCGCGATCTCGCTCGCGATGCCCGAGAGCGTATCGCCCCGCTGAACGGTACGAGTGCCGCCTTCCGAGGCAGAACCTGACGCAGCAGACGTAGGCGCGGGACGCGACGGAGCAGCCGAAGCGGGCTGGCGCGGTTCCGCCGCCGGAGCGGGCGTACCCTGGCGCGCAATGGCGCCTTCGCGAGTGCCGGCACCCGTAGCGGGCGCGGCGACCGGAGCATTCTGCTGCTCACCCGGTGCGAACACCGGCGGATCGAGCAACAGCGTGTATTCACGAACCGTGTGCGTGCGAAGCGCGTCGACTTCGACGAGCAGCGTGAGGAACGGATCCGTCACGGCCTGCGTCGAGCGCATGCGAAGAACGGCTTTGCCATCCGGCTTCGTTTGCGGGCTGATGGTGATGTTGCCCACCCCGGTCGGCCAGTCGAGGCCGTTACGAGCAAACAGATCCCTTGATGCGAGCTGCGCCTTGATGACAGCCATCTCCTCTGGAGTGGCTCCCACGAGTTCGATTTCCGCATCGAGCGGCGCGTTCAGAGACGACAGCAGTCGCACGTCTCCAAGCCCGACTGCAAACGCAGCAGGTGGCAAGGCAATGACGAGCGAGGCCAGCGCCCACTTGACCGATTTGGCGACCATCAGCACACCCCGCGGGGCAAGACCGTCAATAAATATCTTTTAGAAATCAAGCGCGTAGACCGCATTCCGTCTCCACGCAAAAATTTGGGCGGCAGTGTAGCTCAAATGTAGTCACGTACCATAATCTCGGCTATCTGCACGCTATTGGTGGCGGCGCCCTTGCGGACGTTATCCGACACCACCCAAAGATTAAGTCCACGATCCGAGGAAATATCTTCACGGATTCGTCCGACATAAACCGTGTCGCGGTTCGCTGCTTCAGTAGCGGCAGTGGGATACCCGCCCGGCTTCCTCTCATCCAGAACTGTGACGCCCGGCGCTTTTTTCAGCAGCGCCCGGGCTTCGGCCGCGGTGATCTTCTGCCGGGTCTCGATGTTCACCGCCTCGGAATGACCGTAGAAGACGGGCACGCGGACGGCCGTGGCGTTCACGCGGATGCCCGGGTCCTCCATGATCTTCTGGGTCTCCCAGAGCATCTTCATCTCTTCTTTGGTGTAGCCGTTGCTCTCGAACTTGTCGATCTGCGGCACGGCGTTGAAGGCGATCTGCTTGGGGATGACGTTTGGCTTCACCGAGCCCTGCCCGTTCATGAGCGCGATGCTCTGCTGGGCGAGCTCCTCCACCGCTTCCTTCCCGGCGCCCGAGACGGACTGATAGGTGGCGACGTTGATGCGCTCGATGCCCACCGCGTCGTGGATGGGCTTCAGCGCCACGAGCATCTGGATGGTCGAGCAGTTCGGGTTCGCGATGATGCCGCGCGGCTTGTACTTCGCGAGCGCGTGAGCGTTCACCTCGGGCACCACGAGCGGGATGTCCTCCTGGTAGCGGAACTCCGAGGTGTTGTCGATCACGATGCACCCGGCGGCCGCGGCTTTCGGCGCGAACTCGCGCGACACTTGCGCACCGGCGGAGAAGAGCCCGATGTCGGCCTTGCTGAAGTCGAACGTGGCAAGGTCCTCGACCGGATATTCCCTGCCCTTGAACTCCACCGTCTTGCCGATCGAGCGGTTGCTCGCGAGCGGATAGAGCTCGGACACGGGGAACTCACGCTCCTCGAGCACGCGGATCATGGTCTCGCCGACGAGGCCGGTGGCGCCGACGACGGCGACTCGGAAAGTTCTGTTGGTGCTCATGAGCGTCTGGTGATGTTCGGGGTTGTGGAGAGGACGTCTGCGTTCTGGGCGCGATGGCGCAGGTAGTGATCCATCAGGACGATTGCCAGCATCGCTTCGGCGATCGGCGTGGCGCGCAGGCCCACGCAGGGATCGTGGCGGCCGGTCGTGACTATATCGACCGTCTCGCC
>JBDZVF010000333.1:449-7215 GCA_040255575.1 Pseudomonadota bacterium | reverse complement strand
GGCGGGTGTGGCGTATATCGGCTCGCTGATCGTCGACGCGGTCGTCGCCGCCATTCGCGCGGGCGGCGCGGATGCCACGTACGTCCTCGAACTGGTCGCGCTCGAAGGTTTGCTCATCGCAGGCATCGCGGCAGCTCAGCGCGGTCTTTCGCTTTGCCAGTGGCTGCTGCGGGCGCAGCTCGGCCAGCGGGTGAACGTGATGATCCTGGAGAAGGCGCTCACGCTCGATCTGCGCCACTTCGAGGACTCCGAGTTCTACGACAAGCTCACGCGGGCTCGCCGTGAAGCGTCGAGCCGGCCGCTCAGCCTGGTCATGCGCACGTTCGGGCTCGTCCAGAACGGCATTTCGCACATCAGCTTCGGAACGCTCCTCGTGCAGTTCTCGCCCTGGGCGGTGGCGATTCTGCTGCTCGCCGGGCTGCCGGCGTTCATCGCGGAAGCCAAATTCTCAGGGGATGCGTTCAGCCTCTTTCGCTGGCGCTCGCCGGATACGCGCATGCAGATGTATCTGGAGACGGTGCTCGCGCGCGACGAGCACGCCAAGGAAGTGAAGCTCTACAACCTGGGCGATCGCTTCCTCGGGCGGTATCAGAGCATCTTCAAGAAGCTGTACACAGCGGATCGCGCGCTGGCGATCAAACGTGATGTGTGGGGCTTCGCGCTCGGGCTCGTGGCGACCGTGGCGCTGTACGGTGCGTATGCCTGGATCGCGGTGAGCACCGTTCGTGGGCTCATCACGCTCGGGCAGATGACGATGTACGTGATGCTGTTCCGGCAGGGGCAGTCGGCCGTCACAGCGAGTCTCTCGGCCGTCGGCGGCATGTACGAGGACAACCTCTATCTCTCCACGCTCTACGAATACCTGGAAACGGATGTAGCGCCGCCTGGGGGCGAGGCCAAACGCGGGCCGCATCCCGAGGATGGGGTGCGCTTCGAGAATGTGAGCTTCACCTATCCCGGAGGCAGCGAGCCGGCGCTCGAAGGCGTGACCCTGCATCTGAAGCCAGGGAACAGCCTGGCGCTCGTGGGTGAGAACGGGTCAGGCAAGACCACGCTGATCAAGCTGCTCACGCGGCTTTATGAGCCGACGACCGGCCGCATCCTGCTGGACGGGCTGGATCTCAGGGAGTGGGACGCGAACGCCCTGCGCGACCGAATCGGCGTGATCTTCCAGGATTTCATTCGTTACCAGATGCTGGTGGGCGAGAACGTTGGCGCCGGCGACGAGAAGAATTTCGAGGATCAGGCCCGCTGGAAAGATGCCGCGGTGAAGGGGCAGGCGAGCGATTTCATCGAAACCCTCCCGCAGAAGTACGAGACGCAGCTCGGCAAGTGGTTCAGGGAGGGACGCGAGCTCTCGGGCGGGCAGTGGCAGAAGATCGCGCTGTCACGCGCATTCATGCGCACCGGTGCGGACATTCTCGTGCTCGATGAGCCGACCGCCGCGATGGATGCGCAGGCCGAAGCCGATGTGTTCGAGCGTTTCCGGCAGCTCGCGCGAGACCGCATCACCATTCTCATCTCGCATCGGTTCTCTACCGTGCGCATGGCCGACCAGATCGCCGTTCTCGATCGCGGCCGCATCGTTGAAATGGGCAGCCATGAGGAGCTGATGAAGCTCGACGGCCGCTACGCCCATCTCTTCACGTTGCAGGCGCGGGGTTATCGCTGAGGTCGCTGGTCAGCAGCGCCACCGGGAAATTCGAGAACACGGTGGCGGCCATGAGCACGCGGCCTTCGCCACTCGCCTGAACATCGAGCGTCTTCCGGTTCATCGCGTTGAGAAACGAGGTGCCTGCGATCTTCTTCGGCAGCTCGATGCGCGTGTCTCCCCACACCTCTTCGCCATGCGGGAATCGGTGTTTCTCGCTGAGCAGGCGCACGTGGAGGCGGGGCACGGCGACGATCGCCACATCCTCGCCTCGCTTGCGCGCGTACGCCAGCAGGTGCATGGCGCGCTCGCCTGAGACCTTCAGCGGAATGTAGCCTCCTTCGCGAAACAGCTTCTCCTGCCTCGCGCGCACCTGGAGTGCTGTCCAGATCACGTGGAGTTTGACGCGGCCGTCTTCGACGCTCTCGAGCGCGGCGTCGAGCTCATCGTTGAGATCGGCGGCGGGCCAGCCCCGCACCTCTTCCAGCAGCCGCTTGCGGATCGTGAAATCCACCGGCCGGCGATTGTCGGGATCGACGAGCGACCAGTCCCAGATCTCATTGCCCTGATAGATGTCGGGCATGCCGGGCGCGGTCAGCTTGCAGAGCGTTTGCGAGAGGCTGTTGAGATAGCCAAACCGCGAAATCCGGTGCGCAAACTCGCCGATCTCCGCGGGGAACGGATTTCCCTCGCGTGTCTCCAGCGACAGGCGGATGAACTGCCGAAGCGCGTTCTCGTACTCCTCATTCACGTTCGCCCAGCTGGTGCGGCGCTTGGCCTCCCGCGAAGCCTTCACCATGTATTCCTCGATGCGCTCGCGATAGGCAGTGAACACATCTTCGTTCACCGCCTTGAGCAACTGCGTGTCGTCCGCCAGCGTCGGCGGAGAGAGCGGCCAGGTGCCGAGCAGCGTCTGATAGAACAGGTACTCGGCATGCGGGCCCGGGGCCGGCAAATCATCGACAATCTTGCGCCGACGGCGGTTCATCCGGCTCCATCGCTGGATCGACTTGCGCCACAACGCCGGCATTTCCGAGAGGCAGTTGATGCGGGCCCGCACGTCCTCCGAGCGTTTGGTGTCGTGCGTGGAGCTGCCCAGCATCTCGTGCGGCCAGTTCCTCGCGCGATACTGCGCGTCTGCGTGGAACTGGCGAATGCTCGTGCCAAACGTCTCCGGCTCGCCGCCCACTTCATTCAGCGACGCGAGGCGCGTGAAGCGATAGAGCGCGGTGTCCTCGACGCCTTTCGCTGTCACCGGGGCGGTTAGCTGCTGGAACTTTCGCGCGAATGCTCGCACCTGCGCGTGATACGGCTCGGCGATGGCTGAAGTTTCGGCCAGCAGCATGGACCGCACGAAATCGAGCAACGGAATGTTCGTCGAGGAGCTGCGACTTCGCGCGCGGGCGATGGCCCACTCTATGTAGCGACGATCTTCTTCCGACGCGCTGTCCCTCACGTAAGTGCGATAGACGGGGAATGCCGCGATCACGTCCGTCAGCGCCTGGCGAAGGTTGGTGAGCGTGAAGTCGCGCGTGTGCCGGTCGCTCTGCGCGATGCGCGCGAGCTGGTTCGCGAGCACGTTCAGCTCGGCCGCCAGGGACGTGCGCAACACCAGCACCTTGGATTCGTACGCCGTGTCCGCCCATTCCATGTAATCGCCGATGAACGAGCGGTACACCCGATCCAGCCGACTCTTGGCCCGGGACTCGACGAAGAGGCCGTTCACCAGGTTCGCAAAGTTGTATCCGGTCGTGCCGTGCACCGTCCAGCCCGTCGGCAGGCGCTCGAAGCTCGCGGTGATCTTCTCGACCAGCAGGTACAGATCCCGGTGGGTCGCCTCGCGCGCTTTCGATTGCAGCTTCTGGAAGTACTGGGCGGGATCGTAGAGCCCATCCGGGTGGTCGATGCGCAGCCCGTCGAGCTTGCCTTCGCGCAGCAGCTCCAGCACGAGTCGATGCGTCGATTCGAACACCGCTTCGTTTTCCATGCGCAAGGCGGCGAGATCATTCACGTCGAAGAAGCGCCGATAGTTGATGTCATCCGCCGCGACCCGCCAGTACGCGAGCCGGTAGCACTGGCGCTCGAGCAGCTCGTGGAGTGCGTCGAAGCTCGACGGATTGCCCGGCGTGCCGCCGATCTCGCGCGCCGCCGCTTCCACGGCCGCATGCAGCTCGGGGTGCGCGTTCAGCAGCTCCACCAGGCGCTGCTTGTGGATCTCTTCGTCCCGGTCGCGTTCGATGACCGCGGCGGGGTCCGTGCTCTCGCGGTCCGGCAGGTTGCGGAACGCGGCACTCAGGCTCTCGAGCTCGCGCAGGCCCGGAATCGGACTGCCGAAATGCGCCAGCGCCCGCTCGATCACCACGGGATAGGTGCAGGGATCGATCGGAAAACGGTGGTGGAAGTAGAACACGGCGAAGGAGCCCAGCTCCGGCTCGTATTTCAGCACCAGCTCGCCGCGCTCGAGGATCGTGCCGTACGGATCGCCCAGGGCCGGCACCAGGAGTTTGCCCGCGAGGGCCGGATTCGGTGGCGACCAATCGATGTCGAAGAAATCGGCGAAGCGCGAGGCCTTGCCGTTCTCGAGCACGTCCATCCACCACGCGTTGTCGGCGCCCATGATGCCGACGTGGTTGGGAACGAAGTCGAGGATGTGCCCCATGTGGTGCTTGCGGAGCGTGGCGACGAGCTCGTCGAGGTCCCTGCGCGTGCCGATTTCCGGATTCAGCGAGTTGTGGTCGACGACGTCGTAGCCATGCGCGCTGCCGGGCCGCGCTTTGAAGTAGGGTGAGCAGTAGAGGTGGCTGATGCCGAGCTCGCTGAGATAAGGCACCAGCGCGGTGGCGTCTTTGAACGTGAAGCCGCCATTCAACTGAAGCCGGTACGTTGCGCGCGGAATGATGGCCGAGGTGCTCTCCGCGGTGCGCGCGCGTTCGGGGGCCGATTCGTCAGCAACGTCGTTAGCCGTGCGCGAACCCGCCTCGTCCGGGCCGAGGCCACCCGAGCCGGTGTCCCGCAATACCGCGCTCACGATGGCATTCCCGCCGGTCGCCTCATCCAAAGGCGCAGGCTCGCCGGGGGACCTCGCGCGGCTGCTGGGCGCTTGCTGACGCGTGCCATCCGCGTTGGCATCTGCGCGCCCCTTATGCATGCGTGTGCTCCAGTAGCCAGGTCACGCTCCAGGGCTCGAGCATGTTGCGCTTCACGGCCCCTCGAATATTGGGATGCGTGGCGAAGATCGAGCGGCCGGACGGCTTGCCGACGAGCGGCACGGCCTTGTCGCTGAGATTTGCGATGAGGTGCAGCAGGTTGCCGTTGTTGGTGCCCCAATCCACCGCGAATGCACCGCTGTCCTGCAGCTTCACGCAACGGCCGCGGGTGATCTCCGGGATGAGCGGCACGATGTCGCGTTGGCGAATGGCGAGGAGGCGTCGATAGTATTCCAGCCAGCCCGCGTGGCTCGGGCGCGTGAGCGCGTCCCAGTTGAGCTTCACTCTCTCGAACGTGGCGGAGTCCGTCGGGTCGGGCGGGGTTTCGGCGCCCTCGCCCGAGAAGCGCGCAAACTTCGCAAATTCGCGCTTGCGACCTTCGCGCACTTTCTGCGCAAGCCCCGGCTCGAAATCGCAGAAGTAGATGAAGGGTTCGGGCGCCGCCCATTCCTCGCCCATGAACAGCATCGGGATAGAGGGCGCCAGCAGCACGATCGCGGTGGCGGCAACGAGCGCCGCTTCGTTCTTCGTCAATTGGTGCAGCCGCTCGCCGCAGGCGCGATTGCCGATCTGATCGTGGTTCTGCAGGAAGTTCACGAACGCGGTCGGTGGCAACTGGGCGCTCGGCTCGCCGCGCGGGCGTCCCCCTTCGTGGGGCGAGGTCTCGCCCTGATAGCCGAACCCTTCCGCGAGGCAGCGGCAGAGCATCGCGTGCGGATTGTCCGCGTAGTCGCCGTAGTAGCCGTCCGTTTCGCCGGTGAGAATCACGTGCAGGCAGTGGTGCGTGTCATCATTCCACTGCGCTTCGACGAGGTCGCGCTGACGCGGGCTGCCGAGGTAGCTCGCCGTGTTGTTGCCGTTCTCGAGCACCACATAGACTTCCCGGCGTGCGTCGAATGCATCGTGCACCCGCTGCGCCAGTTCCTTGATGAAGTGGCGCTCGCTGTCGTCGAGCATCGCGTGCACGGCATCGAGGCGCAGGCCGTCGAACTGGAACTCCTCCAGCCAATAGAGCGCGTTGTGGATGAAAAACTCGCGCACCGGCGCACTCTGCTCGCCATCGAAGTTGATGGCGGCGCCCCAGGGCGTGTGGTGGCGCTCGGTGAAGAACTGTGGCGCGTAGGTGTGGAGCCAGTTTCCTTCGGGGCCGAAGTGGTTGTAGACGACGTCGAGCATCACGGCGATGCCGCGCTCGTGCGCGGCGTCGATGAAGGACTTCAGCTCATCCGGTGTGCCGTAGGCTGCGTCGGGGGCGAAGGGCAGCACGCCGTCGTAGCCCCAGCCGCGCTCACCGGGAAAGTCGGCAATGGGCATGAGCTCGATGACTGTGATGCCGAGCTGCACGAGATGGTCGAGATGCGATTCGATGCCCGCGAAGGTGCCTTCGGGTGTGAAGGTGCCGACGTGCAGTTCGTAGATGACGGCTTCGTGCCAGGGGCGGCCGCGCCAGTGCTCGTTGCCCCACTCGTACTTGAGAGCGTCGACCACGACGCTCGCGCCTTCGATGTCTTCGTTGGCGCGGGCGGCAGGGTCGGGGACTTCCACACCGCCGTCGATGCGGAATTTGTATCGGCTGCCGGCATGGGCGGCGTTGGTGGTGAGCTCGTACCAGCCCTCGCCCTGGGGCGTCATCTCCTGGGCGAGCGGAGCGCCTTGTTCGAAGAGCAGCAGGGTGACGCTGCTGGCCGCTGGCGCCCAGAGGCGGAAGCGGACGCCGCCCTCCACGAGCGCGGCGCCGTAGGGCATGTCATGTCGGTGGCGTATGGGCATGAGCAGCGGCGGCTGTCAGCCGCCTTTGGAGTCTTCGCCGAGGTTTTCGGGAAGAGGTTGAGGGGGGTTCGGCGGGGGTGGCGGGGCGCCACTTGGGGGCAGCGAGCGGGGTTTCGCCGTGCGGGGTTCAGCAGGCTTC
>JBDZVF010000333.1:0-439 GCA_040255575.1 Pseudomonadota bacterium | reverse complement strand
GTTGCGCTGACGGATAGAGCAGAGACCGGCGCGTCGGGTTTTGGCGCTGTCTCTGGTGCCGCCGCGGGCGCAGCGCGCTTGCCGGCCGGAGTGCCGGCGGGAGGCTGCGTGGCCGAGGCGCCTTTTTCGCCGCCGCGGTAGTGCAGGGCCGGGTGCGGCCCGGTGGCGATCAGTAGCGCCATCGATCGACCTTCGAGCGGATACGTTGCACCCGCCTCGTAGGGCTTCTGCTCGAAAGGATGCCTGGCTTTTGCCGTATCGAGCACCGCCTGCCATGCGCCGCCCGCATGGAACTCCGGCAGCAGAAAGTCGATGCGCTCGTGATGCGCGTTGAAGAGCACCAGGAAGTTGTTGTCGCGCACCGGCTTGCCGCGCTTGTCCACGCGCTCGATCACCGTGCCAGCAAGGTAAACGCCGAGACATCGGTTGTACGTCGTGT
>JBDZVF010000332.1:0-7222 GCA_040255575.1 Pseudomonadota bacterium | reverse complement strand
GGCGCCTGCGAGACCTCCGGCGCCTGCGAGACCTCCGGCGCCTGCGAGACCTCCGGCGCCTGCGAGACCTCCGACGCCTGCGAGACCTCCGACGCCTGCGAGGCCCGCGAGAAATGCTCTGCGGTCAGATCGCATGCAACGACTCAGTTCGCCGCAATTCCATTGAGACCGCCAGCGGCCGGCAATCCCGCGAGCGTACCCAGGCTCGCCAGCGAGCCGTCCGACGAATCGATACTGAAGATCCCGATCGAACCGCTTCCACCGTTGAGCGAGTACAGGAATTGGCCATCCGCGCTCACTGTGATGTCGAGATTCGTCGCACCGGCCGGATTCGTCCCCACCACCGTGCTCTGAAGCGGCACGAGCGCACCGTTGTCGCGAATGGAGAATCCCGCGATCGACGACGTCCCCGCGTTCGATGCGTAGACGAAGCGGTCATCCGGCGTCAGCGAAGCAAGCGGATCGACGGTACCGCCGCTGCCGCGTCCGCCCGTGCCGTAGCGATGCGGGCTACCCAACGTGCCAAATGCACTGCGCTCGAACGCGATCACCTGATTTTCCTCGGCGTCGTTCGTCATGACGAATACGGCATGACCGCCAGACCCAAACCGCTCGGCATTCGGAGCGGCGTGGACCGTGGTTGCGGCGGCGAGAGCGCCGAGGGCCAGCGCGGAAGCAAGAGTTTTCATAGGAGACCTGCGGTGTAAGTGGTGAGAGACTCGCCGAAACATTCGCGCCGGCACGGCGCTGAGTTACAGGCCGTGCACGCAATCCGCGCGAGCCCGGAGTCGATGTCTGGATCTACGCCTTGGGTTCTGTGACGCTCCCGCCCTGTGCGACGCAGGCTTTCGCTGCAAGCTCCTTGAAACCCTGACCCTTGCAGTCGTTCATTCCCTTGCAATCGTTCTTGCCGGACTTGCAGTCCGACATGCCCTTGCATGAGTTGACGCCGTAACAATGCACGACCTTCGCATCCTTCGCCTCCTGCGCAGAGGCGGGAGTCGATGCAACGAAGCTCGCAAGGGCCATTGCCGCGGCGACGGCCGCGACGCTGAGGGTGGTTTTGGAAGAGGTCATGCTCATCTCCTGGTATGGACGCGCCGACAGTGGCGCTATGTCCTACGCAGTGGGGTGACGGGCGGTTACACGTGGCCATGGGTGAATGCGCGCGGGGCATCTCAGGGACGAAAGCCTCAATGACACTCATCCGGATGGAAGTCGACGGGAATTTCGCGCCCGGCAGCCGTGAACCCGCTTCACGATCACGGACCGCCTCATCCGATACAATGGCCTCGCCGCCCGTAAATGGAAGAACGCATTCGCCTCGGCCATGTCGCAACCACCGCCCCGGCCCCTCACCCGTGTCGCGTTTCGCGACTGTCACTTCCAAGACGATCCGAGCGTTCCTTCCTTTCCCCGTGACCGGCCGATCATCATCTTCGATGGCCACTGCGTGCTGTGTTCCGGATGGGCGCGCTTCGTGCTCCGGCACGATCGGCGGGCGCTCTTTCGCTTGATGGCCGCCCAGACCCCCGTTGGGCAGGCCGTGCTGAAGCATCTGCATCTGGATCCGGACAACTTCGAAACGAACGTGCTGCTCGAGAACGACCGCGCCTGGTTCAAATCGGCCGGCACGATACAGATGTTCGCGCGCCTCGGCTTCCCCTGGTCGCTCGCGCGCGTGCTGCTCGTTATTCCGCGGCCCTGGCTCGACCGGCTCTACGACCTGATCGCCCGCAATCGGATCAACTGGTTTGGCCGGCGCGAAGTGTGCCTGCTGAGCGAGCCCACTCAGACAGATCGGTTCCTGCAATGAAGACGCCCCTGCGCATTCTCATCGTCGGCGGATACGGCACGTTCGGGGGCCGGCTCGTGGAACTGCTCGAGGACGAGCCGCGCCTCGTGCTGCTGGTGGGCGGCCGCTCACTGCAAAAAGCGCGGGAATACTGCGCGAAACGCCCTGCCTCGAAGGCCAAACTCGTACCCGTGGCGTTCGATCGAGAGAATGCAGATTCCCAGCAGCTCACCACACTCGACGTAGCGCTGGTCGTGGATGCCAGCGGGCCGTTTCAGCACTACGGCGCGCAGGCTTATCGGCTCATTCAGCACTGCATCGACTATCGCGTGCACTATCTCGATCTCGCGGACGGCTCGCAGTTCGTAGCTGGGATATCTCAGTTCGACGAGGCGGCGCGCCGCGCGGGTGTATTCGTGCTGTCGGGCGTATCGAGCTTTCCGGTGCTGACTGCAGCCGTCGCAAGGAGGCTGCAGGAGGGCCTCAGGCAGATCACGGCCATTTACGCCGGCATTGCTCCATCACCCTTCGCAGGCGTCGGGCTCAACGTCATTCGCGCGATCGCCAGCTACTCCGGTCAGCGCGTGCCCGTCAGGCGCAACGGTGCTGCGGCCGTCGGCTGGCCGATCACGGAGTCGATGGAGGTCGTCATCGGCGTGCCCGGTCACGTTCCCCTCGAATCCCGGCGCTTCTCGCTCGTGGACGTGCCCGACCTCCGCACGCTTCCTCAGCTCTTTCCGGCAGTGCACGACGTGTGGGTGGGTGCCGCGCCCGTACCGGCTTCCTTGCACCGAGCGCTGTGGGGATTTGCATGGCTCGTGCGGCTGCGTCTGTTACCCACCATCTCCTGGCTCTCGCGCCTCATGACGTTTGTCATGGCTCGGGTGCGATGGGGAGAGCACTGCGGTGGGATGTTCGTCCGCATCGAAGGAGAGTCACTTGAGGGTGTGCCGGCTACGCGCGAGTGGCACATGCTCGCTGAAGGTAACGATGGGCCACTCATCCCTTGCATGGGAGTCGAGGCGCTCGTGAGAAAGTTGCTGGAGGGCACGGTGCCTGAACCCGGGGCGCGCACCGCGACCTCGGACGTCTCGCTCGCCGATTACGAAAAACTCTTCTCACGTAGGCTCATCTACAGTGGCTCACGTGAGTTCGGTGCGAACATCGCCTCTCAGCCCCTGTACCAGCGCACGCTCGGCAACGCCTGGGATCGCCTGAGCCCGCAGATCAGACAGCTTCATTCGGTTTCGGATGAGTCCTCGTTCGTGGGCGAATGCACGGTGGATCGCGGCCGCAATCCCTTCGCCTGGCTCATCGCCACGTTGATCGGTTTCCCGCGGGCGGGCACGACTCAGGAGATCTCGGTCCAGCTCGTCAAACAGGGCAACGCCGAGCGGTGGATTCGCGAGGTCGGCGGGCGACGCTTTTCCAGTGTTCAAAGCCCGGGACGCGGGCGGCACCAATGGCTGATCCGTGAGCGATTCGGTCCAGTGGCTGTATACATGGCGCTCGTCGTCGAGGGTGAATGCCTGCGCTACGTTATTCTCAGCTGGACTTTTTTCGGCATTCCCCTGCCGCTTGCGCTTGGCCCCCGCAGCGCCGCCCTCGAATCAGTCCAGCAGGGCAAGTTTCGTTTCGATGTGGAGCTGCGCCACCCTTTCACCGGATTGATCGTGCGCTACCAGGGCACGTTGTCACCCAACCTGAATCCGGAAGCGGGATATCCCACTCCGCACGGCAAGCACGACGCAGACGTTATCGCGAACCCGCACCCCGCCGGCCGCCCGCCAAAATTTCATTCGTAACAGCCCCCGAGATCCGGCGAAACCTGCCGGAATTGTTGCCGGCCCAGAGTTTGATCGTCGCTCGCTTCGCGGCCAACTCACGGGACGCATGATGACTTACACCCTCGAACCCAGCTTCGCACTCAGGGAACCCGCTCCGCAGTTCGCCACGCCTTTTTTCGAGCCATCGGTACGGTCCACGGGCGGCCTGCCGCCCCGGACGCTGGCTCGGCTGATGGAGCACGTCGACGCCAATCTCGACGCCGCGCTGACGATGACCGAGCTCGCACAGCTTGCAGGCTTCTCCCTCTCGCACTTCGCGCGATGCTTCCGCAAATCCACCGGCATGCCGCCTCATCGATACGTGAAACAGCGCCGCGTCGCGCGAGCCCGCGAGATGCTGGTCGCGACGAACCTGCCAGTGGCCGAGATCGCCCTGGCGCTCGGCTTCTCCGATCAAAGCCATTTCACCCGTCGATTCCGTGAAGTCACCGGGCTGCCGCCGGCGGCGTATCGCTTTCAAAGCCGGTGAGGAGGCGTCCGGGAACCGCCAGCGGGAGCATCGCTCGAAGAATCCCCGCTTCTGCCGTACTCCGCGCGATCCACATCGCCGAGGGATCGTTGATCGACATCGGCCAATTCCGACGACGTCGAGTTTGGCGTCAGGTCGGCAGAGGACTCGTGCTGGTACTCAGCCGAGATGGAGTGAATGCAGACCTGAACTCGTACGAGCCTGCGACGAGAGCACGACTACGAACCCCCAACGACGACCACAGGGGAGATGTACGATTCGGTTCGTGGACGAGGCGACTCTCAAGAGTGCGTACGACAGCATGGCGTCCACATACGCGTCGCTCTATGAGGATGGCTCGCAAGCTTCCTATTTCTTCCAGGCCCGGAAGGCCAGGGTTCTCGAGCTTCTCGTTCACGAGCACGGGGGCATGCTCCTCGACGTGGGGTGCGGCCCCGGCATGATGGCCGTGCCGTGCATCGAGCTCGGCTACGATTTCTTCGGCGTGGATCTCTCGGAGGGCATGATCGCCGAGTGCGTTCGCAGGCACGCAGGAAACGAGCGGGCCCATTTTGCGATCGGGCGTGCGCAGACCCTGCAGTTCCCCAGCGCGCTCTTCGATGCGGTACTGTGCATGGGCGTGCTGGAATATACGAGCGAAGCAGATGCATCGCGTGACCTGTTCGAAATAGCACGCGTCCTGAGGCCGGGCGGGCTGCTCGTCCTTTCGTGTCTGAACAGGCATAGCCCGTTCTGGCAGCTACAGCGGATCCTGCATTCGAAACCGGCGCAGCACATGCTGAGCATCGTTGGTGAAGCGCCTGCAGGGCTGCCCGTGAGATTCATGACGGAGAGGCAGATTCGATCGGCACTGTCTCTCACACCGCTGGCGGTCGAGTCCGTCGGGTACTTTGCTTTCGACCTCCTCCCGTCACGCATCTATAACCACTTCCCTCGACGCTCATTGCAAGTGAGCAGAACACTGGAACACCTGAACCACGGCCGCGCCAGGCGGCTCGGCCTGGCCTTCCTCGTGGCTGCCCGGAAAAGGTTCATGAGCTGACCTCGTATCCGCCCCGCACGAGGCACCCCGTGTCGACTGATGAGACCAGGGACAAAACGTCAATCAAAGATACTTCGCAACCAATGCAACCTTTCGGGCATCTGAGGTGTGCTTCCCACACTCGCCACGTCCGGCGACTGGGTGAACAAACGAGGAGCTTCCGTCATGTTCTCGCACACGGCTTCAGGGTGGCGCATCGCGCGCATCGTTGGCATGTCGATCGTTGCGACCTCATTCGGTGTTCAGGCATCTCATGCGCAGGTTGCGGCAACGGATGCGGACGCGGACGCGGATATCCCGTCGGTCACGGTCCAGTACGACGATCTGAATCTCGGTTCGGTGGAAGGGTCCCGCGTTCTGTATCGGCGGCTCGAAGCCGCTGCGACACAGGTGTGCCCGAAAGTCGGCTACGTCACAGAGCTGCGGCAGAACGAAGATGCCAGGCGTTGCATCAAGGCTTCGATCGAGCGCGCCGCGAAGGAGATCAAGAGCCCGCGGTTTGCGGAGGTGGCCGCCTCCAAGTTGCGCTGATACATCGCTCATCAGGCCGGTGGCGGCTTGGGCAAACACCCCATCCATCGTTCGCCCCTGACGCCACTCGGCCTGGTCCGGTTACGCCGGCCGCACCTGAATCTCGGGCGTTTTGTCGTCGTAGAACGCGAGACGCCCCGCGAGATCCGCGTGTTCGTCGTAGGGCGCTTCATAGCTCCACACGGAATCCTTCAGCTCTTTGCCGCCGGCGGTGAGGCTGAAGTAGCGCGCCGTCCCCTTGAACGGACACACGGTCGTTTTCTGCGAGGGCTGCAGCAGCTCCATCTTCACTTCGGAGCGCGGGAAGTAGAAGCGCAACGGGGATCTGTCCTCATTGACCTCGATCACATCGCTCGAGTCGGCAACGATTTCACCATTGACGCTCACGATCATGCGCTGGTCGAGGCGACGCTCGGCAACACGATGCTCGGGATGCTTCTGGTGACCGGGAGACTTGCTCATGATGCGCTCCGCTTTCCGAAAGGGAGCCCGGAACGAGCAACCGCCGTTCCGGGCCGCGCCAAGCGCAAGCTACTTCTTCGGCTTGCGAAACTTGAAGATCGTCTGATCCGTGAGGCCCCGCAGGCCCGGCGAGAACACCATCTTCGTGTGGTCGTCCTCCGCATGGGCGAGGAGCTTGCTCTGCTCCACGAGCTCGAAGCCGGCCGCCGACACTTCCTTCTTGATCACTTCAGGGTCGATGCGATGGAGCGCCTTGGTATCGCGCGTGCCGGAACCGGGCGCCGCGTTGTGATCCACGATGAAGAAGACGCCGCCGGGTTTCAGCGCGTCGAAGATGCGCTTGTTGAGACTGGCGGTATCGATGTTGTTCAGCGGCAGGTCGTGGTAGTAGAGCACGTTGAACACGATGTCCACATTCGAGGGCAGCTTTACCTCGTTGTAGTTCACCAGCTCGTATTTGGCGTTCGGGTGGGCCGCGACGAATGCGCGGCTCGCAGCGCCGGAGCGCTCCTCCGTGTATGGCAGGTCATACATGTAGACCTTGCCCTTCGCGCCGACGATGTCCGACAGCATCGTCGTGAAGTACTGCCCGAACGAGGCAAACTCGACCACCGTGTCGCCAGGCTTCACGCCCGACAGCGCCAGCACCTCGGCGGGCTTGCGGTTCGCGTCGCGAGCCTTCTGTTCGGGCGACCGGTTCGGGTTCTCGACGGCCGCGCGAATGTATTGAGGTACGTTCTTCGGGATCTCATACGCCGGCGCGGGAGCCGTAGCGCCCGCCGGCGCATCCGCCGCGAGGGTGATACTGCTTGCGGCAGCGAGCGCCGCGCAGCTCAGCAACGTGGCTAGAACGTGCCTGGAAACAATGTTCATGTGACCTCTCCCCTGTGAAGGACGGCTACTCTGACACAGAGGCTTTGCGGGAGGCAGCCCCGCCAAGCGATCTCGCGCTATGGCGTGCGCCGGATACGGTAGGATTTCGCCCCTTCATCCGCATATTGAGCGCGACACGGGCATGCGACGACGCGAGTTCCTGAAGACGGCGGGGATCGGCTTGGCAGGCTCGGCAACCGCCC
>JBDZVF010000331.1:0-7239 GCA_040255575.1 Pseudomonadota bacterium | reverse complement strand
ACCCGGAAGCGTTCTTCGCGATGTTCTCCGAATACGAGGTGCCGAAGGCCGCGGTCGAGGCCATGAAGACCAATCGTACCGGCGTCATCCTCGGCTCCATCCAGGCGAAGCGTTACAACCTCAAGGTGGGGGATCGGCTCGTGCTGCAGTCCCAGGTGCCGAGAAAGGATGGCACCAATGCCTGGGCTTTCGACATCCTCGGCATCTTCGACGTGCCGACGCAGCCGAATGGCGCGAATGCGGCCATCGTGAACTATGACTACCTGAACGAAGCGCGGCTTGCGGACCGCGATACGTCACTGCTCTACATCGCGTTGGCAGATAGTCCTGCGAATGCCGCGGCGGTCGGGCGCGCCATCGACAACAAGTTCGCGAACTCCACATACGAGACCCGCACGCAGTCGGAAGGTGACCTCGTGTCCTCCCAGCTGCAGCGGATCGCGGATATCGATTTCATCGTCGGTGGCATCATCGGCTCGGTGTTCTTCGCGCTGCTGCTCGCGACGGGTGCATTGATGATGCAGTCCATCCGCGAGCGGGTGCCGGAGCTCGCGGTGCTCAAGACGCTCGGGTTCTCGGATCGCCAGGTGATGGGCCTCATCCTGACGGAAGCGGTGCTTTTCTGCGTGTTCGCCGCGCTCGTCGGGCTCGGGCTTGCGGCGATCATCCTGCCCGCCGCGAAATCGTTCATCGGTCTCACGTCCATGCCGGCTGTGGTTTTCGTCGCGGGCGTCGGGTTCGCGCTGGCGCTGGCGATCATCGGTGGCTCGGTGCCGGCGTGGCGCGGCCTCAGGCTGCAGGTGGCTGAAGCCCTCGCGGGTCGTTAAAAGCTGGAAGGATTGCGCTCATGACTTTCCTCAAACAAACCATTGCGCTCACCGCCACCGGCTTGCGAGGCATCGCTGAGCGGCGCGGCTCGTCGCTCGTCACTGTCATTGGCGTGACGGCTGTCGTCGGCGTGCTCGTGTCGCTGCTCGCGATTCGCGAGGGCACCACGATTTTCAGCGGCAAGAACGCACGCCCCGAGATGGTGGATGTGATCAGCCGAGGGGCGACATCCACCGCACAGAGCGTTCTCACGCGCGACGCGCTCGCCGTCGTGGAGCGGGCGCCGGGCGTCAAGCACGCGCCCGATGGCCGGCCGTATGTGGTAGCGAGCACGTTCGTCAGCGTCGATGTCATGAAGAAGGATGGCAAGCGCGGCAACGTGTATCTCGTTGGGTTCACGCCCGGGGCGGTGCTCGTCCAGACGAACGTGAAGATCATCGAGGGGCGGCAATACAGGCCGGCGGTGCACGAGCTCACGGTCTCGGACCCGATTCGCCGCATGTACAAGAACATGAACATCGGCGACCGCATCAAGCTGCTCAACACCGAGTGGACGATCGTCGGCGTGTTCGCGGGGAACGACTCGATCGGCGACAGCGTCATGCGCGCGGATGCCGATACCGTGATGACGGCCTTCAACCGCAACACGTATCAGTCCGCCAGCGTGCAGCTCGAGTCGGTTGCCTCCATGCAGCAGTTCAAGGACGCGCTGACGTCCGATCCCTCCGTCGCCCTCGACGTGAGGACGCAGGCGCAGAGCATGAAAGACAACTTCGGCCAGCTGAGCTCGCTGCTCGACTTCGTGGCCTACTTCGTAGGTACCGTGATGGCGAGCGGCGCGATCTTCGGCGCGCTGAACAGCCTGTATGCGTCGGTAGACGCGCGCCGCCGCGAGATCGCGACGCTGCGGGCTATCGGGTTCAATAGCGGGCCGATCATTGTCTCGGTGCTGCTCGAAGGCATGTTGCTCGCGCTGCCCGGTGCGTTCCTCGGGGCGCTCATCGCCTGGGTGCTCTTCAATGGCAACGTGGTGGATGTCGCCGGGCTCATCTTCAAGCTCACGGTGACGCCGCGGCTGCTGGTGATCAGTGTGCTGTGGGCGCTGACGATCGGATTGATCGGCGGCTCGTTGCCGGCGCTCCGCGCGGCGCGTTCACCCGTTGCAACGGCGCTGCGGGCTACCTGAGCGCGCACTCAAACGGTTGATGCCAGCGGCACGCCGATGCCGCTGGCATCTTCTCAACCGATCGCCTTCGGCCGCTCGCGCCGTGCACTGACCACGACCTCCGGCATATCCGACGCAGCGGTCGCCGCGCTTTCGGATAAATGGATCGCGGCGGGCTGTGGGGCAGCTTCGACTGGCAGTTCAACCTTCGCGCAGGCAGTCAGCAGTGCCGCAATCGCGGCTGCATACAGCGTGCTGGCATACCGTGCGCGGGAATTGTCTTTCGTGTAGTTCATGACTGAGAACTCCGGTGTGTATCGCCCCGAGTTCGAATGGGCGAGCACGGGTGAGCCGGATGACATCGGCCGGACGCTTCGTGCGGTGTAAGGCGCTTTCATGGCCGTGGACCTGTGTGGATGGGAAGTGCACGAATAGTGCGCGCGATAAGCGCCACAGTCAGTCGGTCAGTTGACTGGAGAAGGCTCCCTCGAAAGTGGAGAGGAAGCCTCTACAGGATTTTCGCGAAAGCCGACGTGCCTGGGGTTTCGAGAAGTAGCGCGTGGGTTTCCAAGCTCAAGCGCGGTCGCCGACGCACTCTCAGTTATTGAGGGCCTGCAAGGGGGCCGGAATGCGCCCGCCGCGCGCGATGAAGGCCTGGCTCGAGTGCGAATGCAACGCCATGACGGGCGCGCGCCCAAGCAGGCCGCCGAACTCCACCATGTCTCCCACGCGCTTGCCGGGGGCGGGAATGATGCGCACCGCCGTCGTTTTGCGATTGATCATGCCGATCGCAGCTTCGTCGGCGATGATCGCCGACAGCGTCTCCGGAGAGGTGTCTCCCGGCACGGCAATCATGTCGAGGCCGACGGAACAGACGCAGGTCATGGCTTCGAGCTTGTCGAACGTGATGGCGCCCATGGAGGCGGCCTCGATCATTGCCGCATCCTCGGAAACCGGAATGAACGCGCCGGACAGCCCGCCCACGTGACTGGAGGCCATCGCGCCGCCTTTCTTCACGGCATCGTTCAGCAATGCGAGCGCTGCGGTGGAGCCGTGGGTGCCGATGCGTTCCAGCCCCATTGCTTCCAGGATGCGGGCAACGCTGTCGCCCTGCGCAGGCGTGGGCGCGAGCGACAGATCCACGATACCGAAGGGAACGCCGAGCTTCTCGGACGCCGCGCGCCCCACGAGCTCGCCCATGCGCGTGACCTTGAAAGCGGTGCGCTTGATGGCACTCGCGAGTTGCCCGAAGTCGAGATCGGTCTGACCCTTGATGGCGGCGAGCACTGCGCCCGGGCCACTGACGCCGACATTGAGCACGCATTCCGGCTCGCCGATGCCGTGGAAGGCGCCCGCCATGAACGGGTTGTCATCGACCGCATTACAGAAGACCACGAGCTTGGCGCAGCCGAGCCCGTCCGAAGCGGCGGTGAGGCGCGCGGTCTCGCAAATGATGCGGCCCATTTCAGCGACCGCATCCATATTGATGCCGGCGCGTGTGGTGCCGACATTCACGGATGAGCAGACGCGCTCCGTGCAGCTGAGCGCCTGCGGAATCGAGGCGAGCAGCGCGCGATCCCCGCGCGTCATGCCTTTGTGGACGAGCGCCGAGAAGCCCCCGAGAAAGTTCACGCCCACTTCGCGCGCGGCGCGATCGAGCGCCTGCGCGAAGACGGTGTATTCCTGACTCTCCGACGCTTCGGCGACGAGCGCCACCGGTGTGACGGAGATGCGCTTGTTAATGACGGGAATGCCGTACTCACGCTCAATCTCTTCGCCGACGCGCACGAGGCCCGATGCGGCCCGGCAGATCTTGTCGTAGGCCTTGGTGGCGGCGACCTGGATGTCCGGATGCGCGCAATCGCGCAGGCTGATGCCCATGGTGATGGTGCGGATGTCGAGGTTTTCCATCTGCACCATGCCGATGGTCTCGAGAATCTCGTGCGAGGAGAACTGCATGGCGGCGCCGTCAGATCCGATGCATGTATTTGAAGACGTCCTCGTGCTGCGCGTCGATGCGCAGGCCCATCTCCTCACCCTTGGCCTGCAGGCGTCGCTTGAGCTCGTCGAGCGGCACCGTCGCTTTTTCTAGATCGACCATCATGATCATCGTGAAGAACTCCCGCAGCGTCGTCTGCGAGATGTCGATGATGTTCGCCCCGCCCGCGGCGAGAACGGCCGACACGCCGGCGATGATGCCTACCTTGTCCTGGCCAATGACGGTGACGATGACTCGGGTGGATTTCTCGGGCATGGCTGACAGCCCTTTGAGGGCTGGTGGGTGGGATGTTACCGGGGCGCGTAGTATGAGGGAGTGAGGCCGGGAAGGCACGTTTGGCCCCGGACGGGCAGGCAACTCCGCGGCGCGCATCCCCCGCGCCGCGCGAGCCAGGCGAATCTCGGTGTCAGCTGCGGCCGCGCGGAGTGCCGACCAACTGCCCGTTGACCATGATGCGTACCAGCGAGCCACCGGGCTCACCGTTCTTGAGCGGGTGGATGACCAGCGTGGCCTTGTCGCCCGGCTTGATCGAAGTGCGCTTCCAGCCCGAACGCGACAGGCTGTTCGGGCTGCCACCTTCGATCGACCACTCGATCTCCTTGCCCGATGCGTCCTTTACCAGCACCTGAGTCCAGGTGTGCGGGTTGGTCCACTGGAACTCCTTGATGGTCCCTTCCAGCGTCATTTCCTTTTCGGTGTCGAACATCGCGAAGGAGTGGTGGGCCAGAACAGGAACCGCGGTGGACGCAGCCACTGCCAGCGCCGCGAAAATGAAACGCTTCATCCGTAGTTACTCCGCATCAATGGATTCGAGCCTGACGGTGGATCTGGGCCTACCTGCGTGATGACTAGGTCGGTGCGTAGGACTTCAGCGGGAACTCGAGGAGCTTCTCCGAACACTCCTCCTGCACCAGGTGACGGCCCTCGCCAGGCAATCTTCTGAATGTCAGCCGCGTGGTCCAGGGTCTCGAATAGAACTCGGAGTCCTCGAGGGTGATGAGATCCTCGAGAGTGTCCGGGCCCACGAGCCTGAAACGCTCGACCACTTTCATGTTGGGCGACTGCGGCAGACCCGTGCTGTCGAGCCATTGGTTGCCGTTGAAGCCCGCCGATTCGATGACGAGCACCTCCGCGTCCCAGTAGCCCGAGAAATGCCCTTCCCACCAGGGGTCCGCCTCGAGCAGCTCGAGGGGACCGTCGAGATAGACGTGGCGGATGAGATGACGATCCTGGTGAAGCATCGTGATCTTGGCGGGCGTCTGGGCAATCATGAACGGCCCCGGGGACAGCATGTCGCGCGGCGTGCCCGGAGGCAGGCACAGGTTCATCGGATCGTCGGAACGGCCCGCGCGGATCTGCGCCATCCGTTTGCGCTGAAGCTGCCGGCCCGCAGCCGTGAGCGGCGGTGTCTTGCCATCGACGGTGACGAGCGCGTTCACGGATTTCTCGGGCTCCCAGAAGCCGCCGATTCGCGGGCGCAGCTTGTCCGCGGCGATCCTGGGCGCCGCCAGGCTTGCGGCAGCCGCTTCCTTCTCGCGCAGCATTCCTTCCTTGGTCGTGCGGGCCGTGTTCTGACCCGCAGCCGCGGCAACCCACAAAACGGCGAGGCAGCCGAGGGAAATACTGATCGTGCGGATCATTGCTCGACCCCCAGGCGCAGCTTGCCGGTCGCGTCCGGCTTGTTCCGGTTGTTCTCTTCGCAGATGTATTCGCTCAGACGCAACTCCGGCGCCCATCTGAACTGGGCGTGACCCGACCAGGGCCGCGAGTACGTTCGCGGGTCGTACAGGGTGTAGGTCACATCGAGGATGTTCGGTGCGCGCTTCTGATAGCGCTCCACCACTCTCATGTCCGAGGACTTGGGCCGGCCCTCTTCATCGACCTGCGTATAGCCATTGAGCCCGGTGGTTTCGACGACCAGCGTGTCGCCGTCCCAGTGACCCACCGAGTATCCAAAATAGGACGGTTCGAAGTCGTCCGGCTTCGGCTTGCCATCCATGTGGATCATCCGGAACTCATGGAGCGTTTCCGTGATGATCAGCGTCAATTGCGGTGTCTGCACGATATCGATGGGGTAGGGCGAGGAGATGATTCGTGGCACGCCACTGGGCAGGCAGTTCGCGGTGGGATCGAACAGGGGCTTGCCGGCCGCTTCCGCCGCCGCGCGCTTCTCGAAGAACTCTCGGGCCCACGGCAGGAAGGGCGTGGAACCGCCGTCCGCAGGCGGGTTCGAGCGGTTGCTCGTGAGCGCGACCCACACGCCCGAGATATTGGGAACATCTTCGGCCACTCGCACGTCGCGTCGCGCAGCATCGCCCGTGACGACGGCCGGTGGCGCGGG
The DNA here is from genome assembly GCA_040255575.1 of Pseudomonadota bacterium. Lineage (GTDB taxonomy): Bacteria > Pseudomonadota > Gammaproteobacteria > Steroidobacterales > Steroidobacteraceae > JADGHX01. Next base: position 906 of record JBDZVF010000331.1, on the reverse strand, counting down.
GGCCCTCTGGGCGATAGCCGTTGCAGACACGAGAGTGAGTCCGGCAATCAGCCCGACTGATGCCAGTACGTGTGAGCGATGCGTGTGTTGTGGTCTATCGGCACTCGTCATCTTTTGCACTTCCGTTCTTTTTCGCTGCAGCCAGCGACGGCGAGATTGCACGCTACATTGTGGTCCCGAATCCGATACGGTTCTGTCCTCTCGGTGACGGACGCGGTGTGATTCGGAGGCGCCGCATCCGAATCCTCAGGCATCCGGCGGAACTATCTTGCCTGCGGGGTGAACGTCCTCTGCGCTGAGACCCACCACGATGCGCAAGGCCTTGTTGCCTGCTCTCACTTTCTCCACTGCCGCTCGCGTGACGTGCGTTCCCCACACATACAGAGTCTTGAGCCCCGGAAGTCCGGCCACTGCTTCGAAGCCCTTGTCGGTAATTCGGGTGTTGGTGAGGTTGAGGCTCGTGAGCTGCGTGAGTGTCGCGATGCCCGTGGCCCCCGCATCGGTGATCTCGTTCTGCCCGACGCGCAGTTGCCGGAGGTTCTTGAAGCTGACGAGAGTCATGATGTCTGCATCGGTGAGGCCCGAGCGATGCAGGTTCAATCGCAGGATATTGGGCGCGAGCCTCGCGAGGTCGGCCATGATTTCGGGCGTCACGGGATGGGGCGAGGTGTAGTCGAGATCCAGCAGGTTGGAGCCCTGATAGATGTTGCGCACGATGAAGCCTTCCGAGAGCACCTTGGCTACCGCGTTCTCGTCGGCTGGTTTCACCGTGGGCAGGTCGGTTTGCGCGGCCGCGGACGCAACAACTTGCCCGGCCTGGCCAGCGGCCTGTCCGCCGATGATCGCCTGGATGGCGCTGGCCGCTTCCGCGCTGACCCCGACCGGCGCCTCGGCGCGTGCCCCGGT
>JBDZVF010000005.1:0-36411 GCA_040255575.1 Pseudomonadota bacterium | reverse complement strand
TGCTCGCCCCGGCTGATCTGCAGGAAGAGCTTGATGATGCGAACGTTGTTGGCGGTGAGCATCCGTTCGAACTCGTTGATCTCTGCGTATCGCCGCTGCCATACCGCCTTGGGCACGAGCTTTTCGACGCGGACGATCAGCACATCCTCGTAATGCGAGCGGTTGAAGACGCCCACCATCCCGCGCGCGGGCACGCGCTGGTGCACGCGCCAGAGATAGTCATGCTTCAACTCTTCGGCGCTGGGCGCCTTGAACGACGAGACCACGCAGCCCTGCGGATTCATGGCGGTGAAGATGTCCCGAACCGTGCCATCCTTGCCGCCGGCATCGATCGCCTGGATGACGACCAGCAGCGCGTGGCGGCCGTCCGCATAGAGCTTGTATTGCAGATCGCTCAGCTTCTGGCGATTCTGCTCCAGAGCCTGGATTGCCTCGTGCTTCTCCCATCCGAAGGTGTTGCCGGCGTGCTGGTCATGGAGCTGCACGCGCCTGCCGGGTTCGACGATCAGGCGTGAGATGAGGCTGTCACCGGTCAGGATCCTGGGCACGAGTCACCTCGAGGGTCGGGTTCTTTTCACACCTGCTGCCGGCACCTGCTGCGTGATGCAGTGGATGTTGCCGCCGCCCAGCAGCACTTCGCGTGCCGGCACGCCGACCACTTTGCGCTTCGGGAAAATCTTGCGCAGAACGGCCGCGGCGGCACGATCGGTGCGCGCATCGAGCAGCGGCATCACGATGCCGCCGTTCACGATATAGAAGTTGACGTAGCTGCCGGCGAGACGATCGCCCGCGGGCCGCTTCTTCGTGCCCTTTCTCCGGGCAAGGCCTTTCGCTTCCTTCGCGGACATGTAGAGGGGGCCGGGGCTCGGCAGCTTGTGCACCTTGAAGCGGCGGCCGCGCGCGTCTCGCGCATCGTTGAGGCGCTCCCATGCGTCGAGCGAGATGGCGTGCTGGGGATCGCGCTTGTCGTCGGTCCAGGTGAGGCACACTTCGCCCGGGCGCACGAAGCAGGCGAGATTGTCGATGTGCCCATCCGTCTCGTCGTTGAAGACGCCTTTGCCGAGCCAGACGATGGTGCGGACGCCCAGGAAGGCGCGCAGCTTCGCCTCGATTTGCGCGCGCGTGAGATCGGGGTTGCGGTTGCGGTTGAGCAGGCACTCCTCGGTGACGAGCGCCGTGCCCGCGCCGTCCACATGGATAGCGCCGCCCTCGTTGATGATGCCGGGCAGGTACCGATCGCGACGTTCGATCTCGAGGATCTTCTGGGCGACGAGTTGGTCCTGGTCCCACGGGCAGTACAGGCCGCCCTGCTCCCCGCCCCATGCGTTGAAGCGCCAGTGCACACCGCGCACGTCGCCCGTTTCATTCACGACGAAAGTGGGGGCGACGTCGCGCGCCCAGCAATCGTCGTGGGACATTTCGACGACGCGGATGTGCTCGGGGAGCAGGATGCGCGCGGATTCGAAGAAGGCGCGCGACACGCCGACGCTCACGGGCTCGAAGCGTGAGATCGCGCGCGCGACTTCGACGAACGCGCGCTGCGCTGGCACCGCCGCGTTGCGCCAGTTGTCCGGGCGCTCGGGCCAGAGCATCCAGGTGCCGGCGTGAGGCTCGAACTCGCCGGGCATCCAGAAGCCGTCGGCAACGGGAGATCTCGAAAGCGTTCGCGACATGCCTGCAGCCCTCTCAGCGCGCTTGGTCGAGCCCTTTGGAGTGGGGTTCGAAGCCCCCTCTTGCGGTCACCTCATGGCGCCACCGCTTCGGGCGACCTCAGGCGGCGCAGCGCCGCTCCGCCCTCTCAGCCGCCCGGCGATTGAGGGCTTCTTGCTCCTCTCCTACCGCAGCGGATCGATCACCGCATTGAGCGTCTGACTCGGCCGCATCGCCGCCGAGCACTTCGCCGGCGACGGATGGTAGTAGCCTCCGATGTCCACCTTCACGCCCTGCGCCGAGTTGAGCTCACCCACGATCTTCTGTTCGTTCTTCGTCAGCGTCTCTGCAATCGGCGCAAATTTCCCTTTGAGCCCCGCATCCTGCGATTGCGCGGCCAGCGCCTGCGCCCAATACAGCGCGAGATAGAAGTGACTGCCACGCACGTCGAGCTCACCCACCTTGCGCGACGGCGACTTGTCATTCTCGAGGAATTTCGCGTTCGCCTGATCGAGTGTGGAAGCGAGCACCTCCGCCGCGGTGTTGCCGCTCTTCCTGGCCAGGTCTTCCAAAGAGGCTTGCAGCGCGAGGAACTCGCCGAGCGAATCCCACCGCAAGTGGTTTTCTTCCAGGAACTGCTGGACGTGCTTCGGCGCGGACCCACCAGCACCGGTCTCATACATGCCGCCGCCGGCCAGCAGCGGCACGATCGACAGCATCTTCGCGCTCGTGCCGAGCTCGAGGATCGGGAACAGGTCCGTGAGGTAGTCCCGCAGCACGTTGCCGGTCACCGAGATGGTGTCTTTCCCCGCGCGCACGCGTTCGAGCGTGGCCTGCGTCGCCTTCACAGGCGAGAGGATGCGGATGTCCATGCCGGTCGTGTCGTGATCCTTGAGATAAGTCTGCACCCTGGCGATGAGGTTGCGGTCGTACGCACGCGCCTCATCGAGCCAGAAGATGGCCGCGTGGCCGGTGGCGCGCACACGATTGACGGCGAGCTTCACCCAATCCTTGATCGCGACGTCTTTTGCTTGCTGCATGCGCCAGACGTCGCCGGCGCTCACCTTGTGCTCGGTGAGTGTTTTGCCGTCAGCGTCGATGACCCGCACAGTGCCGTTGCTGCCAATCTCGAACGTCTTGTCGTGTGAGCCGTATTCTTCAGCAGCCTGCGCCATCAGGCCGACGTTGCTGACGCTGCCCATGGTCGGCACGTCGTACGCGCCGTTTTTCTTGCAGTCGTCGATCACGGCCTGATACACGCCGGCGTAGCAGCGGTCCGGGATCAGCGCAACGGTATCGTGCAGCTTGCCGTCAGGACCCCACATGCGGCCCGAAGCGCGGATCGCCGCGGGCATGGATGCGTCGATGATCACGTCGCTCGGGACGTGAAGGTTGGTGATGCCTTTGTCCGAATCCACCATCGCGAGCGGCGGGCGCGCGGCGTAAGCGGCCTTGAGGTCCGCTTCCACCTGCGCCTTCTGGTCCGCCGGAAGCTTCTGGATCTTGGCGTACACATCGCCGATGCCGTTGTTCGGCGAGACGCCGAGCTGCTTGAAGAGCGCCGCGTGCTTCGCAAAGACATCCTTGAAGAACACGCTGACGCAATGGCCGAACAGAATCGGGTCGGAGACCTTCATCATCGTCGCCTTGAGATGCAGCGACAGCAGCGTATTGCTGGCCTTGGCGGCGGCCATTTCTCTTTCATAGAAGTCGCGCAGCGAATCCCGGCGCATGAAGGTGGACGAGATCAGCTCGTCGTCCTTGACCTTGATGCCGTCCTTCAGCACGGTCGCCTTGCCCGAGGTGTCGGTGTGCTCGATGCGAACGGTGCCGGCCTTCGGAATGAGCGCGGACTGCTCGTTGCCGTAGAAGTCGCCTTCGCTCATGGAGGCGACGTGCGTTGCGGAGTCCGCGCTCCATGCGCCCATGGAATGCGGATGCTTGCGCGCGTACTGCTTCACCGCATTCGCCACACGGCGGTCGGAGTTGCCCTCGCGAAGCACGGGATTCACCGCGCTGCCGAGCACCTTCGCGTAGCGAGCCTTGGTCTGCTTCTCGGCCTCGTCCTTCGGGTTCTCCGGGTAGTCCGGCACCTTGTAGCCCTGCCCTTGCAGCTCCTTGATCGCGGCCTGCAGCTGCGGCACGGACGCACTGATATTGGGCAGCTTGATGATGTTCGCGTCGGGCGTCTTGGCGAGCTCGCCGAGCTCGGCCAGGTCATCGTTCTGACGCTGCGCTGAGGTCAACCCTTCGGGGAAGTTCGCGAGAATGCGGCCCGCCAGCGAAATATCCCGCGTCTCCACCACAATGGACGCCGCCCGCGTGAACGCCTGCACCAGGGGCAGCAGCGAATACGTGGCCAGTGCCGGGGCTTCATCCGTCAGCGTGTAGATGATCTTCGTATCGGTCATGGTGGTCCTCAGGAACGGGCGATATCCGCACGGCCGGGGTCGGGGGCGGGGCGCGTAATATACCAAGGCGCGGCAGAAGGCCAGGCGCGAGTTTCTCCGACGGCGACAGCGCGAACGCGCGGTAAAATCCCCGCCCTTCCCCGCGCTACGGCAGACACATGAATCGACTCCTGGTCATCCTCGGCACCGCGATCCTCGTGATCGGCCTGCTCTGGCCGTGGGTGCGCAAGCTGCCCCTCTTTCGGTTGCCGGGCGATGTGGTGATCGACCGACCGGGGTTCAAGTTCTTCTTCCCCATCACCACCATGCTCATCGTGAGCCTGGTGATCTCGCTGCTCGCGTGGTTGTTCAGGCGATAGCGGGGGTGGTGTCGTGCGTGCTGAGCACGGCGTGGGGCTGATCGGCCGCCAGCGATTCCCGGACGGCCAGAAACGGATTCTGAGTCGCCGCGTGCCGCACGGCGCGGATCGAGATCGTTCCGGCCGACGTCATTCCGCGTGGTGGGGTGTAGACGTAGTAGACGAGGAAGCGACCCACCACGGTCAACCGACGAAACGTCAGACCGTCTCTGACCCCCGCCACCTCGCAACGAAGCGGGGCGTGGCGCAACGATTCGATTGCCTCCTCGATTTGCCGTTCACGCACGTGCGCATCACCGAAAGCGTGTGTCCCTACAAAGTCCAGCAGCTCCCGGAGTGAGCGCCTTGCCGCCGGGAGCCACGTCACGCGTGGAAGCCGGGTTGCGCCCGAACGCCTGGCGATCATCGCTTTGCCTCGCGGCGCGCAGCCAGTTCTTCGCAGAACTGCCGCATCTCCGCCATCACCTGCTCGTGCGGAATCTCCTCCTCGTCTTCGTCGCCGATGAGCTCCGCCCAGTCGATCTCGAAGTGATTGCCCTTGTAATCGAAGCTTTCAAAGCGGCCGCAAGGAGAGACCACCCGGTTGTCCAACTCTTCATTGCTCGGGGACTCGAACAGGAGTTCCATGTCGTTGGCCTGGGCCGGCGAAGCTGCTGAAGCGAGTGAGTGCATGGGAAACCTCGTCCATTGAGAAAGGGATGACGGACGAAGGCTAGCATCACCGCGCGACAGCGGTGTACTGAATAAGAAACTTTTTTTGGGCTCGTATTTTCGTTCGAGCCTGCGGAAAATCGCGTGGCGAACTCGCTAGTGGCTCGCGCAGGCGAACACACCACGCGACAGCATCTAGGGTGACAAGTCTTTCATCGCCGCCAGCGCCTGATTGACGTCTTCGACGAGATCGTCGATGTCTTCGAGGCCGATGGAAAGGCGCACCGTGCCTTCCGTGATGAGCGACATGCGCAACTGCTCCGGCGTGAGATCGCGCCCGCGCATCATCTGCGGCGAGACCACCAGCGACTCGGTCGACCCGAGGCTCGCCGTCAGCGCGAAAAGCTTCAGCGACTCGGCGAACTTGTCGCCCGCGGCAAGCCCGCCCTTGAAATCGCACGTCACGATCGTGCCGAACTCTTTCATTTGCGCGTGCGCCAGCGCGTACTGAGGATGGGTGGGAATGCCGGGATAGTGCACGCGCTCCACGAGCGGGCTCGCCTCCAGCAACTCGGCAATGCGCATCGCACTCGCGCACTGCTCCCGATAGCGCACGAAGTACGTCTTCAGCCCGCGCTGAATGAGGAACGCCGCATGCGGATCGAGCGACCCGCCGAGCGCACCGAAATCCGTCCTCATGCCGCGGATGAGATCCTGACGCGCGATGACCGCCCCGCCCATCACGTCCCCGGCCCCCGAGGCGAACTTGGTGAGGCTGTGCACGAACACGTCCACATCGAACTCGCCGTGCTGATGCAGGCCCGCAAAGGTGTTGTCCATCACGGTGAGCGCGCCCTTCGCGCGCGCCAGCTTCGTGATCGCCGCGATGTCCGCGATCTTGGTCACGGGATTCGTGGGGCTCTCGAAGAACACGAGCTTCGTCGGGCGCGCCGCCAGCTCCCGCTCGATGCCATCGAGGTCTTCGATCGAGAGCATCGTGTTCGTCACGCCGAAACGGCCGAGCAGCCGGCGGATGAGATAGCGGCTCGGGTTGTACGTCTCGACGAAGCAGATGATGTGATCGCCCGCCTTCGTCAGCGCGAGCAACGTCTGCGCCACCGCGCCGACGCCCGAGGCCGTCACCAGGCAGTCATCGCGACCCTGCAGTTCCGCGAGAGTGAGCTCGAGCTGCCGCGTCGTCGGGTTCGACGAGCGCGTGTAGAAGAACCCCGGGCGCTCGCCGCGCAGGGCCTTCATTGTTTCATCGAGCGAATCGAACTCGAACTTGACGGTCTGGTAGATGGGCGCGACGACCGGATGGTTGTCGGGGGCAAGCTCCACCCGGGGCGGGTGATTGACTCGTGTGGTCTTCTTCATGTCTCCAGCGTAAACCGATCGGCATCGAGGTGGGCAGGAAATCGCTCGCGGAACGCGCGCAACGCCGGCAGATCGAGATCGACGGTCACGATAGCGGGCTCGCTGCCGAGTTGCGCAAGCGGCTCGCCCAGAAAATCGTGCACGACGCTATCACCGGCGTATGGCAGCTCTTTCCCATCCGTGCCGACACGATTGACGCCCACCACGTATGACAGGTTCTCGATGGCGCGCGCCTTCAACAGCGCCTGCCAGGCCGCGCGCCGCGGCGCCGGCCAGTTGGCGGAATAGATGAGCACGTCGTACTCGAGCTCGGGCCGACGCCGGCTGTAGACGGGAAAGCGCAAGTCGTAGCAGACCTGCAGGCAGATTCGAAAGCCGCGCCACGCCACCGCGAGCGGAGCACCACCCGGCGTGAATCGCTGATGCTCGCTGGCCATGCGGAACAGGTGCCGCTTGTCGTAATGACGAAGCGGAGCGTCCGGCTCGGCCCAGAACATGCGGTTGAAGAAACTGCCGCCGTCCTTCGTCATTACGCTGCCTGTGATGGCCGCACGCAACTCACGCGTTTTCTGCCGGAGCCAGTGCGAAGTCGGCCCGCCGGCCTCTTCCGAGAACTGTTCGACGTCCATGCTGAAGCCGGTGGTGAACATCTCCGGCAGCACGATCACATCTGTGTGGCCTGCGAGCGGCGCCAGCAACGCATCGAAGTTGGCGCGATTCGCGGCCGCGTCATGCCACACGAGGGGCTGCTGGACGAGCGTGACGCGAAGCCTGGTGTTCTCAGCCATCGTCATCCTCCGCTTGCAAGCCGTGCGCGAACGCCTGTAACCGCGCGATCGCGTCATCCAGCGTCTGGTCTTTCTTGGCCACGCACGATCTCAGCCACGTGAGCGCCGGCGGGTCTTTGTAGAACGGCGAGAGCGGAATGGTGGCAACGCCGGCCTCGGTGAGCAGCCGTTCCGCAAACTGAACGTCGGGCGCGCTGGAGAACGCGCTGTAGTCGAAGAGCTGAAAGAACGTGCCCTGCGCCGGCGGCGTGACAAAGCCGGTGCCCTCGAGAGCAGTCAGCACGCGATCCCGCTTCGCCTGGAAGTACTCCGGCAGCTTCTGCCAGGCCTCCGGCTTCTCCTCGAGGTATCGGGCAATGGCCTGCTGCGTCGGATGCGTGATGCTGAACGTGTTGAACTGATGAACCTTGCGCAGTTCGCGCGTCAGCTCCGTGGGTGCCACGCTGTAACCGACGCGCAGACCGGTGGCGTGCAGCGTCTTGCCGAACGAAAACACCGCGAAGCTGCGCTCGCGCAACTCCGGATGCGCGAGCACGCTCGAGTGCTTGCGGCCATCGTAAGTGACGTGCTCGTACACTTCGTCAGACAGCACGAAGATATTCCGCCCGCGGATGACTTCGGCGAGCCGGTTGAAATCTTCGCGAGTCGCAGCCGTGCACGCCGGGTTGTGGGGCGTATTGATGATGATGAGCCGCGTGCGATCCGTGATTGCCGCGCGTACACGATCCCAGTCGTAACGAAACGCGGGCGGCATCAAAGGAATGTGGACGCAGCGCCCGCCCGCAAGCCGCACGGCGGGATCGTAGGAGTCATACGCAGGATCGAAAACGATCGCATCGTCCCCCTGCCCCACAACGGCCTGGATCGCGCAGTAGAGCGCCTCAGTGGCGCCCACCGTGATCGTGATCTCCGTTTCCGGATCGATGCGCACGCCGTAGCAGTGTTCGAGCTTCGCGGCGATCTGCACGCGCAGCTCCATCACGCCTTCCATCGGGGCGTACTGGTTGTACCCCTCGGCCATGGCCTCGGCGGTGAGCTCGGCGATGCGCGGATCGATGGCGTAGTCCGGGAAGCCCTGGCCGAGGTTCAGCGCCCCAAGCTCGCGCGCCCGGCGCGACATGACCGTGAAAATGGTGGTTCCGACGTCGGGGAGCTTGCTCTGAAAAGGCATTGAACGTGATGAGACCGGCTGGGAGGCAAAGTCTAAGGCAGGGACTCGGCCACCGCGAGCGCCGCGCCCATGACGCCCGCCTGCCCCGCGAAATACGCGGGCCGGATCTCCGCCTGCGACTTCAGGAGCGGCGCGAACTGGTCATAACGCTCGCTCACCGCGCCGCCGAGGATGAACACATCCGGCCAGAAGAGCGAGTGGAGCAGCGCCAGGTATTCGTTCACGCGCGCGATCCATTCGGGGAAATCGAGCTTTTGCTCCGTGCGCACCCGCGCAGAGGCCCACTCCTCCGCATCCGCGCCATGCATCTGGATGTGCCCGACCTCGGTGTTGGGCAAGAGCTTGCCGTCCGTGAAAAAGGCCGTGCCGATGCCGGTGCCGAAGGTGAGCATGATCACCGTGCCTGGTGTATCTCGCCCGGCGCCCCAGCGCATTTCGGCTAGTCCGGCGGCGTCCGCGTCGTTGAGGAACACGGCCGGCACGCCGAGCGCGACCCGCGCGAGCTTCACGCCATCCGTACCGATCCAGCCCTGGTCGACGTTGGCGGCGGTGCGCGCGATGTTGCGCTTCACCACGCTTGGAAAGGCGAAGCCCGCGGCCTCCCCGCCGGGAAGCTGCCGGCCGAGCAACGCGACCTGCTTCATCACGGCATCCGGTGTCGAGGGTTTCGGCGTGGGCACCTGAACGATCTCGCCCAGCAGCGTGCCCGCCTGCACATCCACCAGCCCGCCCTTGATGGACGAGCCGCCCACATCGACGCCGAGAACCTTCATGCGAATGAACCCGTGAAACCTGATGCCACGAGCTTACTATCTTGGGAGCCGGTCTGACTGACTCCTCTGACTCCTAGCGCCCGGGAAGCGCACCGGCCGTGGCCGCCGCCATCTGTGCATCTCTTTGCCGCGCCTTCTCCTGCCGCGCCATGAGGATTCCGGCGGCGATGACGAACACGGTGACCACGCTGACCATGAGCGTGGCGAGCGCGTTGATCTCGGGCGTCACGCCGAGCCGGACCTTGGAGAAGATCATCATCGGCAAGGTGTTGGTGGAGGGCCCTGCGGTAAAGCTCGTGATCACGAGATCGTCGAGCGAGAGCGTGAACGCCAGCAGCCACCCTGAAATGATCGCCGGGGCGATGATGGGCAGCGTGATGACGAGAAACACCTTCCACGGCCGCGCGCCGAGATCCATGGCGGCCTCTTCCAGCGACTCATCGAGCGTCGCGAGGCGCGACTGAACGACCACCGTCACGTAAGACATCGTCAGCGTGATGTGGGCGATCGCGATGGTGCTGAAGCCTCGCTGGTCCGGAACCAGCGGAAAATCCGCGAACGCCACGAACAGCAGCAGCAGCGACAGGCCGGTGATGACTTCAGGCATCACGAGCGGCGCGGTCACCATGCCAGCGAGCGTCGTTCGGCCGCGGAACCGGCCGAAGCGGGCGAGCACGAGCCCCGCCAGCGTGCCGAGGATCACCGCGCCTGTCGCCGTCACCGTCGCGACACGCAGGCTGAGCCACACGCCCGCCAGCATCTGGCGATCCTCGAACAGCTCGCGGTACCACCGCGTCGAGAACCCGCCCCAGACCGTGACCAGCCGCGAGTCGTTGAACGAGTACGCGATCACCGAAAGGATCGGGATATAGAGAAACGCGAAGCCCAGCACGAGCATCGTCAGCAGGAAGATCGAGCGGTTCTGATTCATCGGCGCGCCCCGGCGGTCTCTTTCTCCTGGAATCGCTGGAACACGATGATCGGGATCACGAGCAGCAGCAGCAGCGTGATCGCAACCGCGCTCGCCATCGGCCAGTTGCGATTGAGGAAGAACTCATCCCACAACACGCGCCCGATCATGAGGGAGTCCGGCCCACCGAGCAGGCGCGGAATCACGAACTCGCCCACCGCCGGGATGAAGACCAGCATGGAGCCCGCGACGATGCCCGGGACGGATAGCGGCAACGTCACTTTGAGGAAGGCCTTGAGAGGAGTCGCGCCCAGGTCCACCGCGGCCTCGAGCAGCGTGTTGTCGTGTTTCTCCAGGTTCGCGTAGAGCGGCAGGATCATGAACGGCAGGTACGAATACACGATGCCGATATACATGGCGAAATCCGTCTGCATCATCACGATGGGCTCATCGATGATGTGCAGGGCCATCAGCACGTTGTTGATCAGGCCGTTGTTGCGCAGGAGCCCGATCCACGCGTACACGCGCACGAGGAACGAAGTCCAGAACGGCAGGATGATGAGCAGCAGCAGGACGTTGCGCCAGCTCGGGCTCGCCCGCGCGATGCCGTACGCCATCGGGTAGCCGAGCAGCAGGCAGAACACCGTCGAGACCGCCGCGACTCTCAGCGAGCTCAGGAACGCCTCGAAGTACAGCGACTCCTTGAAGATGAAGAGGTAGTTCTGCACGTTCAGCTTCGCGAAGTGCGCGACGCCGTCCGCCCCGAGCTCGAGGAGCGGCGTGTACGGCGGCACGCCGAGACGCGTCTCGGCGAAGCTGATCTTCAGGACGATGATGAACGGGATGAGGAAGAAGAGCAGCAGCCAGAGCGAAGGCACGATGATCACGGCCGCACGGCCCGTGATGCCGAGCCTTTGCAGCCCGCGCAGCGACCAGCGCAAGGGCGGCAGCCGGGACATCGTTTCGAGCAAGCGCCCGAGCCGGGCGCTCACCCGGTAACCGAGCGGCGCCTCTGTGAACTGAGCCATGTCCGCGCCCTATTCCGTGACCACTACGGCACTCGTCTCGTGCCAGCTGATCCAGACGCGCTCTTCCCAGGTGAGCGGCTCGTCGGCGTGACGAAGCGTGTTGGGCTGGGTAACGCGCAGCTGCTTCCCCGAATCGAGCAGCACGATGTAGATCGAGGTGTCGCCCATGTAGGCGATTTCCTGGATCACGCCCTGCGCCCGGTTGAAATCGCCCTCGCGCGCGCGCAAGGCCTCGGGCACGCCGAGCGGCGCCGTCGGCCGCTCCCGCGTGATCATGATCTTCTCGGGGCGCACGGCCGCCCACACGAGCGCCTCGGGCGCGGTGCTCACGCCGTGGCCCACGTAGATCGGCGCGCCGAGCTCGCGCGAATCGATGGTCACGTGATCGGGCTCGTCGGCCATGATCCGGCCTTCGAAGATGTTCACGTTGCCGATGAACTCGGAGACGAAGCGCGAGCTCGGGAACTCGTAGATCTCGTGCGGCGTGCCTACCTGCGCGATGCGCCCGTGATTCATCACGCCGATGCGCGAGGCGAGCGTCATCGCCTCTTCCTGGTCGTGCGTGACGACCACGAAGGTGACGCCGAGCCTTTCCTGGATGTTCACGAGCTCGAACTGCGTGTGCTCGCGCAGCTTCTTGTCGAGCGCGCCGAGCGGCTCATCGAGCAGCAGCAGCTTCGGGCGCTTGACGAGCGAGCGGGCGAGCGCCACGCGCTGGCGCTGGCCGCCGGAGAGCTGGTGCGGCTTGCGCCGGGCGAACTGGTCGAGCTTCACCATGCTCAGCATGGCGTGCACGCGCTCGGCGATTTCCGCCTTCGGCGTCCCCTCCTGCTTCAGGCCGAAGGCGACGTTCTGCTCCACCGTCATGTGGGGGAAGAGCGCGTACGACTGGAACATCATGTTCACCGGGCGCCGATAGGGCGGCACGCCCGACATATCCTGCCCGTCGATGAAGATGCGCCCCTTCGTGGGCGACTCGAAGCCCGCGAGCATGCGCAGAAGCGTCGTCTTCCCGCAGCCGGAGCCGCCGAGCAGGCAGAAGATCTCGCCCCGATAGATGTCCAGCGAGACGTCGTTGACCGCGACGAACTCGCCGAACTTCTTGGTGACGCTCTCGATTCGGATGTACGCCTCGGCCTGTGGATCCCTCCACGGCTCCCGGCGTACCTCGGGCCGTCCGCCCACTGCCTTGCCGATCAATGTCCGGTCGTGAACTGCTGCCAGCCGCGCGTCATGATCCGCGTGCCTTCGTCACTGTCCGCGAGATCCGGCACGAGCTTGGCCTTGACCTCCTGCGGCGGATAGACGCCCGGATCTTCCTGCACTTCCTTGTTCACGAATTGCGTGGCTTCCAAGTTGCCGTTTGCATAGTTCACCGTGTTGGAGACCGCGGCGATCACTTCAGGACGCAGCATGTAGTTGATGAAGAGGTGCGCATTCTTCGGGTGCGGCGCGTCCTTCGGGATGAGGTAGCTGTCGAACCAGATGATCGTGCCTTCCTTCGGGATGACGTACTTGATCTCCGCGCCCGTCTTGTTCTCTTCCGCGCGGTCACGCGCCTGCAGGATGTCGCCGTTGTAGCCGACGGCGAGGCAGATCTCACCGTTCGCGAGATCGCCGATCATGCGCTGGGTGTCGGCGTAGCGGATGTTCGGACGGATCGCCATCAGCGCCTTGGTCGCGGCGTCCAGGTCTTCCTGCTTCTGGCTGTTCGGATCCCTGCCGATTGCGGCGAGCGTCATGCTGTACATCTCCGTCGCGGAGTCGAGCACGGCCACGCCACACTTCTTGAAGTTCTTGATCACGTTCGGGTCGAACACCAGCTTCCAGCTGTCGACCGGAGCGTTCTTCATCGCCTCCTCGATCTTCTTGGTGTTGTAGCCGATCCCCGTCGTGCCCCACATGTGAAGCACCGCGTAGTCGTTGTTCGGATCGTGCATCGCGAGGCGCGCCTCGATGTCCGGATCCATGTTCTTCAGGTTCGGGAGCAGCCCCTTGTCCAGCTTCTGGTAGTAGCCGGCCTTGATCTGCCGCTCGTACGAGGAGGCGGAGGGCACCACCACGTCGTAGCCCGAATTGCCCGGAGCGAGCTTCGCTTCGAGCTCCTCATTGCTGCCGTAGTTGGTGACGGACACCCGGATGCGGGTTTCCTTCTCGAAATTGGCGATCGTGTCCTCGGCCAGGTAGTCGTTCCAGATCGAGAGGTTCAGCACCTTCTCTTCGCCCGCGGGCTGCCCCGCATCGGCGCCCGCCGGGGCTGCTTCTTTCTTGCCGCACGCGGTGAGCGCAGCGGCGATCACCACACTCAACAGCAACGAACGCAGCGGGGGTCGGGTAGCGATAGTCATACCTGGCTCCTGAATCACGGCACGGCTTTATATAACAGCCACTACACATTGAGTAGCAGATGTTCCCGCTCCCAAGAGCTGATCACCTGGAGGAACACCTCGTACTCGGCCTCCTTCACGATGGTGAAGGCCGACACGAACGCCTCGCCGAGCACTTTCACGAGCGGGTCGCACTCGCGCAGCAGGCGCAGCGCTTCGTCAAGCGACCGAGGCAGCCCGAAAGGCAATTCATGGGCGCTGCCCGTGATGGGGTCGCTCGGCTGCAGCCCCTCGATCATGCCGAGATAGCCGCAGGCCAGGGAGGCGGCGATCGCGATGTACGGGTTGGCGTCAGCCCCACCCACACGGTTTTCCACGCGCCGCGCTTCGGCGTTGGACATCGGCACCCGCAGGCCGGCGGTACGGTTGTCGTAGCCCCAATGCACATTGATCGGCGCGGAGAGATAGCGGGTGAGGCGGCGATAGGAGTTCACGTTGGCGCTGAAGAGCGCCATCGCCGAGGGCAGGTATTTCTGCAGGCCGGCGATGTGGGAGAAAAAAAGCTGCGAGGGCGTGCCATCGGCGCTCGAGAAGATGTTCTTGCGGGTCTTCTTGTCGACGATGCTTTGATGGATGTGCATGGCGCTGCCCGGCTCTTTCGCGTGCGGCTTGGCCATGAACGTCGCGTACATCTTGTGGCGCAGGGCCGCCTCGCGGGCGGTGCGCTTGAAGAGGAACGCCTGGTCGGCGAGATCGAGCGCATGGCCGTGGATCAGGTTGATCTCCATCTGGGCCGGCCCGTCCTCGTGGATCAGCGTGTCGATCTCGATGTCCTGGTCCTCGCAGAACTGGTAGATGTCGTCGAAGAGCGGGTCGAACTCATTCACCGCGGCGATGCTGTAGGACTGCCGCCCCGGCTCCGCGCGGCCGCTGCGGCCGACGGGTGGCTTCAGGGGATAGTCCGCATCGATGTTCGGCTCGACGAGATAGAACTCGAGCTCGGGAGCGACCACCGGCTCCCACCCGCGCTGCGCGTAGAGCTCGAGCACGTTCCGCAGCACGTGGCGCGGGGCCATCGTGACGCGGCGGCCGTCCGAATAGAAGCAGTCGTGGATCACCTGCGCGGTCGGCTCGGCCGCCCACGGGACCCGCCGCACCGTTTTGGGGTCGGCCTTGAGCACGATGTCGATCTCCGCGGGGCTCATCGCCTCGCCGGGCTCGGGCGGATAATCGCCCGTCACCGTCTGCAGGAAGATGCTCTCCGGCAGCCGCATGCCCTCGTCTTCGGCGAACTTCTCGGCGGGCATGATCTTGCCGCGCGCGATGCCGGCCATGTCGGGAATGATGGCCTCCACTTCGGAGATGCCGTGATCCCGGAAGAACTGCTGAATTTCATTGCCCATGGGAAAACCTTTCGCCTCAGCCTCGTTCCTGTGCGCGCTCGCGCGCGGCCGCGCCGTACGCCGCGAACAGCACTTTCGAAAATTCGTTGCTCATCGCTTTCCACTCCGGGTGCCACTGCACGGCGGCCGCGAAGCGCTTGGCGCCGCGCACGCGGAAGGCTTCGATGACACCATCCGGCGCGCGCGCCTCGACGATGAGCCGCTCCGCGAGCCGCTCGACGCCCTGGTGGTGCAGCGAGTTCACGCGGACCCTGTTCGTGCCCGCAAGTTCCCGGAAGAGCCCGCCCTCCTCCAGCACCACATCGTGCGCGGGGCCGTACTGAACATCGAGAGGCTGGGACTCATCGTCGCGATGATCGAGGAGGCCGGGCACCTCGTGCAGGTTCTGGTGGAGCGTGCCGCCAAAGGCGACATTCATCTCCTGGAAGCCTCGGCAGATGCCGAACACCGGCACTCCGCGCTCCACCGCCGCGGGAATCAGGGGGAGCGTCGTGGCATCCCGATCCGCATCGTGCAGCGTGCCGGCGCGGCTCGGCGGGCCGGAGTAATGCACCGGCGCCACGTTCGAGGTGCTGCCGGTGAAGAGCAGGCCATCCACGAGGTCGAGCATTTCATCGATCGACACCGAATCGCGCAGCGCGGGCAGCACCACCGGCGCGCAGTGAGCGGCCTCGATGACCGCGCGAAGGTACTTCTCGCCGACGGCATGAAAGGGGTGGTGGCCGATCATTCGGCGATCAGCCGGCAATCCGATGACGGGACGTTTGCGCGACATGGGTGTGACCGGGCCGCGTCTAATATCCTAAACGGACGCCGGTTCGGCTTCTGCGGAACGGGTGGGTATTACACCACAGGCCCCCGTCGAAAGCTGCCGCCCCGCCGAGGGAAAAGACACGCTCCGCGCGCTCGTACTGCGGCCTGCCGGCGAGTGGGCACGCCTCGCCTGACGGCCACGCACCGGTTTGCCGCGCGCTCTCGCAGGCCCGTATCCTGCGCGGCGGCAGGCCGGGTTGCCGTTAAAAGATCCTAAACACCCTCGACCATGGACTATCCGAACCACTCCTATTACTTCGCTACGGCTCACGCCTCGCCTGCCCGGCCCACGCTCGAGGGGACGGTGGAATGCGACGTATGCGTCGTCGGTGGGGGCATTGCCGGCTGCTCGACGGCGCTTCATCTCGCGGAGCGCGGTTATCAGGTAGCGCTCCTCGAAGCACATCGCATTGGCTGGGGCGCGTCGGGCAGGAGCGGCGCGCAGGCGTTGCTCGGCGTCGCGTCCGGTCACACGAAGCTGGCGGAGCTCATCGGCGAGAGCGACGCGCGCCGCGTCTGGGACATGACCGTCGAGGGCCTCGCGCTCATGCGCGAGCTCATCGCGAAGCACAGCATCGACTGCGATTGGGTGAGCGGGCACATGCAGGTCGCGGAGAAGGCGCGGCACGATGCGGAGATTCGCGAAGAGATCGACCTCCTCCGCTCCAAGCTCGATTACGCGGACGCGCGCTACATGCCGCGCGATGAGGTGCGCTCGATCATCCCGAGCACGCACTATATTTCGGCGCTCTACGATCCCAATTGCGGACACCTGCATCCGCTCAATTACACGCTCGGGCTCGCTGCCGCGGCGGAGCGGCTGGGGGCACGCCTCTTCGAGCACTCACGCGCGATGTCCTGGACGCGAACGAGCGCGAATGGCGCCTCGGGTGAGCGCATCTCGATTCGCACCGAGCACGGCGAAGTGCGCGCGCGGTACGCGGTTCTGTGCGGGAATGTTTACCTCGGGCCGCTGGTGCCGACGCTGTTCGACAAGATCATCGCCGTGTCCACGTACATCGTCGCGACCGAACGACTGGGAGAAGCGCGCGCGAGGGAGCTCATCCAGAACAATGCGGGGGTGACCGATTCGAACTGGGTGGTCGATTATTTCCGTCGATCGGCCGATCACCGGTTGTTGTTCGGGGGGCGCGTGAACTACTCGGGGCTGTCGCGCTTCGACGCGCCTGAGGGCACGCGCCAGCGCATGATCAGGGTGTTTCCGCAGCTCGCCGACGTGAAGCTCGAGTTCGCGTGGGGCGGGGAAGTGGATATCACGCTGAACCGCGCGCCCCACTTCGGGCGGCTGGCGCCCAACTTGTATTTCCTGCAGGGCTTTTCGGGGCACGGCATCGTGCTCACGGGTCTTGCGGGCAAGCTCGCTGCCGAAGCCATCAGCGGAACCGCGGAACGCTTCGACGTGTTCGCGCGCATCCCGCACCGGACGTTCCCCGGTGGCAAGGTGATGCGAAGGCCGGCGCTGGTGCTGGCGATGATGTACTACCGGTTGCGGGACATGCTCTAGCTCGCGCCAAACGGGCGGGGAACTGGGGTGTCGATAGGGTGTTCCTCTAGCGGGATCTGCGGAGCCGGGAGGCCTGCGGAGCCGCGAAGTCTGCGGAACCGCGAGGTCTGCGAGTGGCGAGGTTCGCGGAGGCGCGAGGTCAGAGGAGTTCGCCATGGTTACATGGAGCACACGACGCACACGCCGGCGGTCGGCCTTGCTTGCCGCGGGACTGCTGGCCACGCTCAGCCTGGTCATCACCACGACCGCGGCCTTTGCCCAGGACGCGCGGCCGCGACGGCCTGCGGCGACCGCCACGGACAACGAGACCCCGAATCGAGCGCACTCTCGGCAGGCGCGAGCGGTCCCGGCACCGCCCGCAACGAGCGGCACGCAGTCCGGCGCGACGGCGCCCAGGAACTCTGCACCGACGAGCACTGCGCCAACGAGTGTCACGCCGGTGTTGCCGCAGCCTTCCAGCGCGCCGACCGGCACACCCTCTGTGTCGCCGCAGCCTTCGACGGCACCGACGTACACGCCACCGGTGATGCCGCAAACTTCCACGGCGCCAACGTACACACCACCGGTGATGCCACAACCTTCCACGGCACCGGCGTACACGCCGCAGGTAATGCCGCAGCCTTCCACGGCGCAGAGCTACACACCCTCGGTGACGCCGCAACCTTCCACCGCGCAGGGCTACACGCCACCGGTGACGCCGCAACCTTCGACGGCGCCCGTCAGTCCACCGGCAGTTTCGCCGCAACCGTCCACGGCCCCTGGCGACCCGACATCCGTGCCGCATCAGCCTTCCACCGCGCCCTCGCCATCGTCCACGGACCTGAAGCCCGAAACGGCTCGCGATCCGCAGGTCATGGTCCCCGAAACCGCGCGTGACCCGCAGGTGATGGTGCCCGAAACGGCACGAGACTGACCGCCCCGATCGACCGATCGCGCCGACTGCCGCGTCAACCGATCGCACCAACTGATCGCGCCGGCCGATCCCCCAACCGATCCCGCCGACCGATCGCGCCGACTGCCGCGTCAACCGATCGCGTCAACCGATCGCGTCAACCGACCGCGCCAACCGAGCGCACCGACTGATCGCGTCGACTGGCCGCGCCGACCGAGTTCCTCAACTAGCCGCGCCAACTAGCGGCGCTAACTAGCCCAGCCAACCGGCCGCGTCGACCGCCCGCGCATCGACCGAGCGCGATCAACGCCGCGCTTGTCCACGCCGCGCTTCAAAACTACGGCTCTCGACACGGCGCCGTTGAAGATCCGCCGTGAATGACGCGACAATCGCCACGCCATCCGCGGCGCGCTTTCGCTCCGCGACGCGCCTTCCGCAAAGGACCTTCATGTCTTACGTCATCACGCCTGTCCCTCAGCAGCCCTCAGTTGAAGTGCGCGGCACGCGGGACCGCTTTCCGGTCCGGCGCATCTTCTGTGTAGGCCGCAACTACGCCGCGCACGCCCGCGAGATGGGCAATGACGACCGCGAGCCGCCGTTCTTCTTCACCAAGCCCGCGGACGCAGTCGTCGCGAGCGGCAGCACGATTCCGTATGCGCTGCGCACTGCGAATTTGCATCACGAAGTGGAGCTCATCGTCGCACTCGGCGCCGGCGGCACCCACATCCCCGTCGAGAAAGCGAACGCGCTGGTCTACGGATATGCCGTGGGCATCGATCTCACCCGCCGCGACCTGCAATCGGAAGCCCGTGACCACGGCCGGCCTTGGGACACGAGCAAAGGTTTCGATCGGTCGGCGCCGATCGGCGCCATTCGTCCGGTGGGCGCGGGTGGCCTCATTGAAAGCGCGCGCATCTGGCTCAGCGTCAACGGCAAGATGCGCCAGGACGCCAATGTCGCGGAGATGACCTGGAAGGTGCCCGAGATCATCGCGGAGCTCTCGACGCTCTTCGAAATCGCGGCCGGCGATCTCATCTACACCGGCACGCCCGCGGGCGTGGGTGCCCTGGCCCGCGGCGATTCCATTGAAGCGGGCATCGAAGGACTTGACCCGCTCTCGATCCGCATCGCCTAAGGCGACGTGATCGTGATCCACTGAGATTGTGCGCACCTCGGCCTCGGCCGCCGACAGCTGCAGAGAGCCAGTGCGCGGGTTGGAATGCAACGGCGTCGTCAGCCGCCGCGCCCTGGCCCCGGCCCCTCAACCCCCGTCGCTCAACCCCCGTCGTCCAGCCGTCGCCGCTCCACCGTCGCCGCTCAACCGCTGCTCCTCAACCGGCGACCATCAACCACCGTCGCTCAGCCGGCCAGTTCCCTGCGATGCGCTTCGGCGAAATCGCCCAGGGTGGCGAAATTGAAGTCGTAGCGGGCTCGGCTGGCGATTTCGCCCACCGCGCCGATCCGCCCGTGCTGGCGATTGATCCAGCAGGAAGCGATGCCCAGCCCTCTTGCGGGTACATGATCGTGCACGAGGCTTTGGGCGACGTGCAGGATGCGGTTCTTCTCGATGCCCTGGCTGTGCAGGCGTCCGAGCATGTATTCGAAGTTGCGTACGTCGGGTTTGTACGAGCCGATGTCTTCGGCGGTCATGATGCCGTCGAACCGCACCCCGAGCCGGCGCGCCGTGTATGAAAAGCTTTCGTTGTCCACGTTCGAGAGGATGAACAGCTTGAAGTGCGACTTGAGGTACCTGAGTGCCGCAAGCGTATCGGTGAACGGCTCCCACGTGCGCAGCGACGCCGCGAAATTCGTGCACTCCTGCCAGGGCGCGGGCGCACCCCAGTTCTCACTCAACCGCTTGTAGACGACCGCAAGCAGTTGCGAGTACCTGAGCGTCGGCGTGAAGCGCTGCTGCTCCTGCTCGTGGGCGGCGTAGTCGCTCAGCACTTCTTCTCGCGTCCGACGGCGCGGCGCGCAGCTGATGAGCCCCTGAAGGGCCGTGAGCAAACCGCTCTCCCAATCGATGAGCGTGCCGTAGCAGTCGAACGTCAGCGCCTGAAAATCGGTGAGCTTCATGGCGAGCCTCGATGCCGGATGTCATAGCAGCGGTGGATGCGCGGGTTGCGCTCGAAATCCCGCGGAATCGTCGCGGCGGAAATATCCTGCACGGCGTAGCGCTCCGCGAGCGCCGCATCGAGCTTGAACTTCTGTGCGTTGGTGGAGAACACCAGCAGGCCGTCCGCCGTCAGCACTCGCATGCACGCATCGACGAGCGCGGCATGATCGCGGCTAGTATCGAGCACGCCCTCCATCCGCTTCGAGTTCGAGAAGGTCGGCGGGTCGAGGAAGATGAGGTCGTAGTGATTGCGCGAGCGCGCAGCTTCTTCGAGCCACTCGCGACAATCGGCCTGCACCAGCTCATGGTGGCGGGTCGCAAGGCCATTCAAGCCGAGGTTTCGTTCGGACCAGTCGAGGTAGGTGCGTGACAGATCCACGGACGTGCTCGCGCGCGCGCCGCCAGCGGCCGCGTAAACCGTGGCGGTGCTCGTGTACGCGAACAGGTTCAGGAATCGCTTGCCTTTCGCGAGCTCCCGAATGCGGGCGCGCGTGGGGCGATGGTCGAGGAACAGGCCGGTGTCGAGGTAGTCGTCGAAGTTCACGCGCAGCTTGAGGCCGCCTTCTTCCACGATATGAAAGCGGAACTGCTCGGCCACCTTCTGGTACTGGCTGCCGCGCGATTGCTTTCGGCGCAGCCGCACGCGAATGCGTTCCGCGGGGACGCCGGTTACGTCCGGGAGCACAGAGAACGCCTCCGCGCGGCGACGACGCACGGCTTCTTCGTCAATGCTGGCTGGCGCGGCGTATTCCTGAACGTGCAGCCACACTTCAGGTTCGGCGAGCGGCGGCCTGTTTTCCTCGGCGATGACCTTGTAGGAGTCGATCGCGAAAGCGTACTCGGGCATGTCGGCGTCGTAGAGGCGATAGCAGGTGACGCCGGTGTCCCTTAGCCATCGGGAGAGCTGTTTGATGTTCTTGGCGAGGCGATTGCCGAACATCCTGGCGCCGTTCGAATCGCGCAGCGACGGGTCGATGCGGGCCGCGCCGCGATCGGCGGCGATGAGCGTGCGGGCGGCGGAAGGATCGATGTTGATGCGCAGAAGGCGACATTCGATGGCGCCGTTCCAGACCGTGTGCACGCGGTGCGCGCGCAAGCCCAACTCCAGGCCGAGATCCGGCGAGCCCGTGAGGATGGCAGCCTGCCAGCCTTCGAAGCGCTGCTTGAGGATCTCGCCGAGCTCTTTGTGGAGCCGACGGGCTTTGGAGTGGTCCTCCAGGCGAATGCCGTACGGCGGATTGACG
The DNA here is from genome assembly GCA_040255575.1 of Pseudomonadota bacterium. Lineage (GTDB taxonomy): Bacteria > Pseudomonadota > Gammaproteobacteria > Steroidobacterales > Steroidobacteraceae > JADGHX01. Next base: position 14,973 of record JBDZVF010000005.1, on the reverse strand, counting down.
CACACCAGGCCCGCTTGCCCAGGCGCGCCGCCTCGGGAGTCGAGCTCGCTTGCCTCGCTTGCCCCGCCTGCCTCGCTTGCCTCGCCTGCCTCGCCTGCCTCACCTGCCTCGCCTGCCTCGCTTGCCCCGCTCGCCACCGGGCCGTCGGCCTGTGTTGCTGGCGCCTTGGGCACTGATGCGCGAACCACCCCCTGAGCGGGGCGCGCTTCGGCCAGCGGCTGGACGGCGAAGCGCACGATCTCATCCACGTGCGCGCGTTGCGCGTTCGCGCGGGCGGCGCGGATGGCGCTGGCGTCGCGGTCCTGGCCGCGCACGACAGACGTGATTTCGTTGGCGGCGCGCACTCGCGCCGAAGCCTCTTCGCGAAGCCGCGCCCACAGCGCCGCATCATGCTGGCGCCAGCCGAGAAAGCCGAAGTAATCCCGGCCCAACCCCGGCGCGATGTCCGCCGCGATCATCGCCGCTTCGATGACAAACGTCCCCGACCCGCACATTGGATCGAGGAACTCGGCACCCGCTGCGGCGAGCTGCGGCCAGCCGGCGCGAATCAGCACGCCCGCCGCCACGTTCTCCTTGAGCGGCGCCTCCCCGCCGGCGCCGCGATAGCCGCGGCGATGAAGGCTTTCGCCCGACAGATCGAGCGACAGGGAAATCTTCGAGCGATTCGCATGCGCATGCACGCGCACCGAGGGCTGCTCGAGCGACACATCGGGCCGATAGCCCGCCTGGTCACGCAAGCTGTCGACAATCGCGTCCTTCAGTTTCAGTGCGCCGAAATGCGTGTGCGTGATGCCCGGATGCTTGCCGCTGAAATCGCACGCGAGGGTCGCGCCCGGCCCGATGTGAGCAGTCCAGTCCACGCGCTTTGCCCACGCGTAGAACTCATCCGCCGTGCCCGCTTCGAACTGCGCGATCTGGAGGAACACACGATTCGCGAGCCGCGATTCGAGGCACGCGCGATACGCCACTTCCAGCGGCCCCGTGAACGCAACGCCCGTGGAGCGCTCGCGAACCTCGCGCGCACCGAACGAGGTCAACTCGCGCGCGAGCAGATCAGCGAACCCGCGAGGCGCGCTCGCGATGAATTGGAGGGATTCCGGGCTCACGTCAATTCGTCAGGACAGGTCGATCCAGGTGGTCTTGAGCTCGGTGTACTTGTCGAACGCATGCAGCGACTTGTCCCGCCCGATGCCCGATTGCTTGAACCCACCGAAGGGCACGGTGATGTCGTCCGCGTCATAGCAATTCACATACACGACACCCGCGCGCAATGCCCGGGCCACGCGATGCGCCGTCGTCACGTTGCTCGTCCACACAGCCGCCGCAAGACCGTAGACCACATCGTTGGCAATCTTGATCGCCTCATCGACCGTCTTGAAGGTCAGCGTCGCGAGCACCGGCCCGAAGATTTCCTCGCGGGCGATCTTCATGCGCGAGCTCACGCGCTCGAACACCGTCGGCTCGACATAGAACCCACCGCTCGCCTCGCGCACACGATTGCCGCCAAGGCGAATGCTCGCTCCATCGCGCTTGCCCGCCTCGATGTAGCCCAGCACCCGATTCATCTGCGCCTCATCGACGATCGCGCCCAGCCTCGTATCCGGATCGAGCGGATCGCCGAGCACCATCGTGCGCGCGACACCTTCCACCTTCTCCAGGAACACTTCACGGATGTCTTCCTGCACGAGCAGGCGCGAGCCCGCCGAGCACATCTCGCCCTGGTTGAAGAAGATGGCGAACGCCGCAGCCGTGGCCGCGCGGTCGAGGTCGTCGTAATCCGCGAGCACGATGTTCGGGGATTTGCCGCCGCACTCGAGCGAAACGCGCTTCAGGTTCGATTGCCCCGCGTACTGCATGATGGAGCGGCCCGTCGCCGTGGAGCCGGTGAAGGCGATGCCATCCACATCCATGTGCAGCGCCAGCGCCTTGCCGGCGGGCATGCCGAGACCGGGCACCACGTTGAACACACCGTCCGGAATGCCCGCTTCGCTCGCGATCAGCGCAAGCCGGATGGCCGACAACGGAGACTTCTCCGAGGGCTTCAGCACAAGGGAATTGCCGGCAGCGAGGATCGGCCCGATCTTCCACGCCGCCATGATCAACGGGAAATTCCAGGGCACGATCGCCCCGACGACGCCCAGCGGCTCTCGTGTGATCAGCGCCAGCGCGCTGTGATCCGTCGGCGCGACCTCGTCATAGATCTTGTCGACGCTTTCCGCGAACCACTGGATGCAGTTCGCGGTCGCCGGCACGTCCACGTTCAGGCTGTCCCGAATGGGCTTGCCGGTGTCGAGCGTCTCGAGCAGCGCGAGCTCTTCCAGATTGTCCTGGATGAGCGAAGCGAACCGCTGCAACACTTTCTTGCGCGCCTTGGGAGACTGCTTCGCCCACGCGCCAGACTCGAACGCCGCGCGTGCCGCGGCCACGGCAGCGTCGATGTCCCGCGTGTCGCACGCTGCAACGTGCGCAAGCACTTCCCCATTCGCCGGATTCACGCGTGTGAACGTGGCGCCGGATGCGGAGTCCACATAGCGCCCACCAATGAAAGCCTGCGTGCGAGGCTCGAGCGCCTTCGCCCGATCGTGCCAGGACAAAACGGATAGCTGTGAGTTCATGACTGCGTTTTCAGAAGCTGGGTGGCGTGCTTGCGCTGATGATCTCACATGGCTCACGGCCCACGTTCCTGAACCGATGCGGAAGGTGACTGGAGAAGTAATAGGCCTCTCCTGCCGAGAGCACGCGCGAGACACCGGCGAGCGTGAGCTCGATGCGACCCTTCACCACGACGCCACCCTCTTCGCCCCGGTGCGAGAGCATCTCGTCGCCCGTTTCGGCGCCGGGCGCGTATTTCTCATGGAGCAGCGTCAGCTGGCGACCGGCTCTTTGTGCCGCCACCAGGCGCAGCGAAACCTGCTCGTTGCCGATCTCCGCCAGCTCTTCCGCACTGAAGACGGCCTTGGGCGCAGCGGCCATGTCCAGGGTGAAGAACTCGGCGAGAGACATGGGCACCCCGTCGAGCACTTTCTTCAGCGAGCTGACCGACGGGCTCACCCGGTTCTGCTCGATGAGCGAAATGAGCCCGTTCGTCACGCCGGCGCGGCGCGCAAGTGCCCGTTGGGAAAGGCCGAAGGTGATGCGCACGTTGCGCAGCCGCTCGCCCACATCGATGCTCATGATCGTTCAAGATCCTCAACGAAGTTGGCAGAAACCCTAATCAGTTCGCCAGCATTGTCAATTTTATTTATCATCGCCAGCCCCTCTCGGAGCGCACCCCCATGGATCTCGACGCGTACTGGATGCCGTTCACGGCCAACCGGCAGTTCAAGGCCAAACCCCGCCTGCTCGCCAAGAGCTCGGGCATGCATTACTGGACCCCGGAGGGCCGGCAGATCCTGGACGCGGCGGCCGGCCTCTGGTGTGTGAACGCGGGCCACTCGCGGCGTGAGATCACGGAGGCCGTGGCGCACCAGCTCGAAAATCTGGATTTCGCGCCCGCCTTCCAGATGGGCCACCCGACAGCGTTCGAGCTCGCCAACGCGCTCAAGAAGATCGCGCCAGCCGGCCTTGATCACGCGTTCTTCACCAACTCGGGGTCTGAAGCGGTCGACACTGCGATGAAGATCGTGCTCGCCTATCACCGCGTGAAGGGCGACTCGCAGCGGACGAAGATCATCAGCCGCGAACGTTCGTATCACGGCGTGAACATGGGCGGCACCTCCATCGGCGGCATCGCGCCGAATCGCAAGTGGTGGTCCGCATCGCTCTTGCCGGGCATCGACTACATCCCGCACACGCATGATCTCGAACGCAACGCGTTCACACGTGGCGAGCCGGAGCACGGCGTGGAGCTCGCGGATGCGCTCGAGAAGCTCGTGCAGTTTCACGATCCCTCGACCATCGCAGCGGTGTTCATCGAGCCGATTGCCGGCTCGACCGGGGTATTGGTTCCGCCGAAGGGCTATCTCAAACGAATCCGTGAGATCTGCGACAAGCACAAGCTGCTGCTGGTGTTCGATGAGGTGATCACGGGCTTCGGGCGCACGGGCTCGGCGTTCGCGGCGCAGGAGTTCGGCGTCACGCCCGACCTCATGACGGGCGCGAAGGCACTCACGAACGGGTGCATCCCTATGGGTTGCGTGCTCGTCAGCAAGGCGATTTACGACCAGTTCATGCAGGGGCCGGATGGCATCGAGCTCTTCCACGGCTACACCTACAGCGGGCACCCCGTGGCCTGCGCGGCGGGCCTCGCGACGCTCGGCATCTATGAGCGCGAGGGGCTGCTCACGCGCGCGAAGAGCCTTTCACGCTACTGGGAAGACGCGGCGCATTCGCTGAAGGGCGCGCGGAATCTCATGGACATTCGCAATTACGGGCTGATCGCGGGGCTCGAGTTCGAGCCGATCCCCGGCAAGCCCGGCGCGCGCGGCTTCGAGATCTATCTCAAGTGTTTCGAGAAGGGGATGCTGGTGCGGCAGACTGGCGACATCATCGCGCTCTCGCCGCCGCTGATCGTCGAGCGCTCGCAGGTGGACCAGATATTCGGCACGCTCGCGGAAGTGCTGAAAACGCTGTGACCGAAAGGAAATGAGCGGCATGCCTCCCCGCACGCCGCTCACTCCCGATCAAGCCACGCCGGAACTTTCACCCGAGACGGCCGCGTAGCGGAAGCGTGGTCGCGCGGATTCGTGAACGCTGTCACCCGCATCGCGCGTTATGTCTGGCGACTTGCGGTGAGTACGGACTTGTCTGCCCAACAAAACAGGCCCGCCGTGTTCGGGCACAGCGGGCCTGCTTCATTCGACAGATTTGATGACGAGGCTGTCGTTCTGCTTTTACTCGCCTACGGGAAGGTGGCCGCCACCGTGAAGATCACGCGCCCTTCGTTGTTGAAAGCATCGCTGGTGACTTTCACGTCGCTGTCCGTATCAACGTACTTGAGTGCGAAGTTGAACTTGCCTGCCGTGTAGCCCACGCCGGCCGACCAGTCGACCTGGTCATCGAGGAACGCGTTGTCCCAGTAATCGCCGGTGCTGTAACCGATGTGGCCGAGGAAGGAGAAGTTTTGCGGCAGCGGGACGGCCGCATTCGCCTCCATGTACCACGCCGAAACGCTGCTGCCGTTGCCGAGATCGCGCGACAGGTCTTTCGCAGCCTTGCCGCCGAACTCGGGGGAATACCAGAGTTTCGCCTTGAACCAGTCCTTCGCAATGCCCGCGTAGGCCTCGGTGTACGTGAAGTCCGTCTCTTGCGGGTAGGTGTACGCCACGACGCCGAAGTCATACGCCCAGCCGGACGCCAGCGTCTTCGTGTAGCCGCCATACACATCGAGCTCGAAGTCCGGGTCATCGAGCGGCCCGCCCCGCGGCACGGCGAAGTCGATGGTGCTGGCCCATGCGCCGACGTACCAACCACTGTCGGCGGCGTAGTCGAGGCTCGCTTGAATCGCGGGATCTTTGGCCGACTGCGAGTTGCCGCGAAAATCGTAGTCGTTGGTCGCCGTCCAGGTGGACGTGACGCCCGCTTGCGCTGCGCCCGCAGCGGCCAGCAGGCCAATCGTCGCTAAGCCGCCTCTGATCAATTTCATGGACCCTCCGAAGTGTCGTGCGATGTAGGTCGGGCGGGTTCAAAGCAACAGCTGTGCCATGACGCACGCCACAGCTACGTCATTGTTTTGCATCAGAAGAGATCGAAGTGTGGCGGCCTGCCGACGCGGGGCTGCACCATTCAGGTGAGTTTTTCGAAGATGGCGTAAATCTTGGTGCAATCCACCACCACCTCATGCCCGAAAAGCCGGCGGGAATGACGAAGGCATCGCCCGCACCAAATGAAGACACCGCGCCATCGTCGCACCTGAGCACGATGCGCCCGGCCATCAGCACGCAGAGCTCGTTTTACGTGTAACGGGGGCGCCCTTCACTCGAGAAGAGCGCCCCCGCGCGACGGCCTCACTTCACTTGAGACTTGCGACCGCCTGGTCTTCGCTGCCCTGCTCGATGCGCACCGTCACCCGCCGCTCGAAGGCGTAGCCCTCGAGGTCGCCCTCCGAGCTCGTCGACTCGTGCTCACCGTGCGCTTCGATCACGATGCGATCCATCGGGATGCCCGCGGACTCGAGCACGCCGGCCACCGACTCCGCACGCCGCTTGGAGAGCGCCGCGTTGAACTTCTCGGAGCCGCGCGGATCGGCGAAGCCCGAAACGCGCACCTTCACCTCCGGAAGGGCCCCCGCGAGCGAGCCGATCTTGGTGAGCCGCGCCACATCATCTGCCGACAGGCTCGCCTCGTTCGTGCGGAAGGCGAAAGCCGCCTCCAGGTCGCGCGTCTTGTTGACGGCGTCATCGAGCGCCTCACTGAGCTTTTCACCCTGCGCCATGGTCGACGCGAGGTCCGCCATGAGCTTCTGTTTCTCCGACTCGCTCTTCGCCAGGCTGAGCTTCAGCTGGCTGTTCTGCACGTCCTTCTTGTTGAACTTGTCGCCGAGGAAGGCGCCGCCGGCCGCGCCCACGATGGCCCCGACCGGCCCGCCCGCCACCGCGCCGATCACGAGGCCGCTCATCACACCGATGTTCTCCGCCTTCGAGCTCTTCTTCTGCACCTCGGCGGCCTGCACGGGGGCCACCGCAATCATCAGGGCCGTGCCCAGAGTGAGCCCAAGAGCCGGCCCACGCAGCTTGGTTGTCCAGACGCTCATGATGAAATCTCCGCTTGATTCGTACGGTGAGGACACCGCGTCTCACCTGGGGAGCCATGGTCAGGCCCGCGCCTCGCCCGGATCGGGCTGAATTGCGGCCAGGCGGCGAAGATTTGTGGAGGACTATGGCAACGCGCGGGAGGCTGCCCAACGCGCCTTTGCGGGCGTATGTTCGCGCGAGAGCAGGTCCCCAATCGTTCCCGCGTTCGAGAGGGCAGATCCATGGCGAAGCGTATGACCCGCATGGCTGCGGCGGCTGTCGCGGCGACTTGCCTCAGTTCACTCCTCCTCGCTGGCTGCGCAACGAAGAATCCTGATTCGCAAGACGTGCGCGATCAGGCCGATGCCAGTGCCGCCGCGCCGATCACCAAGCGCGGCACCGGCGTCATGCGCTACCGGATTCACGATTGGACGGCGCTCGACGATCACACGCTCATCATCGCGACCGCGGACGGCACGAAGTTTCGCGCGGAAACGCTCGGGCCCTGTCCAGGCCTTGCCTTCACGAGCCGTGTGGGATTCGTGAATCGCGGCGGCTTCAACCAGATCGACAGAACCTCGAGTGTCGTGCTCGAGGATGGCACGCGCTGCCCGTTCCAGTCGTTCGAGGAGCTGCGCACGCCCGAATCGCAGGCGCTCGATGCCTATGAGAAGGCGGGCGAGCCGGCGGCGAAGAAGTAGTAGGAAGAAGAGGAAGTAGGAAAAGAAAAGGTGCCGTGCGGGCCTGCGGAGCGTCGGCCTCCGGCGAGCATCAACCTGCAACCGGGATAAGCCTCAGCATGCGTCGCGCGTCAGGCGACGAGCGGCGCGAGCGGCGGCAGCGAGTCGAGCGGTGAGCGCCGGTCCTGCGGCAGCCGCTCGCCGCCATCCGGGCAGGGCTTGCCGGAAGGCGTGCGTTGGCCTTCGGCGCGCCTGGCGCAATCCCGATCGGTCTTGGGCTTCTCAACGGGAGGCGCCGCATCCGCCGCATCCGCTGCATCCGCTGCGATGACGCGATCGCATGCGAGGGCCAATGCGAAGGTGGCAGTGACGGCGGCGTAAGTGGGATAGGCGAGCACGACGGCGAGCGCAATCCACGCGCGTGTCCCTCCAGCTCGCGAAGAAAATCGTTCTGCCATCAGGCGCGCAAGACTACACCGCGCGCCCGGCCTCCGTCACGGCTTGGCGCGCCACGCCCGGGTCATCGCGCGCCACTTGGATTTCCAGCCGAGGCGCGCGTCCGAGATGGCATCGAGCACATCCGCAAGCCGCTTCGAATGCGCCACCGTGATGAGGGTGAGCACGAGCGTGGCGCCGGTGGTCACGAGGAAAGTGCTGACGCGCCAGGTCATGGGCTCTTCCGCCCAGCTGATGAGGTTCATGCCCAAGAGGCCCGACGCAATGGTTCCGATCAAGCCCACGATTGTTACGACAGTGAGCCGCAGCACCGTGTTGGCCTGCCGGCGCGCGCTGTCGGAGTCGAGGTAATTGTTCATGTCCGTCACCTCGGCGCGCACCTCGTGGTAGAGGTCGTGGTTGCCGAGGAAGCGGCTCAGCCGGCCGAAGATGCTGCGCGCGATCGCCTGGTTCGACACCTCATGGAACCAGTAGCGATGGGTGAAGCGCAGGAACACTTCCATCATCTGGCGAATGGTGCGCTTGAAGTTCTTCACCGACTCCGTCTCGCCGACGGTGAGTCGATTCATCGCGACGGCGAGCTCATCGGACATGGAAACGAGCGCGGCCTTGTGGAAATGGGCGATCAGGAACAGCAGGAAATACTGATGCCGGAACTGCCCCAGCAGCCCCGTGACCGGCCCGGAAAAGAAGGAATCCCCATGCCGCCCCACAATCGAGAACGTGAGGCCCGTGACGATGAACCGGGTGTCACCCGAGAAGCGCTCGCCCGAGCGGCCCCAGAAGCGGTCGTCACAGTAGTCCCGCTCGAAATCCGCGAGCGTCGTCGAGGAATACGGCAGGGTGTCGGGCTCGCCCGGCCGCGTGACCATGCCCATGCGCACGAAGTCCGCGCGCGTGAGCTCCGACGGATCGTCCACCGCGAAGAACGACATGAACGGCATGCGGTTGTATTCGAGCAAGCGGTAGCGAAGCACGCCGGTCTGCCCCGGGTACTCGAGCATCAGCGGCTGCAGGAGATAGTCCCAGTGATGCGCCAGGCACGGCGAGCGATAGCGCGCGACGTGGGCGAGGTACTTGGCGCGCGCCGCATAGTCCGAGGCCGCCAGCACTTCGCCGTTGGCGCCGAGCCATTCGACGGAGTAAGGGCAGTTGCCGCCCTGCCCATCCCGCTCCCAGTACGCGGGATAGGCGCGGCCGAAGCGGAACAGGGTGTCCTGCGCGCGCTCGAGCGGCACATCGTCCGTGAACATCTCGAACGCGAGGATCGCGATGTCCGCGTCCAGAAAGAAGAACAGGCTGACGTGCTGCACCCGGAACAGCGTGGGCGGCTCGCCCTGCGCGAAAACGATGCGCACGCCCGCGACATCGTCGCGCCGGAACACCCGCATGCTCCCCTGCGGCTGCCCGTTCGAAGCCTCCTGCCCCGCTGTCGAGCCGTACAGGAAGCGCTGCACGTACGGCAGAAATGTGACGAACTCTTTGTAATGCCGCTCGTGGAACTCGGTCGGGTCCGCGAACTTCTCGACCACTTCGCGCCAGTGATTGTTGGACCGGATGGACTCGAGCGCCTCCCAATGACGCTGGACCTGCTGCCCCGGACGCAACGGCATGAGCTGAAGCGGCCAGACGCAGATCTGGCGGAAGTGGCGGACGATGAGGTCGCGTGCGTTCATCAGCCCTCAATTATGACTTCAACGGCTGGGCCGGTGCGTGATTTTGCCGGGCCAACATCCCGGGTTCCGTGAAATACAATCCACCCCTCACCCGCCGACGCTGGGATTCGCAAACGATGGATCGCTCATCACGCCTTCTTGCCTCGATACTCGCATTCACTCTGGCGACCGCCGCCGCACACGCGTCGGATACGTCCCCTTCCACTGAAAGCATTGCTGCCGAGCTACGCGACAAAGCGATGCGCGGCGAGTCCGTCGCGTGGGAGATCGCCAGTGAGCTGACGACGCGCATCGGCCCACGCCCCGCGGGCTCGCCGGCCGAACGCGCGGCCGCCGAATGGTCCGCGAAAAAGCTGAAGTCGCTCGGGTTCGAGAACGTGCGCATCGAGCCGTTTCCCATGACGGCCTGGGTGCGCGGCACCGAGCAGGCGCAGATCACCGCGCCGTATCCGCAGCCCGTCGTCGCGGCCGCGCTCGGCGGCTCCCCCGCCACGCCGCCCCGTGGCATCGAAGCCGATCTCGCGTTCTTCGCGACGCTCGATGACCTGAAGGCGGCCGCGCCCGGCTCGCTCGCCGGCAAGATCGCGATGATCACGCGACAGATGCCGCCGACGCAGGATGGGTCAGGCTATGGCGCCTCTTCGCCCGCACGGCGCGATGGGCCCACGGAAGCCGCGCGGCGCGGCGCCATCGGTTTCGCGATCCGCTCGCTCGGCACGGGCGGCGATCGCTTCGCGCACGCCGGCGCCGCGCGCTATGACGGCACGCGCTTTCCGATTCCGGCGTTCGCGGTTTCCGAACCGGATGCGGACCAGATCCTGCGGCTCACGCAAATGGGTGAGAAGGTGCGGCTCCGGTTCACCTCGTCCGCCTCCTATGTTCCGAACAGCATCTCGCAGAACGTGGTGGCGGACATTCGCGGCAGCGAGCGTCCGGATGAGGTGGTCCTGCTCGGCGCGCACCTCGACAGCTGGGACCTTGGCACCGGCGCCATCGACGATGCCGCCGGGCTTGCCATCATCACCGGTGCCGCGCGGCTCATCGGCCAGGCGCCGCGCAAGCCGAAGCGCACGATCCGCGTGGTGTACTACGGGTCGGAGGAAGTCTCGCAACCCGGCGCGATTCCGCTCGGTGGCGCCTCGTACCCGAAAGTGCACGAGGCGGAGATCGCCTCGCACGTGATCGCGGGCGAGAGCGATTTCGGAGCCGATCGCGTGTATTCGGTGAGCCTGCCCGACGGCGCGTTCGCCTCACCGTTCGGCGCGGCGCTCGTGCGGGTGCTTGCACCCATCGCGGTGGTCCCTTCCGCCCAGCCGCCCGGTGACGGTGGCGCGGATACGGCACCGCTCGCGCGGCTCGGCGTGCCGATCTTCCTGCTGAACCAGGATGGCACCCGGTACTTCGATATCCATCACACCGCGAACGACACGCTCGACAAGATCGATCCGCGCGCGCTTGCGCAGAACGTGGCGGCCTGGGTTGCGCTCGCGTGGCTCGCCGCCGACAGCGATATCGATTTCCGCGCGCTGCCGAAAGCCGAGCCCTAGAAACGGTGCGTTAACACTGCTGCCGGACGGGCGGCGGCAGGTCGTGGTCCGCTGCGTGCCGGGCGACTTGTCGATCAGCGCCGTCGCTTTACCCCCGCTCCGGCCGCTGAATCCTGCGCGGATCGAAAGCGCCGACCGGCTGCTACACTTTGGGCCATGTCCACTCCTTCCGGCCGCATGCGCGTTCCCGCGGCCGCTTCCCAACTCAAGCTCGAGTACGACCCGGCGCTGCCCATCACCGCGCATCGGGAGGAGATTCTTTCGGCCATCGCCAGGCACCAGGTGCTGATCGTCTGTGGCGCTACCGGGTCGGGCAAGACCACACAGCTTCCCAAGCTCTGTCTCGAAGCGGGCCGCGGCACAGCGGGAGTCATCGGCCACACGCAGCCCCGGCGACTCGCGGCGCGCGCGCTCGCGAACCGGCTGGCGCAGGAAATGGGCACGACCGTCGGCGCGGCGGTCGGGTACAAGGTGCGCTTCAACGATCACACGACGCGTGGCACGCGCGTGAAGCTCATGACCGACGGCATCCTGCTGAAGGAGCTGGAGAGCGATCGCTCGCTGCGCCGTTACGACACGATCATCGTGGATGAGGCGCACGAGCGCAGCCTCAACATCGACCTGATCCTCGGCGTGCTGAAGCAGCTCCTGCCGAAGCGCCCGGAGCTGCGGGTGATCGTCACCTCCGCCACGATCAACCCCGGCCAGTTCTCGGAGTTCTTCGGCGGCGCGCCGATCATCGAGGTGTCCGGCCGCAGCTATCCCGTGGAGGTGCGCTATCGCCCGCTGATCGTCGCCGAAGAGGACAGGGAAGAAGGCGAAGAGACCGCCGAGCTTTCGTTGCCCGAAGGCATCGTGCATGCGGTACGCGAGCTGGATGAGAGCTCGCGCGGCATTCGCGGCGACACGCTGGTGTTCCTGCCGGGCGAGAAGCAGATCCGCGAGGCCGCTGCCGCGCTGGAAGAAGCCGAGCTGCACAACACCGAAGTGTTGCCGCTCTTTTCCCGACTCTCCGCGCGCGAGCAGGATCGCGTGTTCGAGCTGCACGGCAAGCGCCGCGTGGTGCTCGCAACCAACGTCGCCGAAACCTCGCTCACCGTTCCCGGCATCCGTTTCGTGGTGGACTCCGGGCTTGCGCGCATCAGTCGCTACAGCGTGCGCGCGAAAGTGCAGCGCCTGCCGACGGAGCGGATCTCGCGCGCCAGCGCCGAGCAGCGCAAGGGCCGCTGCGGACGTGAAGCGGAAGGCATCTGCATCCGCCTCTATTCCGAAGAGGACTTTTCGCTTCGCGAGGAATACACGCCGCCCGAGGTGCTGAGGACGAATCTCGCGAGCGTGATCCTGCGCATGGCGGTGCTGGGCCTCGGCGAGCCCGGCGAGTTCCCCTTCCTCGATCCGCCCGATACGCGGCTCGTGAACGATGGCGTGCGCCTTCTGCAGGAGCTGAAGGCGATGGACGAGGACCGCAAGGTCACGAGTCTCGGCGAGCAGATCGCGGGCATTCCGGTGGACCCGCGTCTCGGGCGCATGCTGCTCGCAGCAACCCGTCGCAACTGCCTCACCGAGATGCTGGTGATCGCCGCATTCCTGGAAGTGCAGGATCCACGCGAGCGGCCGCAGGAAGCCCAGCAGCACGCGAGCCAGATGCACGCGAAGTTCAACGATCCGCGCTCGGATTTCGTCACGGTGCTCAATCTGTGGCGCGCGTTCGGCGAGCAATCCGCCGCGCTCAGCGGCAATCAGCTGCGCAAGTGGTGTCGGGAGCACTTCCTGTCGTTCCTTCGCATGCGCGAGTGGCAGGATCTGCACGCGCAGCTCGCGGACGCGGTGAGCGAGCTGAGAGTGCGGCCGAACCAGGTGCCGGCGAGCTACACAGAGCTGCATCAGGCCCTTCTCACAGGGTTTCTCGGCTCCATCGGCAGTCTGGAGGAGAAGCGCGAATATGCCGGGCCGCGCGGCATTCGCTTCATCATCGCGCCGGGCACGCCGCTCGCGTCCAAGCGGCCGCGCTGGGTGGTGGCCGGAAGTCTCATCGAGACCGCACGGGTCTATGCGCGCATGGTTGCGGCGGTCGATCCGGGCTGGATCGAGTCGGCCGCGTCTCATCTGGTGAAGCGCGTGTACACCGAGCCGCATTGGGTGCGGTCGCGCGGGTTCGTGTCGGCCTACGAGACGGTCACGCTTTACGGGCTCACGCTCGCCTCGCGGCGTCGCGTGAACTACGCGAACATCGCGCCCGTCGAGGCGCGGGAGATATTCGTGCGCGAAGCGCTCGTGGCGGGCAATGGCCAGGTGAGCGGCTCGTTCATCGCCGCCAATCGCGCGCTCATCTCGGAGGTGGAGCAGCTCGAAGCGCGCATCCGCCGGCGCGACATCGTCGTGGACGAGACGGCGCTCGTGAACTTCTACACAGCGCGCGTCCCCGTCGGGGTGAGCACGGTGGCCGCATTCGAGAGCTGGCGTGTGAAGGCGGAGCGGCGCGATCCGCGGCTGCTGTACATGACGCGGGCGGATGTGATGGAGCGCGAGGCGCCTGAAGCCGGCGGAGAGCACTTCCCGAGCACGTTTGAAGTCGGCGGCAACGATCTGCCGCTCCTCTACAAGTTGGAGCCGACACAGGCGGACGACGGCGTCACGCTCGTGGTGCCCGAGCCGTTGCTCGATCTGCTGGATGCGGAGCGGCTCGCGTGGCTGGTGCCGGGCATGCGGCTGGAGAAGATCACGGAGCTGCTGCGGGCGCTGCCGAAGTCGCTGAGGAAGTTGTTCGTGCCGGTGCCGGATTCTGCGCGGGCGATTCTGGCGGAGCTGCCGGATGCGGCGACGAAGCGAGCGGGTGAGCTGCCGCCGTTTCATGAGTGGCTTGCTCAGGCTGTGACGCGGCGTGCGGGGGAGACGCTGACCGCTTCGCAGCTGGCTGCTCTGCCGATCGCGGATTACCTGCGCATGAATGTGCGCGTGGTTGATGAGAATGATGAGGTCGTTGCTGAGGGACGGGATTTGCTGAGTGTTCGGCGTGAGCAGCGGCTCTTGGACGAAGAAGCCCTCAATCGCCGGGCGGCTCAGAGCGCTGGGGGCGCAGCCGGCGCAACGCGGGCCGCTGGCGGCGCAGCTCGGCGCGCGGCGGGCGCAACGCAGGCCACTAGTGGCGCGGCTCACAGCGTGGGTCGCGCGGCAGCGGGCTTCGTTTCTAGCGGCTGGGCCCCGACGCCCATGCACGGCGAGCATCGTGAGTGGGACTTCGGCCCGCTGGCCGAGAGCGTGGAGGTCGAGCGCAATCGACTGCGGTTCCGCGTGTTCCCCGCGCTTGAGGATCGCGGCCACAGCGTCGCGCTGGTCGAGGCGCGCACAGCATTCGAAGCAGAGGCGCTTTCACGTCGCGGGCTGACGCGACTTGCGCTGCTGGCCCTGCCGCAGCAGGCGAAATACGTAGCGCAGCGGATCGGCAGCGATAGGGAGTTCGTGCTCCTCAGCTCGGGCCTCGATCTCGCGCAACCGCTGCCCCAAGCGGTGACCTGGCGCGCCGCGCGCGAATGCTTCTTCCCCGACGACGTCGCGCTTCCTCGAACGGTCGCGCTTCCTCGAACGGTCGAGCTTCCTCGACCGATCGCGCTTCCCCGAACGAAGGAAGCATTCGACGCACTCATCGAATCCCGTCGCGGCGACTTCGCCGCGGTCGCGGAGCAACTCGCGGCCGAAATCCGCGGCATTCTGCGTGAGTGGCGCCAGGCCCGCGGCGACCTCGACGCCATCCGGGCGATGGCGCCGGCCGCCGCGGCCAGCATCGAAGCGGACCTCGCCACCCTGCTCCCTCCCGATTTCATCGAATCGACGCCGCGCGAATGGCTCGGGCATTACCCGCGCTACCTGAAGGCGCTCCGCCGAAGACTCGATCGCCTCACCGGGGACGTAGACCGCGACGCCGCCATGAGTGCGCGCGTAGCTC